>NZ_DASSES010000001.1:0-5547 GCF_035695185.1 Frateuria sp.
CTCCGCGATCGATGTCACCCAGTTGCCGATGGGCGAGTTGAGCGAGGATCTGATCGAGAAGCACACCGTCCTGCCCCTGCTGAGACGCGGCACGCGCCTGTTCGTGGGCGTGAAGGACCCTGCCAACCCGCGCCTGCTGGAGGAAATCCGTTTCCACACCAACTGCGCGGTGGAACCGATCCTGATCGAGACCGAGCAACTGAAGCGCGGCATCGAGCAGGCGCAGAACGCTCAGAGCATCAGCATCGGCGGCGACAGCGATGCGGATGAGGGTCTGGAAGGCCTCTCGATCGGCGCGGACGATGGCACCAGCGCCGACAGCAAGGTGGTGGATGCCAACTCCACCGACGACACCCCGGTGGTGAAGTACGTCAACAAGATATTGCTGGACGCGATCAAGCGCGGCGCGTCGGATATCCACTTCGAGCCCTACGAAACCAAGTACCGCGTGCGCCTGCGCATGGACGGCGTGCTGCGCGCGGTGTCATCGCCGCCGCTGAAATTGGCGCCGCGCATCTCCTCGCGCCTGAAGGTCATGGCGCGCCTGGACATCGCCGAGCGCCGCGTGCCGCAGGACGGGCGCATGAAGTTGAACCTGTCCAAGACCAAGTCGTTCGACTTTCGCGTCTCCACCCTGCCGACGCTGGGTGGCGAAAAGATCGTGCTGCGCATCCTGGATGCGGCGGCGGCCCGGCTCGGCATCGAGAAACTGGGTTACGAGGAAGACCAGAAGAAGCTCTACCTGGACGCGATCCACAAGCCCTACGGCATGGTGCTGGTGACCGGCCCGACCGGTTCGGGCAAGACCGTGTCGCTGTATACCGCGCTCAACATCCTCAACACGCCCGAACGCAACATCTCCACGGTCGAGGACCCGGTCGAAATCCGTGTCGAGGGCATCAACCAGGTCCAGCAGAACACCAAGCGCGGCATGACCTTCGCCGCGGCGCTGCGCTCGTTCCTGCGCCAGGATCCGGACATCATCATGGTCGGCGAAATCCGTGACCTGGAAACCGCCGAGATCGCGATCAAGGCGGCGCAGACCGGCCACATGGTGCTTTCCACGCTGCATACCAACGACGCCCCGCAGACCATCGCGCGCCTGATGAACATGGGCATCCCGCCCTACTCCATCACCTCGTCGGTGACGCTGGTCATCGCCCAGCGCCTGGCCCGGCGCCTGCACGACTGCAAGAAACCACAGAATTTGCCGCCGCACGTGCTGCTGGCCGCCGGTTTCAGCCAGGAAGACATCGACGCCGGCCTGACCCTGTACGAAGCGGTCGGCTGCGAGCACTGCAACGAGGGCTACAAGGGGCGCGTGGGCATCTACCAGGTGATGCCGATGATCGAGGACATCCAGAAGATCGTGCTCGAGGGTGGCAACGCGCTGCAGATCGGCGAAGTCGCGCGCCGGATCGGCATCAACGACCTGCGCGCCTCGGCGCTGCTCAAGGTCAAGGCCGGCGTCACCAGCCTGGCCGAGATCGACCGCGTGACCAAGGATTGAGGGTGCCGTCGCCACGAATGCGATCGGGCCCAAGGGCGCTCGTGCCGGAGCGCCGCTGGGTGCGACTACCACGCGAAGTTGCGCGGAACACCACGAAATGACCCGCCAGAATTGGCATATGCTCCACCGACGACCGGCCGCGCTGGCGACCGTCGCGGATCGAATTACCGGGGGAATCGGGCATGGCTACGGCTAACGCAATCGCCAAGAACGCGCGCGAACTGGGCGCCCAGCGCGCCGAGGTCAGCAGAGCGACCATGTACGACTGGGTCGCCCTGGACAAGCGCGGCAAGGTCATGAAGGGCGAGATGCCGGCGAAGAACGCCTCGCTGGTCAAGGCCGAACTGCGCCGCCAGGGCATGAACCCGCAGACGGTGCGCGAGAAATCCAAGCCGCTGTTCGGCGCGACGGGCAAGACCGTCAAGCCGGGCGACGTGGCTGTCTTCAGCCGCCAGATCGCCACCATGATGGCCTCCGGCGTGCCGATGGTGCAGTCGTTCGACATCATCGCCGGCGGACAGAAGAACGTCCGCTTCAAGAACATGCTGAACGACGTCAAGCAGGCGATCGAAGGCGGCGCCTCGTTGCACGAAGCGCTGGGGCGGTATCCCGTGCAGTTCGACGAGCTGTACCGCAACCTGGTCCGCGCCGGCGAGTCGGCCGGTGTGCTGGACACGGTGCTGGACACGGTGGCGACCTACAAGGAGCGCACCGAGGCGATCAAGAAGAAGATCAAGAAGGCGCTGTTCTATCCGGCGATGGTGCTGGCGGTGGTTTTCCTGGTCACCATGATCATGCTGCTGTTCGTGGTCCCGGTGTTCGCCAAGACGTTCGAGGACGCCGGCGCCGAGCTGCCTGCGCCGACCCAGTTCGTGCTCAGCGCATCGAACTTCATGATGAGCTACTGGTGGGTGGTGATCGGCGTGGTGTTCGGCTCGATCGCCGGCATCATCGCGGGCAAGAAACGGTCGGTGAAATTCGCCCACTTGCTGGATCGCATCTCGCTGCGGCTGCCGGTGATGGGCGACATCCTGCGGCAATCGGCGATCGCCCGCTTCGCGCGCACGCTGGGCGTGACCTTCCGCGCCGGCGTGCCGCTGGTCGAGGCGCTCGATGCGGTGGCCGGAGCCACCGGCAGCATCGTCTTCGGCGATGCCGTGCGCCAGATGCGCGACGACATCGCGGTCGGTCACCAGCTGCAGTTGTCGATGCGACAGACCGGCCTGTTCCCGAACATGGTCGTGCAGATGACCGCCATCGGCGAGGAATCCGGTTCGCTGGACAGCATGCTGTTCAAGGTGGCCGAGTTCTACGAGGAGGAGGTCAGCAACATGGTCGACACCCTGTCCACCCTGCTCGAGCCGCTGATCATGGTCGTGCTGGGTGTGCTGGTGGGCGGCATGGTCGTGTCGCTGTACCTGCCGATCTTCAAGCTGGCCGGCACGGTATAATTTCCAAGCGGACAAGGCCCCTCTCCCCGCCGGGAGGGGGGCCTTTTTTCGTTCAGGCCGGCATCATTGTGCCCGTCAGGACGATGCTCTTGATGTTCGCGACCGGATAGAGCCGCGTCCATCAGGTGGGTCCTACAAGGTGCCTTCAAGGATCAAGCATGCTCGAACTTCCGCTTTGGCTCTGGCTCGTCTTCGCCGGCGTACTCGGCCTCCTGGTAGGCAGCTTCCTCAACGTGGTGATCCTGCGCCTGCCTGCGCGACTGGAAGCACAATGGCGGCGCGAGGCGCAGGAGGAACTGGCGCTGGAGCAGGCCGACGCTACCCCGCTACCGCCCGGCATCGTGCGCGAGGCCTCGCATTGCCCGCACTGCAAGCACCCGCTGTCGGCACGTGACAACATCCCGCTGTTCGGCTGGCTGCTGCTGCGGGGGCGCTGCCGCTATTGCCGTGAACCGATCTCCATCCAGTACCCGCTGGTGGAGTTGCTCTCCGGCGTACTGAGCGTGCTGGTGGTGTGGAAGTTCGGACCCGGCTGGACGGCGCTGGCGGGGCTGGTGTTCACCTGGATGCTGGTCGCCATGGCCGGCATCGACCTGCGTACCCAGTTGCTGCCGGACCAGCTCACGCTGCCGTTGTTGTGGCTCGGGCTGCTGCTCTCGCTGCTGCCGATGTTCGTGCTCCCGGCGCCGTCGATCCTGGGCGCAACGCTGGGCTACGCGAGCCTGTGGAGCGTGTACTGGCTGTTCAAGCTGCTCACCGGCAAGGAAGGCATGGGCTACGGCGACTTCAAGCTGCTGGCCGCGCTGGGAGCCTGGATGGGTCCGGGCGCGCTGCTGCCGGTGGTACTGCTCTCGTCGCTGGTCGGCGCGATCCTCGGCGGCCTGCTGATCGCACTGCGCAAGCATGGCCGTGATGTGCCGATGCCGTTCGGCCCGTTCATCGCGATGGCCGGGTGGCTCTGGTTCATCGCCGGCGAGCCGCTGCTGCGGGGCTACATGCACCTGACCGGGCTGCGGTGAGCGCGCGACGCGCCTACGCGATAGGCCTGACCGGCGGCATCGCCTCGGGCAAGACCGCGGTCGCCCGCCGCTTCGAGGCGTTGGGCGTCCCGGTACACGACGCGGACGTGGCGGCACGCGCCGTGGTCGAACCGGGCAGCGACGGCCTGGCCGCGATCGTCGAGGCATTCGGGACGGAGGCGCTGGACCCGCAGGGTCGGCTGGACCGGGTCGCGATGCGCCGGCGGGTCTTCGCCGACGCCGGGGCCAAGCGCCAGCTGGAGGCGATCATCCATCCGCGCGTGCGCACATGGCTGCACCAGCGCGCGCTGGCCGAGACCGCCCCCTACTGCCTGCTGGCGATTCCCCTGCTGGCGGAGAACCTCGCCCATTACCGCTGGCTCGACCGCGTCCTGCTGGTGGACGTGCCCGAAGCGGTGCAGCTCGAGCGGCTGATCGCCCGTGACGGCATCGATCGGGGCCTTGCCGAACGCATGCTGGCGCAGCAGGCCAGCCGCGCCGAGCGGCTGGCGCTGGCCGACGACGTCATCGACAACAGCGGCAGCGAAGCGGCGCTGGATGCCCACGTGCAGGCGCTGCACCAACGCTACCTGTCGCTGGCCGCAGCTCGGTAGGCCAGCGGCTCCCGCCCCTACCTGAAGGCAGGCACCAGGGCCCGGAGGATCTCCCGGTCCGCCGGCGCCAGCAATGCCGGAGGCACCTCCGCCGGCAGCCGCCATTGCAGCGCCTGCCCTTCCATCGGGCGCGGCATCCCCTGCCACGCACCTATCCGCCAGGCATCCAGCAGCAAGGCCCGCTCGCCGTAGTTCCAGGGCACCTGGACCAACCGGGTGGCGCTGGCCGGTTCGATCGCCACGTCCAGTTCTTCGCGCAGCTCGCGCACCAGGCCGTCGGCCGGCGCCTCGCCCTTTTCCAGCTTGCCGCCCGGAAACTCCCACAGGCCGGCCAGGTGCTTGCCGGGCGGCCGCTGGGCGAGCAGCACGCGGCCGGCCGGATCGGTCAGCACACCGGCCACGACGTGCATCGCAAGGGTGTTCAACGGCTCAGGATTCGCGCACGTACTCGACCATGTCGAAGCTGTACTCGTGCTCGGCATCGGCCTTGTGGTGCGTGCGTGCGACTTCGGTCCAGTCGCGCAGGTGGATGCCCGGAAAAAACGTGTCGGCGCCCTCGACGGCCGCGCTGACCCAGGTCAGGTACATGCGCCGGGCCTGCGGAAGCGCGGCCGCATAGACCTGGCCGCCGCCGATCACCATCAGGCCGGTGCCGCCGGCGCGCGCCTGCGCCTCCTCCAGCGAACGCACGGCGATCTGGCCGGGGAACGGCGCCTCGTGGCGGCGCGAGAGCACCAGGTTGTGCCGGTCCGGCAGGGCGCGGCCGATTGCCACCGCGGTGTTGTAGCCCATCAGCACGTACTTGCCGAGCGTCAGCTGCTTGAACCAGCGCAGGTCGTCCGGCAGGTGCCAGGGCAGTTGCCCCTTTCGGCCGATGGCGAAGTTCTCATCCAGTGCGGCGATCAACGAAATGGACATCGGTGCTCCAGGGGCGTGTGGATGGTGCGACCGGC
>NZ_DASSES010000002.1:0-14930 GCF_035695185.1 Frateuria sp.
AGCGAGCAGCCGCCGCACTGGCCGAAGTGCGCGCAGCGAGGTTCTACGCGATGCGGCGAGCGTTCCAGCACTTCGAGCGTCTCGGCCTCGTCGAAGTTGCGGTGGCGCTTGCGGATGCCCAGGCGGACCTGCTCGCCCAGCAACGCCCCGCTGACGAACACGGTCTTGCCGTCAATGCGGGCGACCCCGCGGCCGTCATGGGCGAGGTCGGTGATGGTGGCTATGGCTTCTTTCATGGACTCGACAAACGAAACGCCCGGATCGTTGGACCCGGGCGCGGGTTGCAGGAGGGAGCGGGCGGCTTACTTGCGCTGCCAGGCGCCCGCGGCGTCCTGATAATACCAGCCACCGTGGGCGCGCTCGATCCAGCCCTTGGCGAAGGTCTGGCGGATCTGCGCTTCCCACTCCGGATGGCCGTTGGCGCGGGCGATTTCCCGGTACAGCGCGTTGCGGTCGCGGTTCTCGTCGGCGATGGCGGCGTTGGCCTGGGCACGCTGGCTGAGTGCGATCTTGCCGGCGTCGCGTACGGCCACCAGGCCGTCCTTGGTGAACCCCACCGCGCCGGCGTCGAGGAGCGCTTGCAGGGTGCTCTCGAAGCGTGCCCGCATGCGCCCCCGGATCGCCTCGGTGGCCGGCGTCTGCACGCGGATGTCGGGCGTGTCGGCATAGGCGGCCGGCACCAGCAGGTCGAGCAGCATGGCCGAGGGCCGGGCCGGCTCATGCTCCTGCGGTGCGGGCTTGCTGTCCTGCGCCGGCGCATTGCCCTGGTCGATCACCGTGCCGATGAAACGGTCGGCGGCCTTCTGCGCGGCCGCCTCGGGGAAATAAACGTTGATGGTGACGCAGCCGACCAGGGCGACCATCACGGTGGTCAGCAGGACGTAGACGAGCTTGCGCATGATGGGCTCCTGAGGGGTTGGACGTCAGCGGATCTGGGGACCGCCGCCTTCGGTGGCCGCCTTCAGCCGGCTCACCAGGGTCGGCCAGTCGACCTCGTGCTGATGGCCGATGACCTGAAGGTGCGGCAAGCCGCTGCCATCGACGATAGTGTACCCGTCGCCGCTATTCTCCAGCCCGCTCATGTGGCAGACCGTGCCGGCCAGCCGGCAGTTGAGGCCGATGCGCTGGTAACCGAACGTCTTGAACAGCTTGAGCACGGCGCCCTGCAGGCCCGCGGCCATGCCGCCGCCACCGACGGAGGTGAGGTTGTTGACCGCGCGCTGGCTGATGCGCCCTCCTTCGTCGGCGAGCAGGTGCGCATCGAACGCGACCGGCTGCCAGTCGACCAGGCGCAGGCTGTCGATGCTCCCGTGCAGCGGACCGGTGATGCTGCCGAAGTCGAACACGCTGGTGATCGAGCCCAGGTCCAGCTGGCGGAAACCGACGTCTGCCGCCAGCACCGGGCTGGGCCCGAATGGCTGCGTGAGCGCGAGCTGGGTGATGTCGACGAAACCGTTGAAGACATTGACCGACAGGCCGCCCGCCAGCTCCACCGTGTCGTCGACCCACCGCAGCGAGGGGATCGCGCCGCCGAGCGTGCCGGGGAATTGCGGCCAGCCCATCGCCTTGCTGAAAGCCGCCATGTCCACGCCGGTGACCGCCAGCGAGGCCTCCAGCCGCTTGCCCTTCGCCGCAGCGGGACGCCAGTCGAGTTCGCCCACGCGTACGGTCCCGCCGAGCAATCCCACGCCCAGCGGCTGGGTCAACCCGAGCGTGCCGCCCTGGCTGCGCCACTGCGCCCTGGCCGGGCCGAAAGGCAGGCGGTACAGGCGCAATGCACGCCAGCCGAGGCTGGTGGTGGGGCGATCGGCCTGGGCGGACCAGTCCAGCCCACCGTTGAGGTCGTCGATACCCAGCCGGCCATCGGCCGTCGCCAGGTAGAGATGGTCGGCCGAGAAGGCGAAGCCGTGCGGCCCGTCGGCGCGAAGGTCGAGGTTGCCGCTCAAGGCGCCGCGCGCATCCACGCCATGCAGGCCCAGCGTATCCAGCCAGGCTGCGCCGTAGCGGTCGTAGGCGGCGGGAAAACGGGCCTGGAAGCGCTCCAGGCGGAGCCGGGCCAGGTTGCCACGGGAGTCGAAGGCGAGCGCGCCGTCCAGCTGCAGCGCATCGGCATCGTTGACGCGCAGCCGATTGATCGCCAGAGCACCATCCTGGCCCACCGCAGCGACGTTGAGCTGCACCGGATGGTCCGGCAGCCTGGCGTAGATCGGGCCGAGCAGCAGCTCGCCGCCACGCAGGACGGCGTCCACGGTGAACCGGGCCGGGCCGCCCTGCGTGTCGATGCCCAGGCGGCCGTTGCCATTCACGCCCTGCCCGGCCAGCGTGCCGGTGGGGCTGTCGAAGCCGACGCCAGCCAGCTTGAACTCGCCGGAGGACTGGATGCCGTTCTGGTGCACGTCCAGCGCCAGTTCGGCATCCAGCCGGCCGCCCGTGGGCCGTCCCGACCAGACCGTGCCGAGCAGGCCCGCCAGCCATTGGGCCGGCAGGTCCTTGAGGGTGATCTGTGCGTGGCTGGTCTGGTCGAGCGGCACCCACGCACTTGCCGCCGCCGCGGCCTGCGCGATATCGGCCTGCAGGGTGTTGGCGCGCTCGTCGATCACCAGGTGCACGTCCGAATTCCCGAGTGCGCCACCCGGCGCGCCGCGCAGGGCCAGCGTGCCGTCGAGCATCCAGCGCATCTGCAGGTCGCGCGACAGCATGCCCTGCAGGTCCAGCCCGACCCGGTGCCAGCCCATGGCGGCCACGTCCGCGCGCGCCGCATGGAGCTTGAGCATCAGCCCGCCTTTCTCGCTCTCGCCGATGTGCAGGCTTACCTGCTGCAGCCGCACGCCGGGCATCGCGACCACCCTGGCGGTCACGTCGACATCCGCCCGCGCCGGCGCCGTCCATGCGGCAACGAGGAACAGGCCGAGGCACAGCAACAGGCGGCGGGAGGGCGGGAGCATGTGCCATCATTCTGCCAAAGCCAGCTGAACGACATGGATTTCGTCAATGAGCACAGCCGCCTTCCTGCGTGACCCGCCACCCGGGAACCTTCCCCCGCCCTACGTGTTGGTGGCCGATGACGATCCGGCGAGCCGCCGCTTCCTCGGCGACGGGCTGCGTGCGCTGGGTGTGCAGGTGCACGAGTGCGCCGACGGGCAGATGGCGCTCGCACGAGCCGCCATCGAGACGTTCGACCTGCTCCTGCTCGACTGCCGCATGCCAGGTGCCGGCGCGCATGAGGTGCTGGCGGCCTTGCGCGCCGACGCCCAGGCCCGCTCGGCCGACGCACCTGCCGTGGCGACCAGCGCCGAGGTGTCGGCCGACGATCGCCAGCGGCTGCTGACCGCCGGTTTCAGCGATGTGCTGCTCAAGCCGTGCGAACTGGAGGCGCTGCGCCCATTGGTCTCGCTCGCCCGCACCAGCGGCCGCCGCGCGCCGTTGCTCGATGACGCGGCCGGCCTGGTCAGTAGCGGCGACCAGGGCACGATGCAGGCGCTGCGCGGCCTGTTGCGCGAGGAGCTCTCCACGCTGGTGCAGGAGCTGGACCACTTTTGCACGGACCCGCCCCGCCTGGTCGAACGCCTGCATCGCTTGCGGTCGGCCTGTGGTTTCTGCGGGGCATCCGCGCTGTCGCTGCAGGCGACCCACCTGCAGCGGCAGCTGGAGACCCGGGGCTCGGCCGTCGATGGAGCACGGGAGAGGTTCCGTCAGGCGCTGATCACGACGCTGGCAGCGCTGGATCGCTAGCCGACTGCAAGGCCTGGCGCCTGCGGCGGTCTTCCGGCAAACCCAGGTGCAGCCCACGCTCTGCGATGGTCACTCCGGGGGGCGCCGCGACATGGCCGTGGCCAGCACACGCCAGGCGTGCAGTTCACCGCCACCCAGGTGGAAGCGGATCACCTCGCGCATCAGGCGGCGTAATGCCGCCTGTCCGGCGACCGCGGGGGGCTCGTCCATGGCCAGCGCCAGCAGGTGCTCGCCGAGGATCGCCCGCGGCGCATCGTTCGGACAGGCCACCGGCCCATGCTCCACCTGATAGCGGTACCAGCCTTGCGCCGCCACCGGCTCGCCGCTGTCGGCATCGGTGTCCAGTTGCAGCGCATAGCCGATGGCCGCAAGCAGGTCGCGTTCGAACCGGCGCAGTTGCCAGGCCAGGGGGCCCGGGCCGGTGAGCCGCGGCAGGGTCCGCCCGTAGGCTTCGAACAGGTCGGGCAGCGGATCCTGGCGACCGGTCAGGCGCACCACCAGTTCGTTGAGGTAGAGCCCGGCCAGGCCAGCGTCGCCGGCCAGCCGTAGTGGCGCACCGGCGGGCTCGGCGCCGCGCAGGGTCGCCAGTTCGCCCCGCAGCGACAGGTCCAGCGCCAGCGGCTGGAACGGCTCGAGCTGTGCCCGTTGCAGCCGTGCCCGCTCGCGCCGGACGCCACGCGCGACCACGCCCAGCCGTCCGTGGTCCCGGGTGAGGCATTCGAGCAGCAGCGAGGTCTCCCGGTAGGGCCGCGCGTGCAGGACGTAGGCGGGCTGCTGGTCGATGAGCATGACCGACGGTGGCGAGGATGGGGAACGGGGTGATCTTGAGGCGCTGGCGCTTGCCGTGCCAGTGAGGCCTTGCGCGGGACGTCAGGCCCGCCACGCGCCCTGTTTCAGTCCGTATAACCGAGCTTCTTCAGCATCGCTTCGTCATCGACCCAGCCTTCGCGCACCTTCACCCACAGCTTGAGGAACACCTTGCGCTCGAACAACCGCTCCATATGGCGGCGGGCCGCACTGCCGATGGCCTTGAGCTGGGCACCGCCCTGTCCGATCACGATCGCCTTCTGCCCGTCGCGCTCGACCCAGATGACCGCGTGGATTTCGGCAACGCCGTCCTCGCGGTCCTTGAACTGCTCGATCTCCACCGTGGTCGCGTACGGCAGCTCCTGGTCGAGCCGGAGCATCAGCTGCTCCCGCACCATCTCGGCGGCCAGGAAGCGCTCGCTGCGGTCGGTGACCTCGTCCTCGCCGAAGACCGGTGGACGCACCGGCAGGCGCTCCAGGATCGCCCGCTCCAGTTCCTTCAGGCCCTTTTGCTTGAGGGCACTGACGTAGTGGATGTCGGCGAACTCGTGCCCGGCAGTCAATTCGGCAACGAACGGCAGCAGCGCCCCCTTGTCCTTGGCCAGGTCGACCTTGTTGATCGCCAGCAGCCGCGGCACGTTCTGCTCGACCAGTGCGGCGTACAATGCCTCATCCTCGTCGGTCCAGCGGCCGGCTTCGATCAACTGCACCGCCAGGTCGACCTCGCCCATGGCGGTACGTGCGGCGCGGTTGAGGCTGCGGTTCATCGCGCGCTTGGCGCCGCGGTGCAGGCCCGGGGTATCCACGTACATCACCTGCCCCGCCTCGCTGGTCGCAATCCCGAGGATGCGATGGCGGGTGGTCTGGGGGCGTGGGCTGACGATGGAGAGGCGAAAGCCGATCAGTGCGTTGAGCAACGTCGATTTGCCCACGTTCGGGCGACCGACCAGGGCTACGGCGCCACAGCGGAAATTCTCGTGCGGCAGGTCGCCGGGAAATGCGGTTTCATCGTTCATGGAAAAAGGTTCCGGCGGACAGGAGGCAAAGCATGGCGCCGCCGCGCCGATGGCGCCAGCGGCGGGGGAAGCGGAATTCAGGCAGGTGGCAGCGGCTCGGCCAACTGGCCGAGCACGATCTCCGCCGCGTCCTGCTCGGCGGCACGCCGGCTCGGGCCGCTTGCGGCCGCGCGCAGGGGCGCCGGCTCGGCGATGCTGCAGGTCACGTCGAAGACCTTGGCGTGGTCCTCGCCGTGGCTGCCCGCCAGTTCGTAGACCGGCAGCGGCAGGCCGCGCGCCTGCAGCCACTCCTGCAGGCGGGTCTTGGCATCCTTGGAGGATTTGGGCAGGTCGGCCACGCGCCGGGCGAACAGCTCCCGCACGGTCTGGCGGCAGGCCTCGAATCCGCCGTCGAGGTAAACCGCCGCGACCAGCGCCTCGAACGCGTCGGCCAGGATCGAGTCGCGCCGGAAACCGCCGCTCTTCAACTCGCCCGAGCCCAGCTTCAGCCCATCGCCAAGCTCCAGCTCGCGCGCGACCACTGCCAGCGCCTGGCCATTGACCAGCTGCGCCCGCAACCGTGAGAGCTCGCCCTCGCTGGCGCGCGGGTGCGCCTCGAAAAGCATTTCCCCGACCACCGCGCCGAGCAGCGCATCGCCGAGGAATTCCATCCGCTCGTTGTTCGGCCGCCCGGCGCTGCGGTGGGTCAGCGCCAGTTCGGCGAGCGAGGGATCACGGAAACGGTAGTCCAGCTTCACTTGGCGTCAGAGCGGCACGTTGCCCTGCAAAGGTACGCTCTTGTCGAAGTGCAGCAGGAAGTCGATGTTGTAGATGAACGGGATCTGCTTGTCGTACGACACGCGCAACTGCGTGCCGTTGCTGCGGTCAATGGTGATGTCCTGGGGCTGGATGGTCGCATCGTCCACGTACTGGAAACCCATCTTGAACAGGAGGTCCCGGCGGATCTCGTCCAGCGACTTGCCGTCGGCGCCCTCGGTCGAGACCTGGTTCATGGCCTTGGTCACGCCCATGTATTCGGAATAGGCCGGCACCAGCCTCATCGCCATGTAGCCGAAGAAGGCCACGACGATCAGGATGACCAGAAACCCGATCAGGGTGATGCCCGTTTGCTTGCTCTTCATAGTCCCCTCGCTATGCCGCTGCGGCGGCCGCTTCGTCTGCCATTCTCGCGCGCCACCCTGGCCTTGTGACACGCGCTTGAGTGGCGCCTGTCACGTCCTGCATCAGTGGATGATCTTGCCAATCCGGGAGAAGTCGATCCAGCCGTCATGCGTCCCCTTCCAGCTCAGCCAGATCAGGAAGGCCTTGCCGGCCAGGTTCTGTTCCGGCAGGCAGCCCCACCAGCGGCTGTCGGTGCTGTTGTAGCGGTTGTCGCCCATCACGATATAGCAGCCGGGCGGCACCCTGGCAGGCACCTTGTCGTTGGGGATGGAGAACGGCACCGAGTAGGCGGGCATCCTGGCGATCATGTGATCGATGCTGCCCTTGCCGTCCGACCGCGGCAGATGCTCGGTCCATACCGTGGCGCCGTAGTCGCGCATCAGCCGCGACTCGTCGCCGTTGAGCCGTCCCTGGAAAGGCCCCGTCAGGTCGGCGGACACCGGCTTGCCATTGATCAGCAGCTGGTCGCCGTGCGACTCGATGGTATCGCCGGGCAGCCCGATCACGCGCTTGATCCAGTTCTGGTTCGGCACGGGCGCATGCGGATCGGAGCAGCTGATGTCGCCGCTGCGCGCCCACTGGCCGTCGTCGTCCTGGCACAGGTAGCCGGGGAAACGGAACACCACCACGTCGCCGCGCTTGGGTTCGCCCAGGCCGAGGAACTTGTTGTTGAAGGCCGGCATGCGCAGGCCATAGGCGAACTTGTTGACCAGGATGAAATCGCCCACGTCGAGCGTCGGCATCATCGAGCCGGAGGGGATGCGGAACGGTTCGGCCACGAACGAACGCAGCACCAGCACCACCAGCACCACCGGAAACAGCGAGCGCGCCCAATCCACCGGCGCCGGGTCACGGTACTCGTCGCCGGCCGCATCCAGGCGCGCCTTGCGCTTCTTGTACAGGAACAACCGGTCCAGCCCCCACACCACGCCGAAGAGCACGGTGAGAGCGAGCAGGATCGCGGAAAAATCGAATTCCATCTGGGGCTCCTATCGGAGCGGGGAACAGGGAACCGGGAACGGGGAACGAAGACCAGGCCACGGCCCGTCCGTTCCCCGTTCCCGGCTTCCCGCCCCCCGCCTCACTATTTATCCACTTTCAGAACGGCAAGGAAGGCCTCCTGCGGGATCTCCACGCGGCCGACCTGCTTCATGCGCTTCTTGCCTTCCTTCTGCTTCTCCAGAAGCTTCTTCTTGCGGCTCACGTCACCGCCGTAGCACTTGGCCAGCACGTTCTTGCGCAGCGCCTTGACCGTGGAACGGGCGATGATCTGCGCGCCGATGGCGGCCTGGATGGCGACATCGAACTGCTGGCGCGGAATCAGGTCTTTCATGCGCTCGACCAGCTCGCGACCGCGGCGGTCCGCATGGCTGCGGTGCACGATCAGGCTCAGTGCATCCACGCGATCGCCGTTGATCAGCACGTCCACGCGCACGAACGGGCCGGCCTCGAAGCGCTCGTGGTGGTAGTCCATCGAGGCGTAGCCGCGCGAGACCGACTTGAGGCGGTCGAAGAAGTCCAGCACCACTTCGGCCAGCGGCATCTCGTAGCTGATCTGCACCTGCGTGGCGAGGTACTGGATGGAGCGCTGCACGCCGCGCTTTTCCTCGCACAGGGTGATGATGTTGCCGATGTAGTCCGGCGGCGTGAGGATGTTCGCGACGATGATGGGCTCGCGAATCTCCTGGATTTGCGGCACCGGCGGCAGTTTCGAGGGATTGTCCAGGTCCATCACGGTGCCGTCGGTCTTGAGCACCTCGTAGACCACCGTCGGCGCCGTGGTGATGAGGTCGAGGTCGTACTCGCGCTCGAGCCGTTCCTGCACGATTTCCATGTGCAGCATCCCCAGGAAGCCGCAGCGGAAGCCGAAGCCCATCGCCTCGGAGGATTCGGGTTCGAAGAACAACGCCGCGTCGTTCAGGCGCAGCTTGTCCAGCGCCTCGCGCATCGCCGGGTAGTCGTCGGCCGACACCGGGAACAGGCCGGCGAACACGCGCGGCTGCATGGTCTGGAAGCCCGGCAGCGGCTTTTCGGCCGGCTTGGCGGCCAGGGTCAGCGTGTCGCCGACCGGCGCGCCGTGCACGTCCTTGATCGAGGCGTTGATCCAGCCCACCTCGCCGGCACCGAGCTTGTCCAGCTTCTTGCGCTTGGGCGTGAACACGCCCACGTCGTCGACCTCGTGCACGCGCCCGGTGGACATCACCAGCAGCTTGTCGCCGGGCTTGATCTCGCCCTGCATCACCCGCACCAGCGAGATCACGCCCAGGTAGTTGTCGAACCAGGAGTCGATGATCAACGCCTGCAAACGGTCGGTGTCGCGGGGCTTGGGCGGCGGGATGCGCGCGACGATGGCCTCGAGCACCTCGGTCACGTTCTGTCCGGTCTTGGCACTGATCGCCACGGCATCGTCGGCGTCGATGCCGATCACGGCCTCGATCTCGCCCTTGACCTTTTCCGGGTCGGCGGTGGGCAGATCGATCTTGTTCAATACCGGCACCACTTCCAGCCCCTGCTCCACCGCGGTGTAGCAGTTGGCGACCGACTGCGCCTCCACGCCTTGGGCGGCATCGACCACCAGCAGCGCGCCCTCGCACGCGGCCAGCGAGCGCGACACCTCGTAGGAGAAGTCGACGTGGCCGGGCGTATCGATGAAGTTGAGCTGGTAGGTCTTGCCGTCACGCGCGGTGTACGGCAACGACACCGACTGGGCCTTGATCGTAATGCCGCGCTCGCGCTCGATCGGATTATTGTCGAGCACCTGGGCTTCCATCTCGCGCTCGCTCAGGCCGCCGCAGAGCTGAATGATGCGGTCGGCGAGCGTCGACTTGCCGTGGTCGATGTGGGCGATGATGGAGAAGTTGCGGATCAGTTCCATGGAATACGCTGGTCGGGCTTTCACGGCCTGGAGGGCCGCGCACCGCCGGGATGGCGATACGAACCCGGTATTGTCGCATGGAATCGGACTGCGCCAACCAGGCGCCCGCGTGCTGGCGATGCCGTGAAACGTGGCATCGCGCGCAAGCGGGCACCTGCGAGGCAGGCGGGGCCTACTTGTCCGACGGCACGGTCAGCGCGATGAACTGGGTATCATCGCCCCGGCGCACGAGCAGCAATACGGTGTCGCCCGGCTTGACGCTCCTGGTCGCCGCGCGGAACGCGGACACGCTGCCGACGTTCTGCTGACCCACGCGCAGGATCACATCGCCCGGCTGCAGGCCGGCCCGCGCGGCAACCGGACCGGTGATGTCGCCGATCAGTACGCCCTCGCCTTTTTTCAGATCGAGCTGCTGGCGCGTGTCGTTGTCCAGCTCGCGTACGCTCAGTCCGAGCGCGGCCGAGCCCGACTGGACCGGCGAATGGTCGCGGCCGCCCGCGCCGGTCCCGTCGTGAGGAGCCTCGCCGACCGTCACCTGGATGGTCTGCTTCTTGCCGTTGCGCAGTATCTCCACCGGCACCCTGCTACCCGGCTTGGTCATGCCGACCACCGGAGGCAGATCACCGGCGTCCGTGATCGGCTGGCCGTTGTAGCCGACGATGATGTCGCCGACCTGGATGCCGGCCTTGTCGGCCGCACTGCCCTCCTGCACCACGCCGACGATGGCACCGCGCGGGTTGTCCAGCTTGAGCGCCTTGGCGATCTGGCTGTCCACGCCGCGCACCTGCACGCCGAGCTGGCCGCGGGTGACGTAGCCATGGTCCTTGATCTGCTGCACCGCGTTCATCGCCACGTCGATCGGGATCGAGAACGACACGCCGAGGTAGCCGCCAGTGTTGGAGTAGATCTGCGAATTGATGCCGACCACCTGGCCCTGCAGGTTGAACAGCGGGCCGCCCGAGTTGCCGCGGTTGATCGGCACGTCGGTCTGGATGAACGAGGTATAGGGCTGGTCACCGCTCCCGAGATTGCGCCCCACGGCGCTGACGATGCCCTGGGTGACGGTGTAGTCCAGGCCGAACGGCGAACCGATCGCCAGGACCCATTGGCCCGGCCTGAGCGAGCGCGACTCGCCGATGGACACCGCGGGGAGGCCACTCTGGTCGACCTTGAGCAGGGCGATGTCGTAGCTCGGGTCGGTGCCCACTACCTTGGCGTCGAGGGTGCGCCGGTCCTGCAGGCGCACGGTGACTGCGTCGGCGCCGTCGACCACGTGGTTGTTGGTCAGGATGTAGCCGTCACTGGACACGATGAAGCCCGAGCCCAGCGAGGTGTGCGCCTGCTCTTCCGGCGAGGGCATCATCGGCATGCCGAAGAAGCGGCGGAAGAGCTCCATCTGCGGATCGTCGGGCATGCCGGCCTGCATCCCCGGTTCCCGGCGCCGGCCGTTGTACTTGGCCTCCACGTGCACCACGGCAGGCGCGTTCTTCTTCACGATCGGGGTGAAGTCCGGCAGGCCGGCCACGGCCGGCGCGGGGGTGCCCGCCTGCGACGGCGCGTTTGCCTGCGCGGCCGGCGGCTCCGCCTGGGCGCAGCCGGCCGTCACCAGGCCCATCAACACGCAGCAGGTCAGGGTGCGCAAGGGAAATCGATTCATGGACGTTCCTCCTTCAGGCAACAAAGGGACGCGACCGTGCACGGTCCGCGGGGCGGACCGGCTCGGAGGCTAAAGGGAATACGACCGCGGTGAGCGCACGCGGGCGCGGATCACTGGGTGCCGGTAGCCGCCTGTCGCGGATAGCGGGCGGCTGGCACCTGCTGCGGGTCGATCAGCAGGTAATAACCGGGCTGGCTGCGCAGCGAGCGCACCGGCTCGACGCGATAGGGTGACAGGCTGCGCGCATAGGGCATCAACCCTCCGCCATAGCTATCGCCAAGGGTAGCGGCAGCCTGCTGGCTGTAACGCGAGGCGGTGTCGCTGCTGAGCCACGGCGGCACCGCGGCAGGCGTGGCCGGCTCGGACGGGGCAGCGACTTCGGCAGCCGGGGTGTTCTGCGCCAGCGCCGTCGCCGCGTGCTCGTCGTCCGCCATCGGGCGGGCGATCATCAGAGCTGCCACCGCGACGCTGGCGGCAATGGCGCCGCCGGCCGACCAGCGCAGCCAGTGCGGCGTGCGCCGTCCCGTGCCGGCCTCGGATTCCTGCGCGATCGCCTGCTCCACCCGTGCCGCGAAACCGGCCGAAGCCACCGCCGGCAACTGCCGGCGCAAGCCGTCGCGCGCCAGGTGATAGCGCGCCCAGGCCTGCCTCAGCACGGCATCGTGCTCGAACCGGCGCAGCAGGAAGCGAAGCTCCTCGCGGGCGAGTTCGCCGTCGATGCCGGCCGAAAGGTGTTCACGTTGGTCTTGCGTCATGTCGGATGATCCTCGCGGTCCGAGAGCAGTGGCCGCAGTTGCTGATCGATCGCTTCGCGCGCACGGAAGATCCGCGAACGCACGGTACCGATGGGACAGCCCATCGCCTCGGCGATTTCCTCGTAGCTCAGGCCGTCCACCTCGCGCAGCGTGATGGCGGTCCGCAGCTCCTCTGGCAGCGCTTGGACAGTATCGAAGACGGTTTGTTCAATCTCCTGCCGAAGCAATTCGCGTTCGGGCGTGGCGCCCTCCTGCATCCGCTCGGCGCCGGTCAGGAAAACGGCGTCCTCCGCCGCGATATCGTCCATCGGCGGCCGGCGGCCCATCGCCACCAGGTGGTTCTTGGCCGTATTGACGGCAATCTTGTACATCCAGGTATAGAACTGGCTGTCCCCGCGGAACGAGCCGATCGCCCGCCAGGCGCGCACGAACGCCTCCTGCGCCACGTCCTCGCATTCGGCGTAGTTGTTGACGTACCGGGAAATCAGGCCGATCACCTTGTGCTGGTACTTGCGCACCAGCAGGTCGAAGGCGCGCCGGTCGCCGTTTTGGACACGCTCGACCAGGGCGCTATCCAGTTCGTTTTCGCCCATCCGGGCCGTCTCCTTCGATAACCGCTTGGGTGGCGCCAGCCGGATGGTAACGCGCCGCCCTCAGACAAGCGGCAGCAGCGCAAGTTCACACGGGCGTCACGATGGCTGGCCAGTCCAAAAAAAGCCGTCGACGGGCGACGGCATGCATTCAAGATGCGGCGTGGATGTCCTGGATCAAGGGTGCCGGTTGGGTGGGCTCGGATTCACGCCACGTTGGCCTGGGGCTCTGCCAGCAGGCGCTGGCGCTCGGCCAGCAGGCGGTCGAAGCTGGCATGCGGCAGCGGGCGGCAGAACAGGTAGCCCTGCAGCTCGTCACAGTGGTTGGCGCGCAGGAACTTCAGATGCTGCTCGATCTCCACGCCCTCGGCCACCACGCCGCGTTTCAGGCGATGCGCCATCTCGATGGTGGCGCGCACGATCGCCTCGTCGTCCGGGTCGATGCCGATGTTGCGCACGAAGCTCTGGTCGATCTTGATGCGGTCCGCCGGCAGTTTGCGCAGGTAGTCGAGCGAGGCCGCGCCGGTGCCGAAATCGTCGATCGCGATGCGGCACCCCAGCCGATGCAGGCCGTGCAGGTTCTCCACCAGGTTGGGCACCGCCTTGATGCTGATGCTTTCGGTGACCTCCAGCTCCAGCAGTCGCGGGTCCAGGCCCGACTCGGCGAGCGCCGCCGTCACGGTGTCCAGCAGGTCCGGTTCCATCAGCTGCACGGCCGAAAGGTTGACGCCCAGGCGCAGGCGCAGGCCGTACTTCTCCTCCCATTCGTGCGCCTGGCGGCAGGCGGTGCGCAGGACCCAGGCGCCGAGCGACACGATCAGGCCGGTCTCCTCGGCCAGCGGGATGAACACGCCGGGGCTGATCGGGCCCAGTTCCGGGTGCTCCCAGCGCACCAGCGCCTCCATGCCGACGATGTCCTCGCTCTCGGCGTCGACCTGCGGCTGGTAGAACACGCGCAGTTCGCCATTGCCTTCGGCATGGCGCAGCCGGGTCTTGAGCAGCACGTCGTGCTGCTGCGCCTGTTCCGGACTGATCTCGTAGAACTGGAAGTTGTTGCGACCCTGGCGCTTGGCCGCGTACATCGCCTCGTCGGCGTGCTTGAGCAGGGTTTCGGCGTCGAGCGCATCGTCGGGATAGAAGCTCACGCCGATCGAGGCGGTGACCTTGAGCGGTGCCTCCTCGCCGGCAATCTTGAGCGGCGCCTCCATCACCTGCACGATCTTCTCGGCCACGCGCAGCACGTCATCGTTCTTGATGATGTGGCGCAGCACCACCACGAACTCATCGCCGGCATAACGGGCCACGGTGTCGGAGGCGCGCACGCTGGAGCACAGGCGGTGGGTGACCGTCTTGAGCACGTGGTCGCCGGCGGCGTGACCGAGCGTATCGTTGATGTCCTTGAAGCGGTCCAGATCGACGAACAGCACCGCGAAGGTTTCCCGGGTGCGGTGCGCCTCGCGGATGATGGTGTCCAGGCGGTCGTTGAACAGCAGGCGGTTGGGCAGGCCCGTGAGCGCATCGATCAGGCCTTCGGCCCGGCCTTGCTCGCGGGTCAGCCGCAGCTCCTGCGCATGCGCGAAGCGCGCGGCGGCGCAGCGCAGCACCGGCTCGACCAGGCCCATGTCGCCGAACGGCGTACGGCTGCCGACCAGCAGGGCGCCCAGCACCGAGCGCCGCTCGTCGAACAGCGGCAGGCCCGCAAAGCCGGATACGCCAAGCATCTCGATCAATGGATCGCTCGCAGCAAGCTTGCATGCATCGGCCGGGTGCAGCACCGCCTTGCCGTCCAGCACCTGGCGCAGCACGCCCTGCTGGGCCGGCGCGGGCCAGGCCTGGTCCTCGCCACGCCACAGCTGGATCAGCAGGCCCGGGCCGGACGCGCCTTCCGCCGGCCGGGACGACCACAAGGCGAGATAATCCAGGCCCAGTTCGTCCACCAGCAGGCGCGCGGCGACCTTCTGCGTGTCGATGCCACTGGCCGAGGCGAACATGCGCGAGAGCAGGCTGAGGGCCGCCTCGGCGCGGATGTCGGCGCGGTCGCTGCGGAACAGCAGCGCGATGGCTTCCTGTTCCCCGTGGCGGATCCGCCGTGCGCTGGCCTGGCCGGTGTCGGCGCCACGGCTGGAACGCCGTTGGCATGCGTACCATCGCCGATCGGCCTGCTGCAGCACGTGTTCGATGCCGATGCCCTCGAACGCCAGCAGTTCGCGCAGGCCACGGCCGACCAGTTGCTCCACCTCGAGATGGCTGTGCCGCACCACCGCCGAACTGGTTTCCAGCACGCGCTCGGTCTGCGGATCGACGATCAGCCACTCGCTCGCGTCCTCCTCGAACGCG
>NZ_DASSES010000003.1:0-16696 GCF_035695185.1 Frateuria sp.
GAGCAGCTTCTGCAGTGCCTCGTCCGCGGTCGGCGCGAACTTCAGCGGGTTGTTCTCCGAGCGCTGGATCAGCGTGACCGGCAGGCGGAAGGTGTTCTTGATCTCCGCCCGCGCGCGCAGCACGTCCATCACGCCGTCGACGACGATGCGGAAGATCGTGTCCAGTTCAGGCGGGACACCGGCGGACGGAGCCGACGCCGCGGTCGGCACCGCGATGGGCGCTGCGACCGGCGCGGCCGGCGGCGGTGCCGGGACGGGTGCAGGAACCGCGACCGGCGGCGCCTTGGGCGCGAAATCGCCCATGGTGAGGTCCCAGTTCTCCGGCAGAGCGTCACGCTGGCCGGCGACGCCGGGTGGATGGAAGTGGTCGGCCATGCCGCTGGAATGGTTCCAGCTCGCGGCCGGGGACGGCGCGGCTGCCGGCGGCGCGCCGAGCGGCTCGTCCAGGAACGCCAGTGGATCGAGCGCGGCGGTCGAGCCGCCGGGCACGGGTATCAGCGGTTCGTCGGGAATGCCGCGGGCAGGCGGCGGCGCGCCGAACGCCCCGCCCAGCATCTCGTCGAGGAAGTCCCCACCCGGCAGCGGCGCGGCCGCCGCCATCGCTGGCGCCGGGGCCGGCGTCGGCTGCACCACGGTGGCGCTGTCGGCCTGCAACCGCACGGCCACCTCGAAGGTGTCGATCTGCAGGCGGTCGCCGTCCTTCAGCGACGCCGGATCGCCCTTCACCAGCGGGCGGCCGTTGAGCAGCATGCCGTTGGTGCTGCGGTCCTCGATGAAGTACATGCCATTGAGGCAACGCACCATGGCGTGCACGCGCGAGACGCCGGCCGCGCTCAGCACCCAGTCGCAGTCTTCCGCGCGGCCGATGCTGCCGTCGCGCCCCTCGAACGCCTTCTGGCTGCGCGCGCCGAACTGCGCCGCATGGGGGCCGAGCACGGCGAGCACGAGTGTCTGTGGGATGGGCACGCGTCGCTCCTCAGCTGGTCTGCGTTTCGCCGGCGCCGAGCAGGCTCATGGCACGCGCCATGAACTCGGCGCGGCGGTGCTCGAAGCGGGCCGGGTCGAGCCCGGCCATCAGGTTCACCGCCGCAACCACGGCGCAGGCGGTCAGGTGGTCGGGGGGCGGCACCGGGGTCTCCTGGCTCGCCGGCGCGAGGCTGCCGCCGGACCAGCCGGCCGAGGCGGCCAGCCAGGACCCGATGCTCCGGTAGCCGCCCGCGTTGGCGTACTCGAAGGCCGCGCGCCGGTGCGTTTCCTCCGGCTCGCGCACCCACTGTTCGGCGAGCACGGCGCCGGCCTTGTCTTCCAGCGGCAACGGCACGTCGCGCGCGCACTGGCAGGCCCAGGCCACCGCATAGCGCTTGGGCAGCACGCGCGCGAGCAGCTTGAGCGCATCCTGCGTCTCGCCATCTTCCAGCAACACCTGCACAGCCTCGCGTGGCCCCATCCGCGGTTCCAGCCGGGCGCGCGCGGAGGCACCCAGCTCCATCTGGTCGGCAGCCTGCATGATGATCGACATGGCGTGTCTCCCCCTTACCCGATCATCACGATGCCGCCGGACACCTGGTTCATGCCGTCGCCCTTGAGCGAGAGCATGGGTGCCTTGACGGTCGCCATCGCGCCACCGGAGACCTCGACCATGGCGTCCGAGTGCACCTTCAGGCTGGCGCCGGCGCCCAGGTCCATGGTGGCGCCCGCCTTGACGCCGACCTCGGCCTGGCCCTCGATCTTGACCCCGACGCTGCCGGTGATCTTGATGTTGACGCCCTTGATCTCGATCTCGCCCGAACTCTTGAGCACGATGCTCGAGGCGCCGGTGACCAGTTCGATCTCGGTGCCGGCCGAGAGCTTGAACTTCTGGCCGATGCTGGTGGTGCCGTTGGCGGTGACGTCGAGCTTGTCCTCGTTCTGCACGGCGATCTTGCGGTCGTGCTTGACCGTCTCGGTCTGGTCGTTCTCCACCGTCATGGTCTGGTCGTGCTTGACGGTGAGGGTCTGGTCGTTCTTGACCGTCACCGTTTCGTCGTGATCGATGGTGACCACGTGGTCGTTCTCGACCTCCTCGTGCATGTCCTTCTGGGCGTGGATGAAGAAATCCTCCTCGCCCTTCTTGTCCTCGAAGCGCAGCTCGTTGAAGTCGGCGGTGCCGCCGAGCAGGCTGCGGCTCTTGATGCCGCTCTGCGTCTTGGTCGCCTGCAGGCCGTAGGGCGGCGTGTTGTCGCCGTTGTAGACGCTGCCGATGATCAGCGGGCGGTCCGGGTCGCCCTCCAGGAAGCTGACCACCACCTCCTGCCCCACCCGCGGCAGGCTGACCGCGCCCCAGCCCTTGCCGGCCCACGCCGAGGCCACCCGCACCGGGCAGGAGCTCCTGGCTTCGGGCTTGTCCGGCTTGTTCCAGTGGAAGGTGACCTCCACGCGGCCGTGCTCGTCGATCGCGATGTCCTCGTCGGTCTCGCTGCCGGTCACCACCGCGGTCTGCAGGCCGGCGATCGAAGGCCTGGTCGCGCTGGGCAGGCTGCGGAACGGCCGGCTGCTCTCGATCGCCTGGAAACGGCAACGGAAGGACGGGCCCGTGGCCGTGGCGCCGGAGGCGTAGCCGCCGGCATGCAGCTGGAGGGTGCCGCCGATCACCAGGTACTCCTGGTTCAGTTCCGCGCGCGGGAACGCGCTCAGCGTGAACAGCCCGCCGATCTGGACGCCGCAGGCGACGGTGTTGCCGTCGTAGTGCGAGCGCGAGGCGCTGAGCGCCTCGGCGCGCACCTGCGCGAAGTGCTGGCCGACCTGGGCGTCGAAGTGGCCTCCGGGGTAGTCGAAGCCGTCCGGCCCCTGCCCGCCGTGGCCATCGCCCGTGCCGGTCGCCAGCAGCGAGGCCTTGGGCTTGAGCGGGTCGTAGTCGGTCAGCTGGACCTTGCTCGCGTCGCGGCCGCGCGAAGGGATCCACTCGCTGATGGTCGCCTCGCTGCGCAACCCGCTTTCGCGGGTGGTCGAGTAGGCCACCTTGTCGAAGTGCGCGGCCTTGGCGTGCGCACCCACGCCGTCGGCGAGCACCATGGTGTGCGTGCCGGCGTCATGGGTGAAGTAGTAGTAGATGCCCTCCTGCTCCAGCAGGCGGCTGATGAAATTCAGGCCGCTCTCGCGGTACTGCACGCAGTAGTCGCGCGCCGTGTAGCTGCCGCTCAGGCTCAGCTTGAGGTCGGTGTAGCCGGCGTCCGCCAGCACCTGCTTGACGATGTCCGGCACCGACATCTCGGTGTAGATGCGGCAGTCGAACTTGTCGACCAGTAGCCAGGGCCTGGGCACCAGCCGCACGCTGTAGTGCGCGTAGTGCAGCCCGTCGATGACCTCGGCACCGGTCTGCGCGGCCTCGCACACGACGCCGTTGAAGTGGCGGGAAAAACCGTCGTCGGTCGCCAGTTTCACGGTCATCGGGGTGCCGAGCAGGCCACCGAGGTCGATCTTCTCGTTCCGGCTGGCGAACTCGACGTGGTAGGAGAACATGCGCCCGAGTTGCTCCTCGGCCACCATGCTGGTGAAGAGCAGGCCCTCGCACTGGGGGGACGAAAGCGTGATCTGCTGGCTCATGGGCGGTGCCTCCGCGCGCTCGGCGACGGGGTGGACGGCACGCGCGCAGCGAACGCGGGGGCCGGGGGAAAACTGCTACAAGGGCGCACGCACCGCCGGGCGGCTTCCTGCGACCGGATGACCTCGAGCGAAGCCGCCGGGCGGGGGCTCTGCTCGCCGGCGCCTGCGCCGGCCCGGTCATCACCGTGGACGGCAGCGAGCACGAGATCGTCTGCATTCGCCCGGTCGAAGGCCGCCTGGATGCGCCCGGCACGCGCCTGCGCCGCGCTCCGGACAACGCGCTCAACGGCGCCTGTCCCTGAAGCCCGCCGGTGCCTGGCGCCCTTCGATCGTGCGAGCGTGCTCATGCGGCCATCCCTCCGACCGGGGGACGCCGTGCCAGCACCACCCAGCCGGCGACGGGCTGGCCGGCCTCGCGGCGCAGCGTGTCGGCCCGGATGCGCACGTCGGCGAATCCGCAGGCGTCCAGCACGCGTTCCACGTAGCGGCGGTCGTGGCGATAGCGCCCGCTGGGCGTGATTTCCAGGTCGCGGGCGTCCCCGTCCATGGCCTCGAGTGTGAAACCCAGCCAGCCTTCGGGCTTGAGCGCCGCGTGGACGGCAGCCAGCACCGCTTCCAGCTGCCCGAAATACACCAGCGTGTCCGCCGACAGCACGACATCGTATGCGCCGGGGTGCGCCTGGAGGTGAGCGGTCAGTTCGGCGACCTGCAGTTCGTCGTACTCGCCCCGCAGGCGGGCCTTCTCGACCATGCCGCCGGACAGGTCCACGCCCACCAGGTGCCGGGCATGCGGGCGCATGGACGGCGCGCACAACCCCGTGCCGCAACCGGCGTCGAGTACGTCCAGCGTTCGTGCCGGGAGGCCCAGCACCTCGCCCAGTGCGGCGGCGAGCACCTGCGGCGCCCGATAGTCGAGGTTCTTCAGCAGCTGCTCGTCGAAGCTGTCGGCGAAACCGTCGAACAACTCGCGGACGTACTCGTCGGCCGCGCGTGGCGGGGCCTCGGCACCGCCGCAGGCGGCGAGCATGTGGCGCGGTACCGGATTGTCCGGCTCGCGCGCGAGCCAGTCGCGGTAGACCTGCCGGGCCTCGTCGTAGCGCTTGAGCGCGTACAGCGTGACGCCGAGCGCCTCCAGCGCCCGCAGGTTGCGGGCATCGATGTCGAATGCACGGCGGAAGCACTCGGCCGATTGCTCCAGGTGTTCCATGTTCTGCGCGTGGTTGCGCAGGAACAGGCCCAGCAGGTACTGGCCGCGCGCGTCGTCCGGCGCCTGCCGGAGCAGCGCGCCGTAAGCCTCGAAGGCTTCGTCCAGGCGCTCCTGCACCTCCAGCACCACGGCCAGGTTGCCCAGGGCGTTGTAATGGTGAGGAGCGCATGCGAGCGCTCGCCGGTAGCAGGCTTCCGCCTCGACCGGCCGCCCGCACTCCTTGTGGATGTTGCCCAGGTTGTTGTGTGCGTCCGGGTGGCGCGGGGTGATCATGAGCGCGGTGCGGATCAGCTCCACGCCCTCCTCGCTGCGCCCCTGCTGGTGGCACAGCACGCCCAGGTAGTGCAGCGCGTCGGGCTGGGCGGCGTGCAGCTCCAGCACCTCCCGGTAGAGCCGCTCGGCGGTCTCCAGGTCATCCGCCTGGTGGGCACGCAGTGCGCGCTGGAGCACCGCCGCGAAATCGCGCACGGAGCGGCGTAGCGTCACCCTGTGCGGGAGCGAGGTACCCATGCCCATCAGCCGATCAGCACCGTGAAGCAGCCAAGCACGATCGAACCGCCATGCGCGCAGCTGTCGCCCATCCGCGCGGCCGGCTGGCCACCGATCAGGACCTTCGGAGACCCGGCCAGGATGCTGTCCGGCGGGCCGACGCAGGTCGCCATGTCGCCCATGCGGGCTGCCGGCAGACCGCCGATCAGTACCTTGGGCGCGCCCGGCGCGGCGATCGGGCCGCCCACGTGCGGGACCACGCCGGTGACCATCGGGCAGACGTGCATGTCGGTGAGGCGGGCGGCAGGCTGCATGCGGTTCCTCGGCTCAAGGGATTCCGGCCCGGCAGCGCGGTCCAGCGGGCCGCACCGGCGCCGTCGATGGCGACCATCGACGGCACCGGGTCCACCAGGAACGTTGAAGTGACGGCTTCGCGCCGGCACTTCGGGCCGCCCATGCGTGCGACGGCTCCCCCTGGTGGTGGCACGCCGGCCGGGCCGGCCAGCGTTGCCTATAGGTGAATCCGTAAAAACCCGGGCGATCTGGTCACGCCGCCTTCACATGGGCGAACAGCCGTGTGCCGTTGGGGGGCCCGCCGGAGCCAGGCACGGCTCGCGACCCGCCGCTTCGGCTGGCGTGCCCCGCCTCGGTGCCCCGCACCGGCGGGCCGCCTGTCCCGGCACGCCCGCGACGGGCCCGTGCCTGGCCGATTGCGGCTGCCGCGCGGATCCGGGCGGACCGCCCCCTTTCGCTTGAGGGGCGGCTCGCATGCCCGTGTCCGCCCGTGCTGCCGCAGGCGCTCTCAGGCGGCTGCCGAGTCTTCCGCGATCGCCTTGGTGTAGGCCGAGTTGAAGACCGGATGCCGGTAGGCCGTCCGCTTCGGGTAACTGGCCTCCAGGCGCAGCTGGTTCTCCGTCATGCGCAGGTGGCTGAACGGACCGATCCCCGTGGTCATCGCCTCTTCCTCCCAACCGTCATTGACGATGCGCCGGCCGACCATCATCCGCCAGGCGTGGATCAGCTCGTGGCCGAGCATGATCTCCGCGGGCACGGCGTCCGGATCGTGCTTGGGATTGAACGACCCGTTGGCCGCAGGAACGCGGATCCTGGGGACCAGCTTGACCTGCGTGTCGCAGCCGGGCCCGGGGGTCAGGTGCTCGTAATAGGCGATGCAGATCTTCAGGTAGTCGTTGTCGTCGATGCGCTGTTGCCCGTCGCACATGGCGTCGATCGCGGCGCGCGACTTGCCGAGCAGCGTCACCAGCGAGCGGCGGCCGGCCTCCAGGTCACCCCACGCCCGGCACAGCACGTAGTCGAGCTCCATCGAGGCGGTGAACTTGTCCTCGAGCTGGTTGAGCTTCCTGAGCTCCTTCTTCATGTAGGCCACCGCCGGGCCCTTCACCCGCTGCTGCTCTTCCTTGCCGCCGACCATGACCCGCTGGATGATCGTTTTCTGGTTGGAGTAGAGCATGTTGTGATGCTGCGGCCGGAACGACTTGACCATGCGCGCCAGGTTGTTGGGGATGTCCGGCGGGTCGGCCATCGCGGCACCGTCCTGGTCGCTGCAGAAGATCGTGCAGGCGTGCCCAGACGTGTTCATCTCGTGCAGCAGGCGACTGCCGGTCCTGAGCCGGGCCAGCCTGGTGTAGGCGTCGCGCACGTTCTTGACGAACGCTTTCGCCTCCCCGGCCGGCATCTGGGTCGCCTCGGCCAGCTTGCGGCCTTTCAGGCCGCACACCTTGATGGCGGGGCTGAGCTGGAATTGTTCGATGGGCATGGCGTCCTCGATCGGAGTGGGACTGGGGCAGTAAGTGGGTCGAGCGCAAGGCCGCGGGCCCTGCGGGCGCGTCGTCAGTGCACCCGGCCGTCGGCGAGATCGACGCGATAGATCCGCCCTTTCTCGTCCTCGACCACCAGCACGCCCTGCGCGGCGTCCAGGCGCATGGCCTTGAAGAAGGTCCACTGCACGTCGGCCTCGATGTTCGGGTCGACCGTCGATGCGTACAGGCGGCTGGTCCACAGCCGCTTGCCGGAGGCGACGTCCGTCGCCACCACGTAGCCGCCGGGCGGCAGGCCCTCGGCGGTGAGGTTCTTCAACTGCTCGTAGCGCACGCCGTCGTGCACGACCGGCGCCACCGCCGGGGGACGTCCGCGGCTGCCCGAGACCTGCGGGGGTTGATCGAAGGGGGAACTCATCTGCGTCTCCTGTGATGCGGATTGCCCGGGACCCGGCAGGCCACCCGCGCACGATGCGACGGGCAGCGCGCAGGCCAGCGCGAGTGTGGCGGCACGCAGGCGTGCCAGCGTCGAGGGATCGGTCACGGCAACCTCAGGGCTTCGGCCCGTTCCGAGGGGGTGAGGCCACCGGCCGCATCGACCACGAAGTAGGCCCAGTTCTCGGCGTTGAGCACCGCCTTGTTGCCCTTGAATTTGCTGTCCTTGGGGTTGATACCCTGCCAGCCGTAGGAGTTGTTCTGCGGATAGTCGTCGGTATCGAGTTCCGAGTGGGTCAGCTCGTGCACGATGACGCGCGCCCAGTTGGCGCGTCCGGACAGCACGTTGCCGCCCTTGGCGAAGAAGCCCTTCTCGATGTAGACCACCTTGTGCGCGTCCTTCCAGCTGCCCGAGAACACGAAGGCCTCGGATTGTTCCATGTCGTCGCCACGATAGAACGGGCAGTCGGTGAAGATGAGCCGGTTGGACAGCAGCGTGTTCTGGATCTTCTTGAGGCCCGCCGCCAGGTCCGCGGTGATCTTGGCGAGGTCGGTGGCCGTGGTGTCCTCGGTCTCGAACCAGCGCTTGACCAGTTCCTGGCCCTTGCCCTTGCCGGAAAGCGCCATCAGCGCCTTCTGTACCTGCGCCCGCGCGAGCTGGGCGCCGTCGGCCATGTGCTTCTTCTGCGCGGCGGAGAAATACTCCTGCTTGTGCGCGAGGCGCGACAGCAGTGCCCGTTCGTCACCCGCCAGGGTGGCAAGCTCGAGGCTGGGCCAGTTCCTGTACTTGGCCGGCGTGTTGACGACCCAGAAGCCGCTGGCGCCCTTCTTGGCCAGGAAGCTGGTGTGCAGCAGCATTTTCAATGCGGCGGAGGCAGCCACCACGTCCGCGCTGCCGGCGTAGCTACGGCCGGTTCCCTTGCTGGCGTAGCCATTGGCCATGGACAGGACCCGCTGGGCCGGCTCCAGGTTCTGGCCGCCGAACAGGGGCTTGAAGCTGAATTGCCCAAGGTTGATGGCCTTGTGGAACTCGGTAAGCGCACCGGCCTGGGTATCGTCGAAGCCGTCGTCGCCCATCAGCGACCTGAGCTTCTTGAGCACGGCCTCGGCGTCGGCGCTGAACTTCCCGTTCAACACCGACTGGCGGGCGCGCTTGTACTCTTCGGAAAAGTTGTGGCTCATGGGGTTGTCGCTCGCGTCCTGCAGTCATGCCCTGCCGTCTCAGGCAAAGGCGTAGTGGAAATCCCCTTCCTTCACGCCGACCTGCACGCCGGCGATGGCCTTGCCCTCGATCATGCGGGTGAGGAACTCGCGGCTGACATCCGGCAGCATGGTGTTGGTCAGGATCGCGTCGATCATGCGGCCGCCCGACTCGCTCTCGGTGCAGCGGCTGACGACCAGTCTCACCACGTCCTCGTCGTACTCGAACGGGATGCGGTAACGGGCCTCGATGCGCTTCTTGATACGGCCGAGCTGCAGCTTCACGATCTCGCCGAGCATCTTCTCGCTGAGCGGGTAGTACGGGATCGTCACCAGCCGTCCGAGCAACGCCGGCGGGAACACCTTCAGCAGCGGCTCGCGCAGCGCCTTGGCGATGCCCTCGGGCTCGGGCATCAGCTCCGGATCCTGGCAGAGGCCGGCGATCAGGTCGGTGCCGGCGTTGGTGGTGAGCAGGATCAGGGTGTTCTTGAAGTCGATCTGGCGGCCTTCGCCGTCTTCCATCACGCCCTTGTCGAACACCTGGAAGAAGATCTCGTGCACGTCCGGGTGGGCCTTCTCGACCTCGTCCAGCAGCACCACCGAGTACGGCTTGCGGCGCACCGCCTCGGTCAGCACACCACCCTCGCCGTAGCCCACGTAGCCCGGGGGCGCGCCCTTGAGCGTGGAGACGGTGTGCGCCTCCTGGAACTCGCTCATGTTGATGGTGATGATGTTCTGCTCGCCGCCGTAGAGCGCCTCGGCCAGTGCCAGCGCGGTCTCGGTCTTGCCCACGCCGGAGGTGCCGGCGAGCATGAACACGCCGATCGGCTTGTTCGGGTTGTCCAGGCCCGCGCGGCTGGTCTGGATGCGCTTGGCGATCATTTCCATCGCGTGGTCCTGGCCGATCACGCGCTTGCCCATCAGGCTGGCCAGGTTCATCACGGTCTCGAGCTCGCTCTTGACCATGCGGCCGACCGGGATGCCGGTCCAGTCCGAAACGACCGAACCGACCGCCACGTAGTCGACGGTGGGCAGGATCAGCGGGCTCTCGCCCTGCAGTTCGGCGAGCTGCGCCTGCAGGCCTTTCAGTTCCTCCAGCGCGGCGGCACGCTCGGCGTCGGTCAGCGCGGCGCTCGCCACGGCGACTTCGCCTGCTTCGGCGCTGGCGGCCCGCTCCAGTGCGCTGCCGGTACCCTCGACCGGCGCGGCATCGCCGCGCAGGCGGGCGCGGATCGCGAGGATTTTTTCCACCAGGCCCTTCTCGACCTGCCAGTTGACCTCCAGCGTCTCCAGCCGTGCCTTGGCGACGGCAAGCTTCTCGCCGGCAGAGGCCTCGCGCTCGGCCACGTCCACGCCGACCGTCTTCTCGCGGGCGATGATGGCCAGTTCGGTTTCCAGCGCCTGGATGCGCTTGCGGGTGTCGTCCACTTCCGGCGGCACGGCATGCTGGCTGATCGCCACGCGGGCGCAGGCGGTGTCGAGCAGGCTCACCGCCTTGTCCGGCAACTGGCGCGCCGGGATGTAGCGGTGCGAGAGCTTGACCGCCGCTTCCAGCGCCTCGTCCAGGATCTGCACGCGATGGTGCTTCTCCATCACGCTGGCGACGCCGCGCATCATCAGGATGCCCTTCTCCTCGCTCGGCTCGTCGACCTGCACGGTCTGGAAGCGACGGGTCAGCGCGGGGTCCTTCTCGATGTGCTTCTTGTATTCGGCCCAGGTAGTGGCGCCGACCGTACGCAGGTTGCCGCGGGCGAGCGCAGGCTTGAGCAGGTTGGCCGCGTCGCCGGTGCCGGCCGCGCCACCGGCGCCGACCAGCGTGTGCGCCTCGTCGATGAACAGGATGATCGGCTTCGGGCTCGACTGCACTTCCTCGATCACCTGCCGCAGGCGGTTCTCGAACTCGCCCTTCATGCTGGCGCCGGCCTGCAGCAGGCCCACGTCCAGGGTGCGCAGCTCGACGTCCTTGAGCTGGGGCGGCACGTCGCCCTGGGCGATGCGCAGCGCGAAGCCCTCGACCACCGCGGTCTTGCCCACGCCCGCCTCGCCGACCAGCATCGGGTTGTTCTGGCGGCGGCGCATGAGAATGTCGACGACCTGGCGGATTTCCTCGTCGCGGCCGACGATCGGATCGATCTTGCCGCTGCGCGCCTGTTCGGTCAGATCGACGGTGAACTGCCTGAGCGCCTCCTGCTTGCCCATCTGGGCCGGACCCATCGCGCCGCTGGCCTCGCCCGGCACCGCGCCGCCCATCTGGAAACCGTCGCTGGCGCCCTGGCCGTCCTCGGGCGAGCCGGCGACGACCTCGGCGAACTTCTCCACCAGCGTCTCGGGCTTGATTTTGTCGAACTCCGGCGAGATGGCGACCAGCGCGTTGCGCAGGTGGCGCGTGCGCACCACGCCGACCATCAGGTAGCCGGTGCGCACCTGTGCCTCGCCAAACATCAGCGTGGCGAATACCCAGCCGCGCTCGACCGCTTCCTCCACGTTCGAGGACAGGTCGGTGATCGTGGTCGAGCCGCGCGGCAGCTTGTCCAGTGCGTCGGTGACGTCGCGCGCCAGGTTCGACGGGTTGATGTTGAACTGCTTGACGATGCGGTGCAGGTCCGAGTCCTGCAGCTGCAGGATCTGGTGAATCCAGTGCACCAGCTCGACGTAGGGATTGCCGCGCAGCTTGCAGAACACCGTGGCGCTCTCGATGCCCCGGTACGCGAGCTTGTTGAGTTTCCCGAACAGGGCGCTGCGACTGATCTCGGCCATGACTTGTCTTCCCTTCGCGTTTGCTTCGGCCCGCGCGTGGCGGCCCGGTCTGATGTTCGGTATGGCGGGTGTCAGCCCACCGGTTTCAATACGACGTCGTCGGCATCGGTGCGCTCGCGGCGCTGGCCCAGCCAGGTGGTCAGGCCCAGCCGGCCACCCTGCCCCAGCCGGGTGGCGGGCACCTGCTCGCGCGCGAGCACCAGCTGCACGTCCCAGGCCTTTTCGTCTCCGATGTAGCTGCGCACGGCCGCCACCAGTTGTGCCAGCGCGGCGCCACCAGGCAGGAAATGCTCGAACTGGCTGCGCCCCAGCGGGCCCAGGCGCAGGCGGAAGCGTTGCTGCGCGCCCCACACGTTGCCGCCAATGACCGCGGTGCGGCCCAGGCAGGCCCCTTCGGCCGAACGGCCCAGCCGCAGGTAGGCCTCCCGCGGCAGGCGCATCCACTCGGCGACGAACTCGACCACCCGCACCGGAATCGCGAAGAACTGCTGCAGCAACCCGCGCAGGCCTTCGGCGTTGCGCGTCTGCGCCAGCAGGTGGCCGGCGAAGAAGCGCTTGAAGTCATCCGGCAGGGCATCGCGACCTTCCAGCCCCGGCGTGGCCAGGCCCACCAGCGCGCCGGTGTAGAGGCGGAAGCGGTCCTGCGACGGTCGGTCGGCCTGCACCGTCGGCTGCGAATTGGCCCAGGCACGGTAGAACAGGCTCGCCATGCGATGGTGAAAGACATCGGCGAAAGCGATCAGCGTGGTGTCGCGCGCGTTGCGCTCACGGTCGATCGCATATTCGGTCAGGTGCAGCGGCAGCGGCGCGTTGGGGCCGAACAGGCCGAAGAACAGCGCCCGCATGCGTGCCGGCCGCCCGTCCGCGGCGGGCCGGTAGTCGCCGATGGTGGTTGGCGCGAAGGCCAGCGACGGCGTCTGGCACAGCCGCACGAAGTCCTCCGACGGCTTGGTCGATTCGCCCAGCCGCGGCCGCGTCGGGTAGGCGCACTCCAGCTGCCGGATCGCCTCGAAGAAATCGAAGTCCCCCGGCCGCTGCTCGAGCGCGCGCTCGAGTGCTACAGCGTCTGGCGCGAGCCCAGCCGTGCCGGCCATCGGGCGACCTCGTTGCGTTCCAGGGTACGCAATACCGTCTCGGTGAAGGAATTGACCGAGACGTAGCGCGCGAAGAAGTGCTGCATCACCGAACCGAGCAGAAAGGCGCCGGTGCCTTCGAAGGCGCCTTCGTCGCAGGTCAGGGTGATTTCCAGGCCGCGGCCGAAGCTGATCGGGCCCGGCACGGGGATGCGCCGCACGATCGGGTGCGAGCCTACCGCCTTGATACCGTCGATCTGCCGCCGCGCGGCCGAGTCGAACTCGTCGCAGTACAGCGTCAGCATCTCGCGCAGCGCGGCGGCGCCGTCGGCGTTGCCCTCGCCCAGCAGCGAGACGTAGTTGAGCTGCAGGTGGCTGAGCAACCGCCAGGCGGTCTCGCCGCCGGCGACCGGTGCGCGCGGCTTGGTCGGACCGGCCACGCAGCGCACCGCTTCGACCGGCGCGCCGATATCAAGCGTGAAGTCCGTATGCGACTTGCCCACCGGCATCTGCAACGGCAGGTCGCGATTGGTGCACATCAGCTGCATGCCGACCTGGCGCAGGCGACTGGAGTACGGCGCTTCGCTGGCATCGACCAGCGCGATGTACAGCTCGCTGCCCACGTAGCTGGAACGCGCACCCTGCAGCTTCTGCCGCGCGGAGAGCTGGCGCGGCTCCCGCCGCACCGTGTAGAAGGCACCGTGGCCGGCCTGCCAGGTGCGCTCGTCGCAGCCGTAGAACGGCTGGAAGCGCTGCTCCGGTTCCTGGCTGTCGCCGAAGCCCTCGACGTTGCCGATCGAGTGGATCTCGAAATCCATCGGCCGCGTGCGGTCGGCAAGCACGTGGTATTCGGTGCGGCCCTGCTGCAGGTGGATGCGGTCGGCGCGGCGCGGGAACAGGTTCACCGCCGGGGTGCAGAACAGGCGGAAATTGCCAGCGTCCACCGCGTTGTGCAGGCGGCTGACGCTGCGGTCGAACAGCACCACGATCTCGAACTCGCTGCCCTGCGCGCGCGCGAGTGCCTGGCGCAGGCCGGTGAACACGGCGAACAGGAAGCGCTCCGGACAGGCGAAGTATTCCTGCAGCAGCCGGTAGCCGCTGAAGGAACGGCCGCTGTAGGGGATCATCGCCTCGTCGTCGTCGAAGCCCCTGGGCCGGATGCTGCCCGGCTCCAGCCAGGTGCTGGACATGCCGCCCTCGCCCTTGGCGCGCACCACCACGCCGGCGGCGTTACCGAGCAGTTGCTCGTACAGGCGCTTGGGCAGCTCGTCGGCGCCGGCAAGGAAAACCGGCAGCTCGTCCAGCGCCAGCAGGTTTGCCTGCGCGCCCGCGGTGACCGCGAACTTGAGGCGCAGGCCGGCGCGCACGGTGCGGTCGGCGGGGATGGTGACGCCCGCGGCGGCGATCGCCGCCGGCGTGTCGAAATACTTCGCCTCGGTGAGCCTGAGCGGCCACAGGGTGACGTCGTGCGCGGTGCGGTATTCACAGGCAGTACGGTCGTCGCGGCCGGTGAGGCTGCGCAGCGCGGTGTGGCGCGGCACGACGTGGCCGGCCACCAGTCCGCTCTCCTTCAGGTCGGCCGCCATCTCCACCACGGCCATCGAGGGCACGGGCGCGAGGTAGTGCGGGTAGACCATCTCCATCAGGTGCTGGGTGAACACCGGTTGCTGGGCATCGAGCTTCAGCTGCACGCGCGCGGCGAGAAAGGCGAAACCCTCCAGCAACCGCTCGACGTAGGGGTCGGCACATTCGAAGCCTTCCAGGCCAAGGCGGCCGGCGATCTTCGGATACTCGCGCGCGAACTCGCCGCCCATCTCGCGCACGTGCTGCAGTTCGCGGTTGTAGTAGCGCAGCAGGCGCGGGTCCATGGTTGTCAGCCCAGGCTTTCGGAGACGCTGAAGCGGCCGGTTTCCAGGTCGACTTCGGTCTTCAGGTAGAGGTTCAGCGGGATCGGCTGCGCCCACATCTCCGATTCGATGTTGAACACCAGTGATTGCTGGTCCATGCGCTTGCCGTCGGTATTGACCGCCACCCGCAGCGTGCTGCCGGTCAGGCGCGGCTCGAACGCGAGCAGCGCCTCGCGCAGCTGGCGCTGCAGCACGCTGGCGTCCACCCCCGAGAGCGCCGTGCCGGTGAGGTCCGGGATGCCGAAGTTGAGCACCGAGCGGGCCACTTCCGGGTAGTCGTCCAGCGCCACGCCACTGCCCAGGTTCACGCAGTTGAGCAGCCAGGAGATGTCACGCGCCACGCAGTCGCGCAGGCGCGTGGCGGAGATCACGCGCTTTTCGCGGCTTTCCTCGGCCTTGCCCGGCTCCTCGTCGGTCAGCCGGTCCAGCAGCGAGGGCTGCAGGCGCTCCTGGGTGGTCAGCTCGGCCATCAGGCGACCGCGTCGTGGTGGAACACGAGGGTGCGCACGTCCAGCAGCGGGTATTCGCCCGCGTCGGTCGCGAGCATGCGCTGGCCCAGGCCGGTGAACAGCCCGGGAGCGCGCTCTTCCCAGTCGGTACGGCGCGCGAGCACCACGTCGGCATCGGCCGAGCGCTCCGAACCGGGGTAGCGGCAGGGGACGAAGCCGACGGCCTGGCCGCCGTTGCTCCAGGTCACCTGCACCGGCGCCCACACCTTGTCGCGCAGGTCGCTGGGCGCTTCGAAAACCAGTTGCTTCAGACGGGCGAACGGCACCCAGGCGTAGCTGCCGTTGACCACCATCTCCAGACAGGGTCCGAAGCGCGGATCCGCGTCGGCGACCCATTCGAAAGCTTCGCCGTCGACCTCGCCCGAGACGGTCGGCGCCAGGTCGAAGGCCTGTTCGCGCAGTGGCGCGGCGTTCGCGTGCTGCCCCTGCGCATCGAGCTTGAGCGCCTGCAGCAACAGCGCCATCCACTGGGACGGCTCGCCGACCACTGAAGGCATGCGCTCGCCGGCCAGCACGCCGGCGCGCATCAGTTCGCCCCGCACGGCCTGCGCGTAGGCGCCGGCCATGAGGGTATTGTTCACGTCCAGCTCGCCGCTGACCTTCAGCTGCGTCTGTGCGCGCTCCCACTGGCCCAGCAGGGCCAGCAGCTGGAACAGGAACACCCGGCAGCGCGCGTCCGCCGGGTTGTTCCGCACCTGCGAGGTGAGGCCCTGCAACGCCTCGTCCAGGCGACCTTCCTTCAGCATGTTCTCGGGTGTCATGGGTCGGCCCAGGAGATGTCAGGTACGCCTCGGGAGGCGTTGCAGGATCAGGATCAGGCCTTGGCCACGCCCTGGATGTCGAAGGTGAATTCCTTCGCGCCGCCCTTCTTCGCGCCCTTGTCGTCCTGCGGCTGGAACGCGTACTTGAACTTGCCGAAGTGCAGGGTGATGTTCTCGGTCAGGCGGTCCTCGCCACCGCTGCCGCCGGTGGACACGGAGGTCACCAGCACGCCTTCGGACAGCTCGATGGTGAGGAAGTCGGTCTGTTCACCGGTGGCATTGGTGACGTACAGCCACGCCTGGTCCATGCGGCCGCCGGTGCAGCAGGCGTCGAGCAGTGCGTTGGAGCAGCCATCGACGTACTTGGTGATGGAGATGTCCTGCACGTGGGCCTTGCCGCCGCTGGCCGAGCCGGCGCCGGTGTGCAGGTCGCCGGTGTTGCTGACGCCCCACGACCAGGCCAGGATCGGCACCTCGCCCTTGTGGTTCTTGTGGTTGGACGCGCCCTCGATCTTGACCTTGCCGGCGCCGAACTTGATGTGCATGTCGAATGCCATGAAACCTTCTCCCTACGTTTCGTGATTGGATGTTCGATACCGCCGGCGGGACGCATCCTGCCCTTCGGATCGTCTTGCTGCGGTGTGGATGGAACTTCGGCGGTGGCGCATGCGAGCCGACGGTGGCGGCATGGGCCGCCACCGTCGGTTCTCGCCTCAGGCCTTGGCAGCCGACGGCAGGCGCGAGACCAGCCGCAGCGACACGGTGAGACCCTCGAGCTGGTAGTGCGGCTTGAGGAAGAACTTGGAGGTGTAGTAGCCGGGCGCGCCCTCGACTTCTTCCACCACCACCTCGGCGGCCGACAGCGGCTTGCGCGCCTTGGTCTCCTCGCTGGAGTTGGCCGGGTCGCCGTCGACGTACTGCATGACCCAGTTGGTCAGCCAGTTCTGCATCTGCTCGCGGTCGCTGAAGGAACCGATCTTGTCGCGCACGATGCACTT
>NZ_DASSES010000004.1:0-9412 GCF_035695185.1 Frateuria sp.
CGCGCGGCGAAGGCCATCGCGACATCTGCCTGATCCCCGAATCGGCCCACGGCACCAATCCGGCCTCCGCGCAGATGTGCGGCATGCAGGTGGTGGTGACCAAGTGCGACGCCAACGGCAACGTCGATGTGGAAGACATCCAGCGAAACGCGGAGAAGTATTCCGGCCGCCTCGCCGCGCTGATGATCACCTACCCGTCCACGCACGGCGTGTTCGAGGAGGACATCGTCGCCATCTGCGACATCGTCCACCAGCACGGCGGCCAGGTGTACACCGACGGCGCCAACATGAACGCGCTGGTCGGCGTGGCCAAGCCGGGCAAGTGGGGGTCGGACGTGTCGCACCTGAACCTGCACAAGACCTTCTGCATCCCGCACGGCGGCGGCGGCCCGGGCGTGGGCCCGTGCGCGGTCAAGTCGCACTTGGCTCCGTTCCTGCCAAGGAAGCTCGGCGAGGACTCGCCGGTGGGCATGGTTTCGGCGGCAAGCTTCGGTTCGGCCTCGATCCTTCCGATCAGCTGGATGTACATCACGCTGATGGGTAGCGAGGGCCTGCGCCGCGCGACCCAGGTCGCGCTGCTCAACGCCAACTACATCGCCAAGCGGCTGGCCGACCACTACGAGACGCTCTACACCGGCCGCAACGGCCTGGTGGCGCACGAGTGCATCCTCGACCTGCGCCCGCTCAAGGACGCGACCGGCATCAGCGCCGAAGACGTGGCCAAGCGCCTGATCGACTTCGGCTTCCACGCGCCGACGCTGAGCTTCCCGGTGGCAGGCACGCTGATGGTCGAGCCGACCGAATCCGAGTCGCAGCAGGAACTGGACCGCTTCATCGACGCGATGATCCAGATCCGTGACGAGATCCGCGCGATCGAGGACGGCCGCCTGGACCGCGAGGACAACCCGCTCAAGCACGCCCCGCACACCGCGACCCAGGTGTCGGCCACCGAATGGACCCACGCCTACCCGCGCGAACTGGCGGCCTTCCCGCTGCCCAGCCTGAAGTTCCAGAAGTACTGGTCGCCGGTGGCGCGCGTGGACAACATCTACGGCGACAAGAACGTGTTCTGCAGTTGCGTGCCGATCAACGACTTCAAGGAAGAGATCGAGGCGTTCAGCGAACCGAACGTGTCCTGATCTTGCAGAGGAAAGGCCCCGCATCGCGGGGCCTTTTTCGTTGGCGTGCCCGGGCGCGCCTACCAGCGTACGGTCACGGCCTCACGGATATCGCGGCGGGGCAGCCGCACCACCGCCGTGGCATGGCGTGCGTCCCAGCGCCAGCCTGCCATGGGCTTGCCATCGACCGATATCGACTGTGGCCGGCTCGCCACATGCAGGTGCAGCTCGTAGACGCGCGCCGGCGGCTGGTCGGCAAAGCGGCCGTGCGTGGGCCCGATGAGGAGCTGCTGCCTGCCATCGTGGCCCGACACGTGGGCCATCGGGGTCAACGCGTAGGCACCCTGCTCGTAGGCGAGCGAGTGCCCGTCATCCTCGTACAGTTCGAACCGGTCCTGGCCTGCGCCGTACACGTTCAAAACCAGCGGAGTTCCCGGGTTCGCGCCGGCCCCCGTCGCCAGCGCCTGCTCGGGCACGATCGCGCCTTCGCGCACGAACACCGGGATCTGGTCGACCGCATAGCGGGCGCTGAAACTGCGGCCACCCGCGTAACGCTTGCCGGTGAAGAAGTCGATCCAGGAGCCGGGCGGCAGCCAGACCGTCACCTCGCCATCGGGTGCGAGCACCGGCGCGACCAGCATCGACTTGCCGAAGAAGTATTCGTGCGGGTGCCGGTAGGCCTCGTCCGTGTCCGGGTAGGCAAGGTACAGCGGGCGCAGGATCGGCAGCGTGTCGCGATGCGCAAGCCACGCCTGGGTGTAGAGGTAGGGCACCAGCTGCTCGCGCAGGGTGAAGTACTTGCGCATCAGCGCGACACCCTCGGCGCCATATACCCAGGGCATGCGCAGGTTGCCCTCCAGCGGATTGGCATGGGCGCTGTGCATGCGCAGGATCGGGCTGAAAGTGCCGAACTCGATCCAGCGCGCGTAGAGATCGAAGTCGATCTTGCCGCCGTGGAAGCCGCCAATGTCGTGGCTGACGTAGGGCACCGCGACGTTGCCGGCGCGCGCGGCATAGGCCACCTCGTAGGCCAGCACCGGCCATTCCGACCACGTGTCGCCGGTGAAGTAGCCCGGATAGCGCTCGCTGCCCCAGTCGCCATAGCGGCCGAGGATGAATGCCCGCTCGCCGCTCGCCTGGCGCGCGTAGTCGTAGAAGACCTTGTTGGTCCACAACTGCGGATCGAGCCCCGGCATGCCGGCCGCGCCGCTGCCGCCGTCCACCCACCACAGGTCCGCGCCCTGGCGCATCAGCGGCAGGTGCAGGTCACGCATGAAGACCTCGGCCTGCGCCTTGTCCGAGAGATCGAAGGCGATGCGGCCGGGCGGCGGCACGTCGCGCAGGGCGACCGGGCCGCGCAGGATGCCGCCGCCGCGCTTGCCCGACTGCACGCGCAAGGCGAACACGTTCGACTGGCCTGCGCGGACGTATCGCGCGACGTCGGCCGTCGTGAGCCGGCGCGGCCACTGCACATGGCTGTGCGGCACCTCGATGCCGTTGACGAAGAGCCGGTAGTCCTGCGCAACCTCGCCGAAGTAGAGATACAGGTGCGCCGGCAGCTGCGCGGGCAGGTGCAGCGAAGTGCGGTACCAGCCCAGCCCCTGGTCGCCGGACCAGCCCTGCTCCTGCCAGGACAGGTCCGTGCGCACGGGCTTCCAGCCGCCATCGTCGAAGCCCGGCGCGAACCAGTGCTGGTCCAGCCCGAGGCCGTGCGGGTCAGGCGCGAAGCGCCAGTGACGGGAGATCTCCAGATCGAAGGCCGGCCGGGCCGGCAGCGGGCGGCCAAGATCTTTCAATACCTGCGGGGCGTGGCTGTCGTCGAAGGACAGGATGCTTTCCCGCGTGTTCGCATAGCCCGGATGGTCGTTGAGCGCGAGCCGGATGCCACGCGCGTGCAGCCAGTCGATGAACGCATCCGGGTGCGGGATCAGCGGACTCCAGTCGTAGCCGCCGTCCCAGCCGTAGTTGTGCCAGGCGAAATCCAGCACGAGCGTGTCGAAGGGAATGCCGCTGTCACGCAACCGTGAGACTTCGTGTTGCAGGGCCTGCTGGTTGTACGCCCGGAACTGCGGGCTGGCGGCCTGTGCCGTGCCCGGGAAGTATTCGAAATTGAAGTCGGTGATCCACGGGCCGAATACGTAGCGCGGCACCATCGGGATCGCGCCGCACAGCCTCGCGTAGTCGCGCAGGACGCGGGCGTAGTCGTGGCCATAGGTGAACAGGTAGCCGTCCTGTCCGCCCGCCGTCGGTCGCGGTTCGATCCACCGGGTGCGGGGGTTCCACAGCGGGGTGCGGCTGTCGTCCACGTACACCCAGCCGCTGCGGCTGAGCAGGCCGGGCCGGGCCGGCTGCAGGTGCACCTCGATGCCGGGGATGACGATGCCGACCGGGCTCTCGGTGCCATCGCCGTGCGCGGGCAGGTTGGTTCCGCGCAGGTCGTCGAGCGAATAGGTCAGCCCGCCCAGGTTCTTTTTGTCGACGTCGCCCGGATGCCAGTGGCTTTCGCGGCCGTCGGGCCCGCGCCAGGTCACCTCGAGGTTGGTCGCCATGAAAGGCCCGCTGCCCGGCTTGTAGCGCAGCGTCATGGCGCCGGTGCCGGCGACGAGCCAGCCGCCCTGCTGCGTGCGCCGCACCGCCACCGCCGGCCAGTCCCGCTGCTGCACCACTGCCGTGGGCGCGTCCACGAAGTGTCCCGAAGGTTCGTACTCCAGGCGGACCAGCGAAGGGGTGAGGAACTCGAAGCGGGCCTTGCCCGCCACCACGGTGGACGTGGCTGGCGCGTCGGCACGGGCGGGCGCCCATGCGACCAGCAGCCATGCCACCACGAGACACGCGAAACGACGGATGCCCATGCGCAAACCCCGTTGCCGATGCGGCGGTGCGGTGGGGCCGGCGGCGCCACCACCCTGGAACTTTACCAACGCGACGGGCCCGGCGTGTGCTTCAGCCGGGAGGTAGCGGCCCGTGCCCGGCCCGGTCTGCAGCCAGTGCGCGCGGCCGGGCTTCGCCCGGCTCCCGGCGCGAACGGCCCAACTCGGCGCGCGGGTGGGCGATACGGGTCCCGCAGGTGGGTCGCACGCGCACTCGCGCAGCAATTCGCGCCCCGTGTGGGCGCCGCCTGGCCAAACCGGGTCAGCCCGGGTGCCGCCCCTCCAGCCGTCGGCAGCGCGGCCTGAACTCGCCTACCGGCAACGGCTCGGCCGGGCTTGGCCGGGTGGGCGCCGATACCCGTTCCATGGCCCGCGCCGCATCTCTAGTGCTCCATCGCATCGCCCTGCGGATCCCGGGAGTGCGCGAGCGCACCGGCGGCGAACATCGGCGGGACGCCGCCAGGCATGGCGGCAGCCTGCGCCTGGCGTGGCGCCGGAAGCTTGATGCCAGCGTTGCCGCCCACGGTATCCACGGGGCGAGGGGGTGGGGAGAGGGACTCGTCGTTGTGCATGGCGGCGGGTTCCAGTGGCTGGGTCCGTTGACGATGCAACCTTGCCAGTGCAGCGGGCGTGTGGGAGACGGCAAGAGAACACCGACACGCCCGCGGTGTTCTCCGGCCGCGCGCTTCGCGGACGCCGGAGGTCGGCGGGCGCAGGTCAGGCGCGACCGCCGCGGGTTGGCGCGCCCGGCGGTGGGTCGAGCCCGCCGTCGTCCTGGCCACCGACACCGTGGCCCTTGGTCGAGCCCACGCCACTCTCGCGGTGCTTGCGCTCCTGGATGTGCTGCGCGCGATCCTGGCCCACGCCGCCGGTCTGATAGGTGGGCCCGTTTTCCGGTACCGGCAGGATCGCTTCCGGGTCGACCGGTTCGCCCATGGCCTTCTGCCCATGGGGATCACCGAATCCGTGGTGCGGGCGCATCTGGCCGTTGCCGCTTTCCCCACCGGTGCCGCCCGCCGCTTCGATGGCTTCGCCGGTTTCGCCGTCGACTTGCACCTGGCTCTGTTCGGCGCGCTTGCCGATCGCGTCCTGCAGGTTTTCGTTGGTACGGCCGCGCGGGTCGTCAATGCTGCCCATGGGGTTCTCCCGTTCCGATTGCCCGCAACGATCCTGCCCGAGCGAAGGTCAGCAAGGCGTGCAGCAACGATGGCCCGCGCGTTAGCCGGTTCGTGCACATCCGCTGCACCAAGCTTGCGCCACGCCATGTTCAGGCCAACGACCATGCAGACCGAAGCCTTCCGGCTCGCATCCCGCGACTGGGTTCCCAACCACCCGCGCCTGCCGGTGCTGCTCTACCACCAGGCCTTCGACGATCCGGGCGACGATGCGGCGGCTGCCTTCGAGGAACGGTTCGACCGCAACGGTTGGCCGCCGCAGTGGCGCGCGGGCATCTACGATTTCCACCATTACCACTCCACCGCACACGAGGTGCTCGGCGTGGCGAAAGGGTCGGTGCGGCTGGTGCTGGGCGGCCCGGGCGGCCGCGAGGTCGAGGTGGGTGCGGGCGACGTGGTGCTGCTGCCTGCCGGCACCGGGCATCGCAGCGTCGACTCGAGCGACGACCTGCTGGTGGTGGGCGCCTACCCGCGCGGGCAGAAGTGGGACATCTGTCGCGAAGCGCCCACGCAGGAGATGCTCCAGCGCATCGAGCGCCTGCCCTTCCCGGCCTGCGATCCGGTCGGCGGCGAACAGGGACCGATGCTCGCGTGCTGGAGCACGCCCTAGGCTTTCGCTCGCCGGATCCGGTCGAGGATGCCCGGCACCGGCGCGGCGATCTCCCGCGCGAGAAAGCCCAGCGAACCGATCGATCTCTCCAGCATGCGCCCTGCCTCGGCATGTACGAACACGGCCCACAGCGCCGCCTGCAGGGCATCGCCGCAACGCGCGGCGAGGCCCGCGATCACGCCAGCCAGCACGTCGCCGGACCCGGAGGTGCCCAGGCCGTGGCAGCCGCCGGAATGGACCCACAACCGGCCGTCCGGCGCGGCGATCCAGGTGGTCGCCCCCTTGAGTACCAGCACGCTGCGCGTGCGCCGGGCGAAGGCACGCGCCAGCGCCTGGGGCTCCTGCTCCACCGTCGCCTTGTCCCGCCCCGACAGCTTGGCCATTTCACCGGCATGCGGGGTAAGCACGTAGGGCTTGCCGGGCGATGCCCGCAGATCCGCCGAAAGTGCGCCGGCGTCGATCACCGGTGTGCCCCTGGCGTGCCGCAGCACCCGTTGCACCAGCGTGGCGGTCGTCGGCCCGGGACTCATCCCGGAACCGACCAGCACCGCGTCGCAACTGCCCAGGACCTGGTCGAGCGCCGCGCTGCCGCGCACGATCTCGCCCTGGGCATTGGCCGGCAGGCCCATGACCAGCGCCTCGGGGATCGCCACCGCCAACGGCAGCGCAGCGTCCTGGGCGGTGGCGACCTGCAGCTTGCCGGCGCCGGCACGCAGGGCCCCGTTGCCGGCCAGCAGTGCCGCACCCGGTACCCGGCGGGAACCGCCGATGACCAGCACCCGGCCACGCTCCTCCTTGCCTCCGTCCGGATCGGGCAGCGGCATGCCGCGCAGGAGCCGCGCGGTGAGGCGCTGCCCCGTCAGATCCGCCGGGCTCATCGCGCACCCTTGGGCCGGTCCGATTCCATCGTTACCGGTGAACCGGCCTCCACCAGAGGCGCCACGAAGTTGGTGCGCTGGAGTACCAGGCTGCACCCGTCGGGCGCCTCGGCATACTCGGTGATGCCGCAGTTGGGAACGTCACCGTTGCGGTCGATCGCCAGGATGGTGCCCTCGTCCATCCGCTCGATCAGGTAGCGGAAGCAGTTCACGATGACCTGGTGGGCGACGATCATCACGCGTTCGCCCGCGTGGTTGCGCTGCAGGTCACCGAGCATGCTGCGCAGGCGCAGCACCACGTCGCACCAGCTCTCGCCGCCGGGCGGGCGGAAGTAGAACTTGCCGACCAGCTGGCGCTGTTCGGCCAGCTCCGGGAACTTGTCGCGGATGCCCGCGCGCGTGTAGCGATCGAGCACCCCGAACTCCTTCTCGCGCAGGCGCTCGTCCACCACGACCTCGTCGGGCACGCACCCCAGCGCGGCGGCCACCGCCACCGCGGTCTCCCGCGCGCGCTTGTAGGGCGAGGCCATGAAGGTGGTGGGCCGGTCGCGCTCGGGCAGTGCGCGCACCCATGCCCCCAGCGCCTGCGACTGTTCGAGGCCCAGCGGCGACAGCGGCACGTCCGCATCCCGATGCTGGAGGTCGATCAGCGGCGCACCGGCGGCTTCTGCACGGTCCCGCGCGATGTTTCCCGCACTCTCGCCGTGCCGGATGATCCACAACCGCTGTGGCCAGCCCACGTTGCCTTGCATGACCGCTGCACCCACGCGCCTCTCCCGTTGCACCACGGGGAGCTTTGGCACGCCGGGCGTGAATGGCCGGTCGATCGGCGGGGGCAGGCGCCACCCCTGCCTCGCCCGTGGCGCGCCTGAGCTTTTTGCTAGCGGCAGTTAGACGATCGCCTCACGGTCGCTCGGCCAACATCGGTCCACGCGCGGCGACCTTGCTATCGCCGCGCGCGCCGCGTGCCCGCCCCTCCGCGCCTGACCGTCGAACGAGACCCGCCATGCGAAACCCTCTGCAACTGCGCTGCAACCAGCTGGAGCGCTCCATGCGCGCCCTGCACGACGAATGCGACCGCCTGATGCGCGAGAACGCGCTGCTGCGCCAACGCATGCAGGGCGCCGGCCAGGCGGTGCAGCGGCTCGACGATGAATTGGCGCGCATCGCTTCCGGACCGGACGCGGAGCAGGAGCGGTTCGTGGTCAGGGCGTCCTCGATCCGGATGTATTAGCCGCAATGAGCCGCGCGCCTGGGTGCCGGCCTGGTGTGCGGTGGACGCGCAGATCCGAGAGTGGCACCGCCGCCGCCCGAGGCGCGGCGCGCCTGTCACTCGCGTCCAGCGAACGCAGTTCACCTTGCCAGCCAGCGGCGATCCAGGCTGGCGGGCCGGCCAGCGCCATGTGAAAAGCCCCGCCGTAGCGGGGCTCCCACGGACGGCCTGGCCGCTCAGGCGAACGGATCGTCCAGCACGATGGTGTCGTCGCGGTCGGCCCCGGTGGCGACGATGGCCAGGCGGCAACCGGACAGTTCCTCGACCGCGCGCAGGTAGGCGCGCGCGGCGGCGGGCAGCTTGTTCCAGTCGCGAATGCCGGCGGTGGATTCCTCCCAGCCCGGGAATTCCAGGTACACGGGCTTGCACTCGGCCCAGCCGTCGGCGTCCAGCGGCGCCAGCTCGCGGCGCTTGCCGCGGTACTCGTAGGCCACGCACACCTTGATCGACGGCAGGCCGTCGAGCACGTCCAGCTTGGTGATCGCCAGGCCGTTGATGCCGTTGATCTGCACCGCGCGCTTGAGTGCCACCAGGTCGATCCAGCCGCAGCGGCGCGGACGGCCGGTGCTGGCGCCGAACTCGTTGCCGACCTTGCGCAGGCGCTCGCCCATCTCGTCGTTGAGCTCGGTCGGGAACGGACCGCCGCCCACGCGCGTGGCGTACGCCTTGCAGATGCCGAGCACGTAGTCGATGTCGCAGGCACCGACGCCGGTACCGGCCAGCGCGCCGCCGACGGTGGTATTGGACGAGGTCACGTACGGATAGGTGCCGTGGTCGATGTCCAGCAGCGCGCCCTGCGCGCCCTCGAACAGGATGTTGCCGCCCTCGCGGCGCACGTCGTGCAGGATGGTGGCCACGTCGTCGACCAGCGGGCGGATGTATTCGCCCCAGGCCAGCGCGTCGTCGAGCACCTTCTGGTAGTCGACCGGCTCGGCCTTCAGCCACTGGGTCAGGATGAAGTTGTGGTACTCGACCGCCGCCTTGATCTGCGCCGGCAGCTCGTGCGGGTACATCAGGTCCGCCACGCGGATCGAGCGGCGCGCGACCTTGTCCTCGTAGGCCGGGCCGATACCGCGGCCGGTGGTGCCGATCGCGCCCTTGCCGGCGGCCGCCTCGCGCGCCTTATCCACGGCGATGTGGTAGGGCATGATCAGTGGCGTCGCCGGGCTGATCTTCACGCGGGAGCGCACCTCCACGCCCTGCCCTTCGAGCTCGGCGATCTCGTGGATCAGCGCTTCGGGCGAGAGCACCACGCCGTTGCCGATCAGGCACAGCGCGTCGTCGCGCAGGATGCCCGAGGGAATCAGGTGCAGCACCGTCTTCTTGCCCTTGATCACAAGAGTGTGGCCGGCGTTGTGGCCGCCCTGGAAGCGCGCCACGGCGCTGACCCGCTCGGTCAGCAGGTCGACGATCTTGCCCTTGCCTTCGTCGCCCCACTGGGCTCCAAGGATGACGACTGACTTGCCCATGAAAGTTCTCGCTCGTTGG
>NZ_DASSES010000005.1:0-4516 GCF_035695185.1 Frateuria sp.
ACACGTCGCGGCGTGTCGCCTTGCGGTGCCGCTCGAAACCGGCGTCGTGCTCCATCGACAGGCTCATCTGCTTGGGTGCCATCACGTACCATCCATCCTCAGGTCTCGCTAAGACCGCGGGGCAAAATCAGAGTTTCCTTAGAGGAGCTGCAGCCGCTATACCGCGGGCGCTCGGGAGCTGGGGCAAGCGAGGGTACTCGCTGCGTGGGGTTCGCCGTGCTGTTGTATGCGGCACGACATCGGCGCTTGTGTGAGATGTCCATGGCTTGCTGGTGGGCTGAAGCCCACCCTACGGTGCAACGGTGCCCTGAGTAGGGTGGGCTTGAGCCCACCAGGCCCTCAACCACAGTCCTGCGCCGTCGCGGGAATGACGACACGCAACGGAAAGGACGGCCAACGCCGACACCGTCAAACACCATGCATGCCTCCCTCGCCTCAACTCCCGAGCGCGCGCGGTATAGCCGCTGCAGCTCCTCTAAGAGCAAGAGACCCACTCGGCAAGGCGCAGGGTCACCTAGCTCTTATCTCACCCCGGGCTGAACCAGGCCGTTTCTTTGGTTACTTTCTTTGGGCCAGCAAAGAAAGTGACCCGAGCGCCGCAGGCGATCGGAAGCTCTTCAAACCCCCAAGAACGCGGGCAAGCCCCCCGCAAGAGCGACAAAGAAGAAGTCACCGCTCCCAGCGGGCCTCCCCCCGAGCCCCGGCCCCTCACCAACCCTCTCCCCGAAGGGAGCCGGGATCAGGAGACGTGGGCGACCTCGCGCCGGCGACGCCTCGCGCGCCACGCGCGCACACACGCCGCCAGGCAGGAGAAGATCACGTACAGCGCCGGCGTGCTGAGCAGGGTCAGGCTCTGCGAGATCAGCAGGCCCCCGATCAGCGCGATGCCCAGCGGCCGGCGCAGCTCCGAGCCCTCGCCCAGCCCGATGGCGATCGGCAGCGCCGCCAGGATCGCCACCATGGTGGTCATCATGATCGGGCGGAAGCGCACCAGGCAGGCTTCGCGCACGGCCTCCAGCGGCGTCCTGCCGTGCTCGCGCTCGGCCACCAGCGCGAAGTCGATCATCATGATCGCGTTCTTCTTGACGATGCCGATCAGGAGCACCAGCGCGATCTGCGAGATCACCGACAGCTCCGTGCCGGTCAGCCACAGCGCCAGCAGCGCACCCACGCCCGCCGCCGGCAGCGTGGAGAGGATCGTCACCGGGTGGATCAGGCTCTCGTAGAGCATGCCCAGCACGATGTACACGGTGAGGATCGCCGCCAGGATCAGCCAGCCCATGCCGCTCTGGGTCTGCATGAAGCGACGGAAATCCCCGCCCACGTTGAGGCGGATGTCGCCAGGCATGCGCAGCCCGTCCACGGTGCGCTGGATGATCGTCATCGCCTCGCCCATGCTCACTCCCCGGGCGAGGTTGAAGGACAGGTCCATCGTCGTGTACTGGTCCTCGTGCGACACCTCGGCAGGCGCCAGCCCGGGTTCCTGGTGCGCGAGCGCGCCGAGCGGGATCATCCTGCCGCTGGACGAGCGCACGTAGATGCGGTCGATCGCCGCCGGCGTGGCGGTCTGCGAGGGCAGCGCATTGACCACGACCTTGTACTGGTTGATGTCCGAGTAGATGGTCGAAACCTGGCGCTGCCCGAAGGCGTTGTACAGCGCGCCATCGATGGTGCCGATGGACACGCCCAGCCTGGCCGCCTTGTCGCGGTCGATCACCACGTTCTGGCGCAGGCCGGATTCGTCGACGTCGCTGCCGACGTCCTTCAGCCTGGGGTTCTTCTTCAACGCCGCGACCAGCCTGGGCAGCCAGGTCTGCAGTTCGGCCAGGTCGTCGCCCTGCAGCGAGACCTGGTATTGCGCGCCCTGGTTGCCGCCACCACTGGCGCTGGGCAGGTCCTGCACCGCACGCAGGCGCAGGTTGAGGTCCGGATAGCGGTCGGCCTTGGCGGAGAGCCGCGCGACCACGGCGAAGGTGTCGTCCCGGCGGCCTTCGGCGCGCGTCTTCAGCTCGATGTTGAACGAACCGCTGGTGCCCTGCCGGCTGGTCCCCAGGCGTGAGCCGACCGCCCTGACGTCGGGATCGGCCTGCAGCATCGCGGTAAGGCGCTGCTGGCGCGCGATGGCATCCTGGAACGACACCGTCGCGCTGGAGGTGGCGCGTCCCCAGATGAGTCCCGTGTCCTGTGGCGGGAACAGGCCCGACTTGACCATGCCGAACAGGAAGAACGTGGCCACGATCAGCACCAGCGGGGTGAGCGAGAGCGCCAGCGCATGGCGCAGCGCGAAATCCAGCGCACGCGTGTAGAGCCGCAGCATGCCTGCATGGAAGCGGTCCAGCGCGGCGCCCGGCCGCGACGGCCTGACCGCCCCGTGCCCGCGCAGGAACAGCCCGCACAGCGACGGCGTCAGTGTCAGCGAGATCAGCGCGGACATCGCGATCGCCGCCACCAGCGTCATCGTGAACTCGTGCATGAACATGCCGGTGATGCCAGGGGCGAACAGCAACGGGATGAACACGGCGATCAGCGAGGCGGTGATCGAGACCACCGTGAAGCCGATCTCGCGTGCCCCGGTCAGCGCGGCCGTCATTCTCGGCATGCCGCTGTCGATGTGGCGGATCACGTTCTCGATCACCACGATCGCATCGTCCACCACGAACCCGATCGCGATCACCAGCGCCAGCAGGGTGAGGTTGTTGAGCGTGTAGCCCAGCACGTACATCACCACGAACGCGCCGGCCAGCGACAGCGGCACGGTGGCTGCTGCGATCAGCGTCGGCGCGAGACGGCGCAGGAACAGCGCCATGGTCAGCACCACCATCGCCAGCGATATCAGCAGGGTCGCCTGCACCTCGTGCAGCGAGGCACGGATGGTCGGCGTGCCGTCGAAGTAGGGCGTCAAGGTGGTGCCGGGCGAGAGGTAGGCGCGCAGCGCCGGGAGCTGGTCCTTGACCGCATCGACGGTGGCGATGACGTTGGCATCGGCCTTCTTGTAGACGTACATCAGCACGGCCGGCTTGCCCTGGAACCAGGCGGCCTGGAAGGCGTCCTGCTGACCGGCGTAGACGTGCGCCACGTCGGACAGCCGCACCGGCACGCCGTTGCGCACGGCGATCACCAGCCTGGCGAAGTCGTCGGCGCTGTGCAGCTGGTCGTTGGCGGTGACCGCCATGGTGGTCCGGCCGTTGGAGAGGAAGCCCTGCGGTGAGGTCACGTTGGCCGCGGTCAGTGCGTTGCGCAGCTGGTCGGGCGAGAGGCCCATCGCGCTGAGTGCCTGCAGGTCGACGTCGACGCGGATGGCCGGGGTGGCCGCGCCGGCGATCTCCACCGACGACACCCCGGGCAACTGACGCAGGCGCTGGGCGAGCATCGAGTCGGCGGCGTTGTAGAGCGTGGCGGCCGATTCGGTGTCCGAGGTCAGCGCGAAAGCAATGATGGGGTCGTCGTTGGGGTTGGCCTTTTCGTAGCTGGGCGGGCTGTTGAGGCCCGGGGGCAGGTCCGGCGCGGCCGCATTGATCGCTGCTTGCACGTCGCGCGCCGCCGCGTCCAGGTCGGTGCCGCCGCGGAACATGATGAAGACGAAAGTGCTGCCTTCCGAGCTGTGCGAGCGCATGGTGTCGATGCCGGGCACCTGGCCCAGGTGGCGCTCCAGCGGCGCGGCCACGGTCGAGGCCATGGTGCTGGCGTCCGCGCCGGCCTCCTGCGCCTGCACGAAGATCACCGGGAACTGCATCTGCGGCAGGGCCGCCACGCCCAGCAGCGCGTAGCAGATCACCCCGGCCAGGAGCACGCCGATGGCCAGCAGCGAGGTGCCGATCGGGCGGCGGATGAAGGGGCCGGAGAGGTTCATGCGGCGACGGGCGGCGAGGCAAGGGATCGGAGGATACGAGGCATCGCCGTGCTAACGCGCATCGGGCCGATCGGTTGATCCACCGCGAGCCGGACAGCGCCCGGCCGTCGTCTGCCCTCGCCCCGCCGCCCGGCGACCCTCGGCAATCCCGTTGCCGCTTCTCTACGGGCAGGGCACCCGCCCGGTTGGGCAAACCGCGCGCGCTTGCCGGGATTTCCCGCGAGCCCCGGCCCCTCACCCCAACCCTCTCCCCGGCGGGGAGAGGGAGCGGCATGCGCGGCTCCGCGGGCGTCCGGCACAACGCCCGCAAGCGAGGAAAAAGCCCCCGCATGAGCGCTTTCCGCGAGCCCCAGCCCCTCACCCCAGCCCTCTCCCCGGAGGGGAGAGGGAGCGGGGCGCGTTCACGCCAGCGTCGCTCCCGCACACAAGCCCACGCACTCTCTTGCCTCAGCTCCCGAGCGCCCGCGGCGAAGCGGCTGCAGCTCCTCTATGAGCAAGAGCCCCACCAAGCAACGCGAGGAGGGGCCTAGCTGTGATCTCTCAGTAGGTTGTTCACCCGGGGCGATCCCGGGATTCTGGAGGTGCGACCCAACCAGCACACCAGGAGCCCCGGATGAACCTGCATAAACATGCCCGTCTTACGCCTCGAGGTCGAGCCCTGCTCGT
>NZ_DASSES010000006.1:0-4970 GCF_035695185.1 Frateuria sp.
CACCGGCCACACGCCAGCCTGGACTACCGGCCACCTATCACCCGCATCGCCATGAACAACCTGGTGGGTTTACACAGCTAGCGCTTACGCCGCCGCGGCGGCCGCCTTGTGGTCGGCGAAAGCGTACACCTGGTCCGCCCACTGGGTGGCTTCGAGGTAGATGCCGGCCATGCGCTGGATCTGCTGCGGCTGCGCCTGGCCGCTCAGCTGGCCGGCTTCCCAGGCGTGGATCTGTTCCAGCAGCGGACCGAACGGGCCGCGGTTGCCGACCAGCGCCTCGCGGATCTCCGGTACCAGCGGCAGCTGCTCGAGCACGAACTCCATCGGTGCGCACATCAGCGTATCCAGCAGCGAGAACAGGCCGACGGTGAAGGCCATCTCCTTTTGCGGACGCGGCATGTGCGAGGCCAGCTGCTCGCACATGTGCGCGCGGATCAGCGCAGTGCGCAGCAGCTCCGGCGGGCGATCGTCCATGCCGCCCAGCGACATGGTGTAGATCCAGTTGCGCATGCGCGTGACGCCGAAGAAGATCGCCGCCTGCTGCACGGATTTCAGCTGCTTGGGCAGGCCGAAATAGGCCGAGTTGACGCAGCTCAGGAGCTTGTAGGAGAGGATCGCGTCGTTGCGGATGATGTCGCCCAGCTCGACCGGGCCGGGGCTGTTCTCCTGCAGCTCGCGCATCAGGCGCAGCATCGACAGGCGGTTGGCCGAGAGCACCGGCACTTCGACCTGGTCGGGGATCAGCAGGTAGCGGCCCTGGATCGCCTGCAGCGGCAGTTCCAGGCAACGGTGGTAGGTGGCGTGGTCGTCGACGTGGCCGGCGATCACCCAGATGCCGCGCTCGTGCAGGTACTGGGCGCGCTCGCGCATCTGCTCGGGCGACAGCTCACTGGCATCCAGCCGCACGAACTGCACGATCTGCAGCAGCGCCTCGAAGGCCGCCGAGCCATGCAGGTCGGCGGCGCCGGCGTCCAGCATCAGCAGACAGCCGCGCTGGGCCATCTTGTGGAGCCGGTCCATCAGCTCGGCGTCCTCGGCCATCGCCGGCTGCAGCACCACGCCGAAGCGCGGCTGGTGCAGCAGCACGTCGGTCTGGTCCAGCAGCAGTTCGCGCGAGAGGGTGAGGAAGGTGCGGTTGCCGCGCACCAGGCGGGTCAGCGCGCCGTCGGCCAGGGTCGAGAGCACGCGCTGCATCAGCGCCTGCTCGTCGCCGGCGTGGCGGTGGAACATGACCTCGTAGGCGAACAGCTCGCGTTTCTGGTCCAGCATCGGCACCCGTACCACCGGCAGCGGGATGTCGCGGTTACCGGCGAGGCGGGACTGGGCGGAAACGGCAGTATCGCTCATGGGCTTGATCTACTCGCGGGGTGCTCCCGCCTGGGGTGGATCGCCACCGGCCTTGCAGCGCGGTGTCCGTAAGGCTTGTCGTCCGGTCAGGCCGAGGCCAGGTGGTGCGAGCGCAGGGCCGGGCGCACTTCGCCGCCGGGGCCGTAGACGCTGCGGGCGTCGCCGCCCTGGCCGGTCAGTACCGCCAGCGCCTCGCGCACCTGTGCCAGCCGCTGGCCGACCAGGCTGCCGTTGCGCTGGTTCATTTCATGGCAGCCGCGCAGCAGCCCGAGCACGTCGCGCCAGCGCGGTTCGACCCGCGCGGCTGCGGATGGCTCCAGCTTGAGCAACTGCACGCGTTCGGCGTCCAGTTCCTCCAACTGCTGCATCAGGGCCTGCTTGCACGCGCCGGCGCGATCCAGCGCAGCCGCGTCGGCGGCGACCAGCGCTTCGCGCTCGGCGGCCAGGCTGGCCGACAGCTCGGTGGCGGCCCGGTGCAGGTCCTCCACCACCGCGTCCAGCGCGGTCTCGAGCTCGTGATGCAGCAGCTTGCTCATGGGTGCGATTACGGCTTGGCCGGGCCGCCGATCTGCGCGTCGAGCGCGATCATCTTGTCGGCGATGGCCGCCGGGTTGACCTGGTAGCTGCCGTCGGCGATCGCCTGGCGGATCTTCTCCACCCGCTTGGTGTCGATCGCGCCCTGGCCGTCGACCTTGGCGGCGTCCTGCAGCGCGCGCGCCGAGTCGGTCAGCCGGACGCTGTCGTCCTTGCCCGGCACGCTGGCGGGGGCGTCGCTGGCGGCGTTGCCGCTGCCGGCCGCGGTGCCGTTGGCCTGGTTGCCGGGTGCCTGGGGCAGGAGCGGCAAGCCGTTGTTGGAAATGGTCGTGTTCATCGGTCCTTCTCGAGTCGGTTGGGCCCTGTCCCTTGGGGAATCGGCCGGGCTGGAGAAAACTTTAGTGCTTTCCGCGACATCGCTTCCCGGGCTCCGTCAGGGCAGCGCCACGACCACGCCGGGGCCGCGCACGATGGCGTCGACCACGCGGCCGGAGCTGCCGTTGCGCACCCGCAGGCGGGCACCGGCGTCGCCGCTGCCCAGCGCGATCCCCTCGGCGCGCACGGCAATGCCGTCCAGCTCGGCCACCAGTTGCACGTGGTCCCCGGCACGCACCGTCTGCCGCCCGCCGAGCGCGCCGGGGGTGAGCACGCTGCCGGCCGCGACCGGGCGCGACAGGCTGCGCTCGGCGACCTGGTCGAGGCTGGCGATGTAGCCGTAGGGCAGGTGGGTGACGTCGCGCTCCTCGATGCGCACGTCGGCCGCCACGATCCCGTCGCCGCGGATCAGCGGCCGGTTCGCCACCAGGACCTGGCGCCAGACATGGAGCGTGACCGGTACCCGCAGGGTCCAGCCGTCGGCGGCGGGGCAGCGCACCAGGACGCTCAGCCGCGGCGTCATGCGCAGGCCGCCGGGGAGGCTGGCGCTCAGCGGCGCGTCGCAGTCGGCAAGGTGCAGCCGCGGGTCCAGTGCCTCGGTGGTGACCTCCACGCGGCTGCCTGGCGCGGCGTACTGCTGCTGGACGAAACGCTCGGCCCGGGCGCGCAGGCCTGCCTCCGACAGCGGCGCGGCAAGAAGCGGCAGGGCCGTCCCCAGCAGCGCGAGCGGCAGGCAGCGGCGCGCCAGTCCCATCAGGCGTCGGCCAGCAGGGCGGCGAGCTGGGTGACCAGCGCCTCGCGTTCGGATTCAAGCCGCTGGCTCAGCTGCTGGGCCTGTTCGACCTGCCCGTTGCAGAGCAGGCCGACGAAGGCGTTGCCGTGTTCGGACAGGCGTGCGCCAGCCTCGCTGAGCGCGCTGGCGGCGGGGTGATCGGGGTGCCGGGCGGCCAGGCGGCGCACGGTGCGGTCCAGTGCCTCGGTGTCGAACCAGCGCCGGTCCAGCGCGCCCGGTTCGAGCAGCGCCAGCTCGGTCGCCTGGCGGATGCCCTGGGCCGACTCGCGCACGGCCAGGCTGAGGCTCGCCGGGTCGTTGCCGGCCTCCTGCTCCAGCCAGCCCAGGGCAAGGCGGTGGGCCAGCAGCGCGGCGCGGCTGAGCGCCTCGCTCTGCCGGCGCGCCTCGGTGCTGCGTCGCTGCAGGGCGCCGAGCGCAGCCTGCGCGGCGGCGGCGCGGGCCTGCTGCACGTCCTGGCCCTGGCGCAGCTGGGCGACCTTCTCGCTGGCGCCGGCCAGCGCCTCGGCGCTCCGGCCCATCGCGCCGTTGGCCTGGCTGACGCCGGACTGCGCCTGTTCCAGCCGCTGCATGCCCTGCTGCACGTCCACGTCCAGCTGCTGCGAGAACTCGCCGATGGAGCCGGTGACCGTCTCGATCTCGGTGGTGGCCTGGGTGGTCTTCTCGGCCAGTTGCTTGACCTCGTCGGCGACCACCGCGAAGCCGCGCCCGGCCTCGCCGGCGCGGGCGGCCTCGATCGCCGCGTTCAGCGCGACCAGGTTGGTCTGGTGCGCGATCTCCTGCACCACGCCGGTGAGCTTGCGGATCTGCCCGACCTGCTCGGCCAGGCGCGCCTGGTTGCGGTTCATCGCCGACAGCGCGCTGCGCAGCAGGCGCAGCTGGCCGTCCAGTTCGCTGACGCCGGCGCTGCCGGTCTGGCGCGCCTGCTCGACCTGCGCCAAGCCATTGGCGACCTGCTGCAGGGCCGTCGAGATTCCGGCGCTGGTGTCCGTCAAGCGGCCGACGCCGTCGCGGCTTTCCTGGGTGGCCTTGTCCAGCGCGGACTGCTCGCGCCCGAGCATCTGCGCAGCGGCCAGCACCAGGCTTTGCTGCTCCAGGGTCTGCAGCGCCATCGCCGCCGGCTGGCCGGCATCGAGCCGGGCCAGCAGCGGCGCCAGCGCGCGGGCGATCGCCGGGTGCCGGCGCGTCAACTGTTCGAGGCGGGCCTCGTCGCCAGCGGCGGCCGCTTGGACCAGCGCGGCCAGGGACTGGCTACGGATCAGGCTCATGTGGATTGCGGTTCCTGCGGATGAATGTTCATGACATCGTCTGGATGCGTCGAAACTTGAACAAGCAATGCATGTGCCAGTGCCGACTTTGCGTCCCCGCCTTTGTGGAAGCGCCGCGCCGCTCTGTTCCTTCCCCCGCGGGCGGGGGAAGGTGCCCGAAGGGCGGATGGGGGAAGTCTTGCGGGGAGCTCACCGGACAACCCGCCCAGGAGCGCCCCCATCCGCCTGTCGGCACCTTCCCCATGGAACGGGGGAAGAACGCGGGTGGGATGCGCGCATCGAGAGGCGACCTCAAGCGCCGGCACAGGCGGCCGATACGCGGGGCCTAGTCCTTATTTTGCTGGAGACATGCATGGCCGGCGCGCTGCTGGAAAACGTCGAACGCCAGACCCGCCTGGCCGGGCACAACCGGGTGGCGATGCTGCTGTTCCGCCTGGGCGACGCGCAGTTGTTCGGCATCAACGTGTTCAAGGTGCGCGAGGTGCTTCGCCGCCCGTCGCTGGAACGCATGCCCGGCGCGCACGCGCTGATCGCCGGCAGTTGCGACTACCGCGGGCAGACCATCCCGGTGATCGACCTGGCCGCGGCACTGGGCTATCCGGCGCTGATCGAGGAGCCCTCCGCGCACCTGATGGTCACCGAGTTCAGCCGTACCG
>NZ_DASSES010000007.1:0-3034 GCF_035695185.1 Frateuria sp.
TGCGGCAGATCAAAAACCCGCTGGCCCGTGCGGTTTCGGCCCCGCCAGGAAGGCGCTATGCTGGACGGAAACAGGGCAAGCGTGGAGGACAGGATGAAGCTTTTGATCGCCGCCGCCGTTGCGGCGGGGGCACTCGGCGCCGCGAGCGCCGCCGCGGCCGAGCTCAAGGTTCTTTCGGCTGGCGCGGTCGAGCCCGGGCTCAAGCCTGCGGCCGAGGCGTTCAAGCGCGCGAACGGCACCGAGGTGAAGATCCAGTTCAACACCGCGCCGCAGATCGCAAAGAAGCTCGCCAATGGCGAGCCGGCCGATCTCGTCATTGCACCGCCGGCCGTGCTCGACGAGCAGGCCAAGGCCGGCAAGGTTTCGCCCGAGGGCCGTCTGGTGCTGGGCCGGGTCGGGGCCGGCGTCTTCGTGCGCGCCGGTGCCGCGGCGCCCAATGTCGCCACCAGCGACGCGCTCAAGCAGGCGCTGCTTGCCGCCGACTCGGTCGTCTACAACACCGCCTCGAGCGGGCAGTACATCGCCAAGATGATCGAGAAGCTCGGCATCGCCGAGCAGGTGAAGCCCAAGACGACGCGCTATCCGGACGGCGCCTCCGTCATCGAACACGTCGCCAAGGGGAAGGGCAACGAGATCGGTTTCGGCGCGATCCCGGAGATCAAGCAGGGCGAGCCCACAGGCGTGAAGCTGGTCGGCCCGCTGCCCGCCGACCTGCAGAATTACACCACCTACGCCGCGGCCGAGCTGACCGGCGCAACCTCGAAGGATGCCGCCAAGGCGTTCCTCGCCTATCTGGCGACGCCCGAGGCGAAGCAGGCGTTCAAGACGGCGGGGATAGAGTAGGTTCGTAGGGTGGGCAAAGGCGCGGTACGCGCCGTGCCCACGCGGCGGCAGAACGCGGGATGGTGGGCACGCTTCGCTTTGCCCACCCTACAGGCGGAGACTCAGCACCGCCCTCCCCGCATTTCGCTGCCGCTCAATGCGGGCTTCTGTAACGGGCCTGTGGCTGTCAATCCCTTTGCGTTGTCCTGGCGCCGGGTCGTGCTTCTGTCCGGGGTCGACGCGAGGTCGCCACCTGATGGGGTACAAATGGGTCGGTCGGCCAATCTACGGTCACGTGGTCGAAGCCGACAACCCGGATGGCGGCCTGGCCGAACCCATCGTCCCGGCGTCGGGACTTCGCCTCGGGACGGGAAGGTGTCGGGCCCGCCCGGAAGCTCCGAGATCTCCTCCGCTCCTTTGCTCAAGCCGCCGCGGCGGCGAAGTTGAACGGTGTCGCGTTGCTCCACATGCGATGCAGCACCACGGCAAGCTTGCGGGCGAGCGCCACCTTGGCCTTGCCCGGACCGGCGCGCTTGGCGATCCGCATCCCCCAGCTCTTGAGCGCTCCACCCTTGATCGGCTTGGTGAGGATCACATGGGCCGCCTCATAGAGGACGGCGCGAACCTCCGCATCGCCCGCCTTGGTGATGTGACCGCTGATGTCCGTCTCGCCGGACTGGTATCTCCTCGGGGTCAATCCCAAATAGGGCCCGACCCGCTTCGACGATTTGAACCGAGCAGGATCGTCGATCGCCGCCACATAGGTCAGGGCTACGACCGCGCCAACGCCGGGGGCCGTCGTCAACAATCTGGCTCGGGCGTCGCCGCGCGCGATCAGCCGCACGCGTCTCTCGAGATCCTTGAACTCCCGCAGCAGCACGGCACGGGCGGCCAGCAGGGATTTGGCGACCACCTCAAGGGTCGGATGACCGCAGACCAGCTCCTCTGCCCGAGCCGCAAACTGCAGCCGCGTGACCTTGCCGACCTTGAGCCCGAACCCGCGCAGAATGCCACGCAGGCTCATTTCGATGTCGTGCAGCTTGGACTGCACCAGTTTGCGCGCGGTCAGCACCGCCCGCGTCTCCTGCGCCCCGATCGATTTGCAATGCACCGGGCGAAACCAGCCCATCCGGATCAGCTGGGCGATCCCGCGCGCATCGTTGCGGTCCGTCTTGGCCGGCATGGCCTCGAGCGCCGCCCTGACATGCCGCGTCTCCAGCAGTTCCACCGCTAGCCCCGCCGCCTGCAGATGGGCGTAGAGCCACTGCGACAGAGGGCCTGCCTCCAACCCGATCCGCACCAGCTTCACGCCGAGCGCCTGCAGCCACGCGATCAATGGTTCGGGCTCGCTCGCGACCTTGTCCTCCCGGACGATCTTGCCGCCGGCGTCCACAACGCACACGCTCGAGCATTCCAACGACACATCGATTCCTGCATAATGGTCCATGGTCGTCCCTCGGTGATGTTTGGAGCGGCTCACGCCGACTCCGTTTGACACCATCATTTTGAGGGACGACCGCCACAGCCGCCAAGCGATCCGCTCGCGGGCGCGCACCACAGCGCCGTAGCGAGCGGGCGGCTGACTTGGCGGCGGCCCGTTACCCTATCTACAAGTCGTTCACGCCCCCTCGTTGGGATCGTGGAAGAGCTCGCCGACGATCGCCGTGACGCCCGGTTGGCCGGACACCAGGTGGTATCGCCCCTCGCGGTCGCGGCCGAGGCGTCCGTCCTGGCGCAGCGCATCGAGCGCGCAGGCGATTTCGCGGCCATCGTCGCTGCCGAGCGACTCGACCACATCGGCATAGAACATCGGTCCCGCCGTCAGCGCCTGCTCGACCGTCTGGAATCGCGGCGGGCCGGCGAACACCTTGGCGGCGCAGCGCGTATAGGTCATGTCGCCCTCGCGGCCGAAGCGGCGCGTGCAATCGAACCCGACCTTCGCGCCGGTGCGCCGACCGTTGAGCGACGGATCCATGGTCTGGCCCTGCATGCCTTGCAGCACCACCAGATCCTCGTCGGCCTGGAAACGCGTCCCGAACGCCCAGTCCACCTGCCGCTCGTCGCGGATGTCGATGTCGTGGTCGAACACGTAGATGGTCTTGAGCCGCAGGATGCCCTTGAACAGCGCCCCGATCGCGGCGCGCGCCTCGCCCGCCGCACGCTGCCGGATCGCGACCCGCAATGTGGCGCCGCCGCCGGAATGCAGGCGGAC
>NZ_DASSES010000008.1:0-23349 GCF_035695185.1 Frateuria sp.
GAGGGCGAGGGCGAGGCGCGCGACCTGTTGCTGAAGTCGCCCGACGAGCGCGTGCTCGCCACCGGCCGTGATGCGCACCCGTTGCTCGCGGCCGCACTGGCCGGCACCGGGCCCGGGGCACTGCCGCCGGCCCTGGTCGACGGCGGACGGCGCTGGTGGCTGGCCGAGGTGGCGGACGAGGCGAGCCTGCGTGGCTGGCTGCCCGACCACAGCGCCATCGGCGCGCTCGCCCGCGCCACCGGCAGCATGGGCCTTTGCGCCTTCGCGCGAAGCGATGCGCGCGATTACCAGCTGGTGGTGCGCGCCTTCCCCGCCGGCGTGGGCATCGTCGAGGACCCGGCCTCCGGCGCCGCCAACGGCCTGATCGCCGCCTACATCGCCCAGGCCGAGCCGCACGGTCCGCTGGCACGCGGCTACGCGATCAGCCAGGGTCGGGAAATGGGCCACGACGCGCGTCTGCTGGCGCGCATCGAGCCCGAAGCCATCTGGGTGGGTGGCCGTGCGCGCACCGTGGTCGACGGCCTGCTGCACTGGAACGGGTCGTGAGCAGGACGCCACAGATCTGGGTCGACGCCGACGCCTGTCCCGGCCCGGTCAAGGAAATCCTGTTCCGTGCCGCCGAGCGCGCGCAGGTGCCGGTCACGCTGGTTGCGAACCAGATGCTGCGCACGCCGCCCACGCGCTGGGTGCGGGCGATCCAGGTGGCCGGCGGTTTCGACGTGGCCGACAACGAGATCGTGCAGCGCCTCTCGGCGGGCGACCTGGTGGTGACGCAGGACATTCCGCTGGCCGCGCAAGCGATCGACAAGGGCGCGCTGGCACTGCATCCGCGTGGCGAGCTCTACACCCGCGAGACGATCGCGCAGCGGCTCTCGATGCGCAATTTCATGGACGAGTTGCGCGGCGCCGGCGTGGACACCGGCGGGCCGGCCGCATTCCACGCGCGCGACCGGCAGGCCTTCGCCAACCAGCTGGACCGCTGGCTGCAGCAACGGCCGAAGACCTCCTGAGGGCAGGCTTCAGGCCGCCGGCCGGTCATCCCCGGCGCCGGTCGGCTGACGCGCGCCCTTGCGGTCACTCGAGATGCGCGCGGCGCGCGGCGACCTGCGCCAGCGCGGCCCAGTCCAGCCCTTCGCCGCCGGATGCCAGCGCCTCGATGAGCGCGTCGCGCACCACCCCGGCGAACGGCAGCGGCACCCGCGCCGCCTCGCCCGCGGCAAGCGCGAGGTTGACGTCCTTCAGGCCCAGCGGCAGCGCGAAGCCGGGCGGCGCGTAGCGCTCCTCGGCGATCAGCCGGCCATAGCCCTGGTAGGCCGGGGCGGCGAACAGCGTGCTGGTCATGATCTCCAGGAAATCGGCCGCGGCAACGCCATGCGCGCGGGTGAGCGCACTGGCCTCGGCCATGCTCTCGATCGCCGAGGCCAGCATGAAGTTGCCGGCCAGCTTGACCACGTTGGCCCGCTCGGGCGCCTCGCCGACCGGCCACAGCCGGCTGCCCAGCACCTCGAGCAAGGGGCGCACCGACTCGACCGCGTGCGCCTGCCCGGCGACCACGATGTTGAGCTTGGCTGCGGCGGCCATGTCCGGCCGGCCGAACACCGGCGCGGCGACGTAGCCCAACCCGCGCTGTGCATGCGCCTCGGCCAGCTCGCGCGCCAGCGCCACCGAGATGGTGGCGTGGTTGACGTGCACCGTGCCGCGGTCCATTTCGTCCAGCACGGCGCCGTCGAGGAACACCTCGCGCACCGCCTGGTCATTGGCCAGCATGCTGTGCACGACCTGCCCCTGCACTGCCCGCCCGGGCGAGCGTGCGACCTTGGCGCCGAGCGAGGCGAGCGGCGCGGTGGGGCCTTCGGAGCGGTTCCACACGGTCAACGCGTAGCCCGCGGCGAGCAGGTTGCTGGCCATGGCGCTGCCCATCGCGCCCAGGCCGAGGAATCCGACGTTCATGCGTGTCTCCTGGAATGCCCTTCGACTGCGGCCTGCGACCTATGCCCGGGGCGAACGGTCGGGATCGGGGATCGTTCGCGCCGGGCGTGGCCCGCGCCATCGGGGGGAGTCGAAGCACCGGAGTGCAGCATGCACCGCGTTGACGACATGCGAACAGCTACACGACTTCGCCGGCGGCATGCCCCGACGCCCATGCCCACTGGAAGTTGTACCCGCCCAGCCAGCCGGTGACGTCCACCACCTCGCCGATGAAGTACAGCCCCGGCACCCGCTTCGACTGCATCGTGCTGGAGGACAGTCCGTCGGTGTCCACACCACCCAGCGTCACCTCGGCGGTGCGGTAGCCCTCGGTACCGCTGGCGACCAGCGGCCAATCGTTGAGGCGCGCGCCGATCGCCGCCAGCTCCGCCTCCCGGTACTGGCGCATCGGCCGGTTGCCGAAGTCGAGCTCGCACAGCCGTTGCGCGAGCCGCTTGGGCAGCGCGTCGCCGAGCACGGTCTTGAGCTCCGCCGCCGGGCGCGCGGCGCGCTGGGCAGGCAGCCAGTCGGCGGCGTCGCGGTCGGGCAGCAGGTTCAGCCGCAGCTCGTCGCCCGGTTGCCAGTAGGAAGAGATCTGCAGGATCGACGGGCCGCTCACGCCCCGGTGGGTGAACAGCAGCCCCGCGCGGAACGCCTGTCGCCCGCACCGCGCCTCGGCGGGCAACGCCACGCCGGCCAGGTCCGCGTAGCGCTCCTGGTGTTTGCCGCTCAAGGTCAGCGGCACCAGTCCGGCGCGCGTGGAGCGTATGTCGTGGCCGAACTGGCGCGCCAGCTCGTAGCCGAAGCCGGTCGCGCCCATGCTGGGGATCGAGAGGCCGCCGCTCGCCACCACCAGCGCCTCGGCGCGCACCTCGCCGCGCGCGGTGGTCACGCTGAAGCCGGCCTCGCCATGGCGCACGCGCTCGACCGCGCAGCCAGTCTCGACCCGCACGCCGGCCGCCGCGCACTCGTCCAGCAGCATGCGCACGATCTGCTTGGAAGAGTCGTCGCAGAACAGCTGGCCCAGTTCCTTCTCGTGGTAGGCGATGCGGTGCTTTTCCACCAGCGCGATGAAGTCCCACGGCGTATACCGGGCCAGCGCGGACTTGGCGAAATGCGGGTTGGCCGAGAGATAGTTGGCCGGGGTGACGCCCAGGTTGGTGAAATTGCAGCGCCCGCCGCCGGACATCAGGATCTTCTTGCCCGGCTTGTTGGCGTGATCGAGCACCAGCACGCGCCGGCCGCGCCGCCCGGCGGTGATCGCGCACATGAGGCCGGCGGCACCCGCGCCGATGATGAGGACGTCGGTTTTCATGGATCGGGGGCAAGCGCGCACCGGGCGCCGGTCGCGCATTATGGCCGAGCGCTTACACTTTCCGCTCCCAACGCGAGGTTTCCCCACCATGCCCTCCTTCGACGTCGTCTCCGAAGTGGACAAGCACGAACTCACCAACGCGGTCGACCAGGCCAACCGCGAGCTGGCCAGCCGTTTCGACTTCAAGGGCACCGACGCGGTGTTCGAGCTGGACGGCTACGTGATCACCCAGCGCGCGCCCAGCGACTTCCAGCTGCAGCAGATGCTCGACATCCTGCGCGGGCGGCTGACCAGCCGGAAGATCGACATCCGCGCGCTCGACGTGGCCGAGCCGGAGGTGAACCTGGGCGGGGCGCGGCAGAAGATCACCGTCAAGCAGGGCATCGAGCAGCCGGTCGCCAAGAAGCTGGTGGCGGAGCTGAAGGCCGCCAAGCTGAAGGTCGAGGCGCAGATCAACGGCGACAAGCTGCGCGTGACCGGCAAGAAGCGCGACGACCTGCAGCTGGCGATCGCATTGCTGCGCAAGTCGGAGGCGGAGGTGCCGCTGCAGTTCGACAACTTCCGCGATTGACCGTGACGGAAGCCGGGGCGCTTCCGGGCGCTCCGGTAGGAGCGCCTGCAAGGTCAGGCCGCTACGAGCCCTGGCCGGCGACGATGTTCACGCTCACCGCCACGATGAACACGTTGAAGAAGAACGCGACCACGCCGTGGACCAGCACCATCCGGCGCAGACCGCGACTGCTGACCTGCACGTCGGAAACCTGGAAGGTCATGCCGATCACGACCGCGAAGTAGGCGAAGTCCCAGTAGTCGGGCTCGCCGTCGCCGGGGAAGTCCAGCCCCCTGTGCTGCTCCCCATAGTCGCCGTAGTAGCCGTGCGCGTAATGGAGCGCGAACAGCGTGTTGAGGAAGGCCCAGCTGAGCATGATGCTCGCGGCCGCCACCACGATCGCGAGCAGTCCGCCGGTCTTGCCGGCCTCCAGTTCGGTGCCCAGGGCCACCAGCACCACTGTCGAGATCGCCACCCCGCTCCACAGGATGCCCCAGCGCCCCGCATCCTGGCGCCGCGCCTTCTCGCGCATGCTGTCCGGCGTCGCCCGGTGGAACTCGCGCAGCTGCAGGCCGATGAAGCACAGCGCGCCGGCGTCGAAGCCGAGCAGGAACGCCGGCGCCGGATGCATGCCCAGCCCCCACGTCGCAACGGCAACCACCAGCAGCACGAAGCCGCCGGCGGCCAGCGGGGGCCGCGCACGCAACGCGTGGAAGACGCCGCGGTGGCGATGCCGCCGGGCATGGGGATCCGCTCCGCTCATGAGGCCTCCTGCGACCGGCACCGGCCCCAGTGTGGCCGAGCCCGCCCGCCGGGCACAACGGCGGGGATCAGGCGCGCAGGTCCGCGAACTCGGGGTGGCGACGCAGCCACGCGGCCGCGTAGGCGCAGGCGGGCACCACCGTCCAGCCCTCGGCGCGGGCCGTCTCCATGGCCGCCTGGGTCAGCGCCGAGGCGATCCCGCGGCCTTCCACCGGCACCGGCACGCCGGTGTGGGTGATGGTCATGACCGTCCCTGCCAGCCGGTAGTCCAGCTCGCAGTGCTGGCCATCCACCACGGTTTCGAAGCGCCGGGTGGCCGGGTCGTGGCGGATGTCGAAGCGCATGCCGTTGCCTGGTCGGAGGAGGTACCCAGCTTACGGCCGGCGCCGGCAAAACGTGCGTGAAGCGCGCCGCGGCCCCCGTTCGCGCCGCCTGCATGACAGGCCGCCCACACTGGCCCGTCCATCGGCTCACGGGAGATCCGCCATGAAGAAATCCGCCTCCGCCACCTGGTCCGGCGGCCTGCAGGACGGCCAGGGCACGATCTCCACCGCGACCGGCGTGCTTCGTGAGGCGCCGTTCGGCTTCAAGTCGCGCTTCGAGGACGGCCCCGGCACCAACCCGGAGGAGCTGATCGGCGCGGCCCTGGCGGGCTGTTTCTCGATGGCGCTGTCGCTGGGCCTGGGCAATGCCGGGCTGACCCCCGAGCAGATCGAGACCCGGGCCCAGGTGACCCTGGACAAGCATGGCGAGGGCTTTGCCATCACCGCCATCGCGCTGCACTGCCGCGCGCGGGTGCCCGGCGCCGATGCCGACACCTTCCAGCGCATCGCGCAGGAGACCAAGCAGGGTTGCCCGGTTTCCAAAGTGCTCAAGGCCGACATTTCGCTCGACGCCGCGCTGGACGCCTGATCGCCGTACCTCAGGCGGACAGGCGCCTGGCTGCCAGCATGGGATCGGCCGCCATGACCCGGTTGCGGCCGGCATGCTTGGCCGCGTAGAGCGCCGCGTCCGCCCGTTGCAGCAGGCGCGCCACATCGGTTTCGCCCGGCTCGGTCGCCGCCACGCCGATCGACACGGTCAGCTGCAGCAGGTGTCCGTCGACCAGCAGTGGTGTGGATTCGACCGTACCGCGGATGCGCTCGGCCAGCACCAGCGCCTGCTCCAGGCTGGTGTCCGGGGCAAGCACCACGAATTCCTCGCCACCGATGCGGCCGATCGCGTTGCCCGCGCGCAGCGTGGCGCGGATGCTGCCGACCAGCGCCAGCAGCACCTTGTCGCCGCCGCCGTGGCCGAAGCGGTCGTTGACGCTCTTGAAGTGGTCGGCGTCGATCATCAGCACGCACATCGGCCGGCCGGCCCGATTGGCCTGGGAGAGCATCCGGGTGGCGCTTTCGGTCAGCGCCAGGCGGTTCTTCACGCCGGTCAGTGCATCGACCCGGGCCAGCACGTGCAGCTCGTGCTGCAGCGTCTCGTTGTAGAGCAGCAGGAAGCCGATGCTGAGGAACAGCGGTTGCATGCCGGAGAGCAGCACGTAGAAGTAATTGACCACGGCCGGCTGGATGATGTCCGCCGGCGGATCGAGATCGAACCACAATTGCCCGTTGCGCCAGATCAGCAGCAGTGCCGAGGCGGAGCACATCACCAGCAGGATCAGCCGCGCCCGGGAACTGCGCCTGGGGCCGCCGCGCAGCAACGCCCGCATGCGCAGCCCGATGTCGGCCACGATGGCCGCCGAACCCCACAGCACGCGCACGCGGTAGTCCGGGTCGATCACGCCGAACCAGGCCACGCCGAGCCAGCCGATCACGCCGATCGCCAGCGTGGTGCGCCAGCGCAGCGAGTCGCCCAGCAGCATGCGCAGCGCGACCACCGACATGCCCTGGGCCAGCAGGTTGAGCGCGTTGCCGCCAAGCACCAGCTGCGCCGGATGCAGCCAGGCCTGCGCCGCCAGCATGCCCCAGCCGGCCGATTCCACCGCCAGGGCGCCGGCGCGCAACTTGAGGCTGGTACGCACGGCGCCCGGTCCGCCCTGGGTGCCGGCCCACAGCAGCATGGCCAGCACCAGCGACTGGACGGCACTGATCAGCGACAGCGTTTCGATATGCATGGGCATGCTGGGCTCTCCCCGCGCCCGAACGTGACGATGGCTCCCGCCGTGGAAGTCGCGTGTCCGCGATGGCGTCCCGTGCCTGGTCGTCGCCCGTCGTATCGGCGCTGGCAGAGGCGACTTTAGCGTTGACAGCGGTGCCGAGTCCGTTACTTTCCACGCAAAACGCCCGAACGGACGCCGGATGGCCACCCTGATCCCGACCCTGAACAGCTGCCTGCCCCGAATGACCGCGGGCGAGAAGCGCTTCGCCCAGCGGCTGGAACAGAAGCTGGAGGAGGACTACCTGCTCTGGTACGACGTACCGGTGGGCCTGAAGCAGCGCCGCCCGGACTTCGTGGTGTTCCACCCGCGCCGGGGCGTGCTGGTGCTGGAGGTGAAGGACTGGAAGGCCGAGACGATCCAGCACGCGGACAGCACCCAGTTCACGCTGGTCACCGAGCGGGGCCTGGTGAAGGAGAACCATCCGCTGCTGCAGGCGCGCGCCTATGCGCTGGAGATCGGGGTGGTGCTCGAGCGCGACCCGGCCCTGCGCTTCCCGCCCGGGCACCGCCACGCCGGCAAGATCATCATGCCGTGGGCCTGGGGTGTGGTGCTGGCCAACATCAGCCGCAAACAGTTCGAGGAGGGCGGGCTGGACGCGGTGATCCCGCCGCACCTGGCGATCTGCCGCGACGAATTCTACGAGTCGGTCGACCCGGAGGACTTCCAGGAGCGGCTGTGGGCGATGTTCCCGTATGCCTTCCCGGTGGCGCTGACGCTGCCGCAGATCGACCGCGTGCGCTGGCACCTCTTTCCGGAGCTGCGGGTGGAGGCCGGCAGCGGTCAGTTCGGCCTGTTCGGCCCGACCGACGCGGCGGTGCGCCCGCTCGAGATCCCCGAGCTGGTCAAGGTGATGGACGCCCAGCAGGAGCAGCTGGCGCGCTCGCTGGGCGACGAGCACCGGATCGTCCACGGCGTGGCCGGCTCGGGAAAGACCATGATCCTGGGCTTCCGCGCCATGCAGCTGGCGCGCGCCATGAACCGGCCGATCCTGGTGCTCTGCTACAACAAGACGCTGGCCGCGCGGCTGGAACAGCTCATCGGCGAACGCGGCCTGGCCGAGAAGGTGCAGGTCTACAATTTCCACAAGTGGTGCCACAAGATGCTCACGGCCTACCACGTGGAATTGCCGCCCAAAGGCTCGGACGGCTTCTTCGAGCAGATGGTCGAGCGGGTGATCGACGGCGTCGACCGGGGCCAGATCCCGCGCTTCCAGTACGGCGCGGTGCTGGTCGACGAGGGCCACGACTTCGAGCCGGACTGGTACAGGCTGATCGTGCAGATGATCGACCCGGCGACCAATTCGCTGCTGGTGCTCTATGACGACGCGCAGAACATCTACGGCAAGGCCGACCGGCGCAAGGTCAGCTGGAAGAGCCTCGGCATCCAGGCGCAGGGCCGCACCACCATCCTCAAGCTCAACTACCGCAACACGCTGGAGATCCTGGCGGTGGCGCGCGGCTTCGCCAACGAACTGTTGATTGAGCGCGACGACGACGGCGACGGCGTGCCGCTGGTCGCCCCCGAGAGCGCCGGCCGCCGCGGCGCGGTGCCGGAGCTGATCCGCGTGGACACCGCGCCGGCCCAGCTCACCGTGCTGGTCGCCCAGTTGCGCGACGAGCACGCGCACGGCCGGCCGTGGTCCGACATAGCGGTGATCTTCCGCAACCAGTGGGAGGGCGAGAAACTGCACGAGGCGCTGGAGCGCGAGGGCATCCCCAGCCGGCTGGCCGAGGGCCGCGGCAAGGGTGCGCTGTTCGCGGTGGGCGACACGGTCAAGCTGGTGACCATGCATTCGAGCAAGGGGCTGGAGTTCCCGTTCGTGATCATCCCGGGCCTGGGCTCGCTGCCCAAGGAGGGCAAGGACGAGGCCGAGGAGGCGCGCCTGCTCTACGTGGCGATGACCCGCGCGACCGAGCGGCTGGTGCTGATCCACCACGACGACTCGGTGTTCAGCAAGCGCATCCGCGATGCAATCAACCAGGTGCAGGACCAGCTGGTGGCGCTGCCCGCCTGACGCCGCCCCCTGTGGGAGCACCCTTGGGCGCAACCGCCACATCAGGGTCGCGCCCAAGTGCGCTCCTACAGGAAAGGCCGGCTCCCCGCCCATGCCTTTAGGCACACTCCCGCCCCGCTGCCAGCCGCTAGGCTGGGGTTTTTCGTCCCCAGGGGAAATCCACCCGTGCGCAAGACCCTCCAGGCCACCCTGCTGGCCGCCTCGCTGCTGGCCGGCCTCGCCGCTCCCGCCATCGCTGCCGACAAGCCCGCCGCCGAAGCCGGCCACGGCGACTACCACCTGCCGCCCTTCCCCGCCGACGCCCACGTCCAGCAGACCGCGCAGATCGACGGCCGCACGCTCAAGTACACCGTCACCGTCGGCTCGCTGCCGGTGCGCGACGCGAAGGGCAATACCGTGGCCGAGGTGGTCTACACCGCCTACACGATGGGCGGCGGCGACCGCCCAGTGACCTTCGCGCTCAACGGCGGCCCGGGCGCGTCCTCGGTCTACCTCAACCTCGGCGCGATCGGACCCAAGCGGGTCAAGTTCGGCGTGGAGGGCGACAACCCCTCCGACCCGGCCACCCTGCACGACAACCCCGGCAGCTGGCTGCCCTTCACCGACCTGGTGTTCATCGACCCGGTCGGCACCGGCTTCAGCCGCGCGCTGGTGGACGACAAGAAGGCCACCGAGCTCTTCTACAGCACCGACAACGACATCAAGTACCTCTCGCGCATCGTGTACGACTGGCTGGTCAAGAACGGTCGCCTGCAGTCGCCCAAGTACCTGGTCGGCGAAAGCTACGGCGGCTTCCGCGGTCCGCGGGTCACCGACTACCTGCAGACGCAGCTGGGCGTGGCGATGAAGGGCGTGGTACTAGTGTCGCCCTATCTCGACCCGGCCGCGTCCGACGACGAGAACGTCTCGCCGCTGCCGTGGATGCTGACCCTGCCCTCGATCGCCGCGGCGCACCTGGAGCGCGAGCACAAGCTCACGCCCGAGGCGATGGCCCAGGTGATCGAATACACCCGCGGCCAGTACGCCACCGACCTGATGCGTGGGCGCTCCGATCCGCAGGCGACTGCGCGGGTGGTCAGCAAGGTCACCGAGCTGACCGGCCTCGACCCGCTGTTCGTGCGCCGTGCCGGCGGCCGGCTGGAAACGCAGGCCTACCTGCGCGAGGTCTACCGCGCCGAAGGCAAGCTGGGCAGCCGCTACGACTCCAACGTGACCGCCTGGGACCCGTTCCCCTACGCGCCGCGGCAGATGACCGGCGATCCGATCCTCAACGGCATCATCGCGCCGACCACCACCGCGATGGTCGACTTCGTCACCCGCACCGTGGGCTGGAAGTACTCCGGCCGCTACAACGCGCTCAGCTACCAGGTGAACAAGCTCTGGCACCAGGACGACGACGCCATCGAGGGCTCGGTGTCGCAGCTGCGCGAATCGGTCGCCAACGACCCGGGCCTGCGCGTGCTGATTGCGCACGGCTGGGACGACCTGTCCTGCCCGTTCATGGCCTCGGAGCTGATCGTGGACCAGATGCCGCCGATGGGCGACCCGACCCGCGTGCAGGTCAAGGAGTATCCCGGCGGCCATATGTTCTACGCCCGCCCGGACAGCCAGGCGGCGCTGCTGAAGGACGTCAAGGCGCTCTACGGCGTGCGCTGATGATGTAGGTTGGGATGCGCGATCCAGCGCATCCCGACCCCCTCCGGTGCCCGCCATGACCGAGCTGCTCCCGCCCGACCTGCTCGCCGCCCAGCCGCTCGATCACGCATACGCGCTTTCGGCGCGCTGCTATACCGACCCGCGCATGCCGGCGTTCGATGCCGGGGCGGTGTTCGCGAAAAGCTGGCAGTTGGTCTGCCACCAGTCCCAGCTTGCCGGCGTGGGTGATCACCTGGTCACCACCGTCGCCGGACTGCCGCTGGTCGTCGTGCGCAGCGACGCGGCAACCATCCGTGCCTTCCACAACGTGTGCCGGCACCGCGCCGGCCCGGTCGCCAGCTGCGACGGCAAGGCTGCGAGCGCATTGCGTTGCCGCTACCACGGCTGGACCTACGGCCTGGACGGCGTGCTGCGCGGCGCGCCGGAGATGGGTCGCGCGCCCGACTTCGATCCCTCCACGATCCGCCTGCCGGAAGCACGCGTGCAGGTATGGCAGGGCCTGGTCTTCGTCGCCACCGGCGAGGCGCCGACGTTCGGGGAGGTCGTCGAAGGCATCGACGCGCGCCTGGGCGAAGGTCGCGCGCTGGCCGGCTTCGAGTTCCACCATCGCGCCAGCTGGGAGGTGGCCTGCAACTGGAAGGTGTACGTGGACAACTACCTGGAGGGTTACCACGTGCCGCACATCCATCCGGGCCTGAACAGCGTGCTGGACTACCGCAGCTACGTCACCGAGACCGCGCGCTGGTACTCGTTCCAGTACAGCCCGCTGGAGAGCACCGACGAGCTCTACGGCAGCGGCGAAGCGCTGTACTACTTCCTCTACCCCAACACGATGCTCAACATCCTGCCCGGCCGGCTGCAGACCAACCGCGTATTGCCGCTCGGCGTGGACCGCTGCCGCGTCGAGTTCGATTTCTACTACGCACCGGATGCGAGCCCGGCGGCCCGCGCCCGCCGCGAACGCGACATCGCCTTCAGCGACGAGGTGCAGGACGAGGACGTGACCATCTGCGAGGACGTGCAGCGCGGGCTCGCGTCCGGCTCCTACGAGAGCGGCCGGTTGAACCCGCTGCGCGAGAACGCCGTGCACCATTTCCACGAACTGCTGCGCCGCGCCTACCGCGAGCACGCATGAACACCACGCCCCGGACGCCCTCCCCTGCTTGCAGGGGAGGGCTGGGGGGGTGACCCGGGGCTCGCCGGCAGGCTCACGCCCCTCCCGATCTCCCCTGCAAGCAGGGTGAGGAGCACAGCCGGCGCGCTGGAAGGAACTCGCATGAACAGCAATGCCAGGCCGCTCGGCCAGGCCGCCTTGATCGCCCTGGTGGTCGGCAACATGATCGGCTCGGGCGTGTTCCTGCTGCCCGCGGCACTGGCGCCGTACGGCGCGGCGAGCCTGCTGGGGTGGACGCTGACCCTGGGCGGCGCACTGCTGCTGGCGCTGGTCTATGCCTGGCTGGCACGCGCGATCCGCAACCATGGGGGCGCCTACGGCTACGCGCGGCGTGCGTTCGGCGACGGTATCGGCTTCGTGGTGGCCTGGAGTTACTGGGTGTGCACCTGGAGCGCGAACGCGGCGATCGCGGTGGCGTTCGCCGGCAGCCTCGGCGCGCTGTGGCCTGCCGCCACCGCCACGCCGTTGCGCGCGGCCACCTGTGCGCTGGGCGCGCTGTGGCTCTGCACGGCGGTGAACCTGGCCGGTGTGCGCGAGGCGGCGCGCGTGCAGATGCTGACCACGCTGCTCAAGCTGGTGCCGCTGGTGTTGTTCGGACTGGTCGGGCTGGGCTGGGTGCATGCCGACGCCTATCGGCCGTTCAATCCGAGCGGGCTGCCGCTGCTAGGCGTCGCCACCTCGGTGGCCGCCCTCACCCTGTGGGCCATGCTCGGCTTCGAGGCGGCCACCGTGCCGACCGGCGTGGTACGCGACCCCGAGCGCACGGTGCCGCGCGCCACCGTGATCGGCATGCTGGTCGCGGGCCTGGCCACCATGCTCGCCTGCACCGTGGTGATCGGGCTGCTGCCGCCGGAGGAGCTGCGCCGCTCGGCGGCGCCGATGGTGGCCGCGGCGGTCCGGGTGTGGGGGCCGGCGGCCGGCATCGTGCTGGCCGCCGTGGCGACGGTCTCCTGTTTCGGGGCGCTCAACGGCTGGGTACTGCTGCAGGCGCAGACGCCGCTGGCGGCGGCGCAGGACGGGCTGTTTCCGGCGCGCTTCGCCCGGCTCGACCCGCGCGGCACGCCGACCTTCGGCCTGGTGCTGGGCAGCGGCCTGGCGAGCGCGCTGATCGTGGCCAATTACAGCCGCACGCTGGTCGCGCTGTTCACCTTCTCGATCCTGCTCTCCACCGCCACGACGCTGCTGCCCTACGTGGTCAGCGTGCTGGCCTGGTGGCGGATCGAACCGGCCGCCCGCCCGTGGCGCCGCCTGCTCGCCGCCGGGGCGCTGGGCTACGCGCTGTGGGCGCTGGTCGGCACCGGTGTCGAGTCGCTGCTGTGGGCCGCGGTGCTGGTGGCGATGGGCCTGCCGGTGCTGTTGTGGCAGCGCCGGCGCTCGGCCCTTCCGTAGGCGTGGCTACGGAGCCGAGGCCTGCCAGCGCAGCCAGTCGATGACGGCGGCGACGGCGGGGCGGGGGCGCCCGGCATCGGGGCGCACGATCCAGTAGGCGCTCCCCAACGGCACCTCCAGGGCACCAAATGGGCGCACCAGCGTGCCGCCCGCGAGGTCCTCGGCCACCAGGCGATGGCGCGCCAGCGCCACGCCCTGCCCCTGCTGCGCGGCGCGCAGCACCAGGTCCGAGGCCGCATAGCGTGCGCCGCCCTGCAGCGACAGGCCGGCCGGTCCGTGCGCGCGGCGCCACAGCTCCCAGGCCGCCTGCGGGTCGCGGTCGTGCAGCAGGCGCAAGCCGGCCAGCCGGGCCGGCCGCGCCGGCCGGCCATGGTCCTGCCAGTAGGCCGGGCTCATCACCGGGTACAGCGCATCGTCCATCAACGCTTCGCAGTGCAGCCCCGGCCACGGGCCGTGTCCCATGCGCACGGCCAGGTCCACGCGGCCGTCGGCGAAGCCTTCCAGCTTCTGGTCGACCAGCACCGACAGTTCCACCTTCGGATGGGCCTGCTCGAACGACGGCAAGCGTGGCAGCAGCCAGCGGATGGCGAACGAGGGGGTGGTCGACAGGGCGACCGCATGCGCCGGGCGTGCCTCGCGCAGCAGCGCCACCGCGCGCTCGATCTCGCCCAGTCCGGTGCAGACGGCCCGGCCGAGCGCTTCGCCCTGCGGCGTGAAGGCGAGCCCCGCGCGGCCCGCGCCGGCATGCAGCAGCGGGACGCCCAACCAGCGGTCGAGCTCGCCGAGGTGACGACTCACCGAGGAATGGGCCATGCCGAGTTCCCGTGCGGCGGCGCGCACGCCACCGTGCCGGTAGACCAGGGCGAAGGCGCGCAGGGCGTTGAGGGGCAGTTCCATGGTCGGAATTCTAGACCATTGATTCCCGCCCGCCGACCACCGCCCGGCGCCACGCTATGCGTGCTGCCGGGACGGTAGCGCCGCCACGGGAACACCATGCACGACCTGCTCGCCTGCGCCGGCCTGCTGCTCGCCGCCGCGATCACGCCCGGACCGAACAACCTGGTGGTGCTTCGCGAGGCCGGGCGTGGCGGGCTGCGCGCGGCCGCCGGCCCGATCGGCGGGATCGTGCTCGGCGGGCTGGCCCTGCTCGCGGTGGTCTCCGCCGGCGCCGGCACGCTGTTGTCGAGGCACGCCACATTGCGCGCGGCGCTCGCGCTTCTCGGCGCGAGCTACATGGCGTGGTTGGGCCTGCGCCTGCTCGGCCGCCCCCGCCCCATGGCGTCGGGTTCGGACGCCATGCCGACCCGTGCACTCGGCCTGTTCGGTTTCCAGTTCCTCAACCCCAAGGGCTGGGCCATGGTCACGGCGATCGTCGCCGCGAGCCCCGCCGACGATCCGGCCGGCTACCTCCCGCTCGCCCTGCTGTTCACCGCCATTCCGCTGGCCTGCCTGCTGCTGTGGAGCCTTGCCGGCCAGCGACTCGCCGCGCAGCTGGCGCAGCCGCGCCCGCGGCGCCGCATCGATGCCGCGATGGGCATCCTCCTGCTCGCCAGCGCCGCCCTGCTGCTGGCCGATCTTTGACCGACGGAGAAGACCATGACCGACCGCCCCCTTCACCTGCTGGCCCTCGCCGGCAGCCTGCGCCGCGCTTCCTGGAACCGCCGGCTGCTGCAGGCGGCCGCCACGCTCGCGCCGGCAGGCGTCACGCTAGAGGTCTACGACGCACTGGCCGACGTACCGCTGTTCGACGAAGACCTGGAGTCCTCCTCGCCGGAGGGTCCGCCGGGCGTGCTCGCATTGCGCGACGCGATCGCCGCGGCCGATGGCCTGGTGATCGCCACGCCGGAGTACAACCACGCCCTGCCCGGCGTGCTCAAGAACGCGCTGGACTGGCTCTCGCGCGATGACCAAGCCCTGGCCGATCGCCCGGTGGCCGTGCTCGGCGCGAGCAGCGGCCCGTGGGGGACACGACTGGCGCAGGCCTCGCTGCGCCAGGTCCTGCACACCTGCGGCGCGCTGGTGATGCCCTCGCCCACGCTGTTCGTCGCCAATGCGGCGGAGCGCTTCGATGCGCAGGGCGCACTCGCCGATGCCGCGACGCGCGCGTCGCTGGAACGGTTCCTGGGCGCATTCGCCGGGTGGGTCCATCGCGTCGCACCGTCCTGCGCGGCTATCACGTAGTCCGGAGGCAACGTAGGGTGAACGGGTCGAGCCGATGCGAACGTCCCGTGCACCACGCGGTTGCTAACCTGCGGCGGATGTATGGATTTTCCCGCGCCGCCGACACCCCTGCCCGCTACGCGCCGCCCGTCCGGCCGGCCCGCGACGCCTGGAAGGACAATGCCCGCCTGGCCCTGATCACGCTGGTTGTGTTCGGCCACTGTCTCGAGCCGCTGCGCGGGATCGCCGCGGTCGATGCCCTGTACCGCTTCCTCTACCTGTTCCACATGCCGGCCTTCGCCTTCCTGTCCGGCGCCGTGGCGGGAACCGAGGTGGACCTGAAGCTGCTCAAGCGGATCGCCTTCCGGTTGCTGCTGCCGTACCTGCTGTTCCAGGCCCTGTACGCGCTGGCCGCGCAGACGCCCGGCTGGCCGGACCCGGGTCCCAAGGGGATCACCACCCCGTACTGGCTGCTCTGGTACCTGCCGAGCCTGGCTGCCTGGCGCCTGTTGTTGCCGGTGTTCATGCGGCTGCGCTATCCGCTGGTGTTCGCCTGCCTGCTTGCGCTGACGGCCGGCTGGGCGGACGACGTGGGCTACCGCATGTCGCTCTCGCGTACCGCCTCGTTCTTTCCCTTCTTCCTGATCGGGCATCTTTATTGGCCGGCGTGGCGCGAGCGCCTGCGCGGACCGCTGGTGTGCGCGCTGGCGATCGCCATGCTGCTCGCGCTGGGCTGGGCGGCCGGCGCCGTGCCCGACCCGCGCTGGCTCTACGGCAGCAACGGCTACACCGCCCTGGGTGTGGACGATGCGGCGGGCACGCTGTGGCGGCTGGTGCGGCTGGGGGCGGGGGTCGTCGGCAGCGCGGCGTTCCTCGCCCTGGTACCGCGTCGCGCATTCGCCGCCACGGCGGCGGGCGGACGCAGCCTGCAGGCGTACCTCGCGCACGGGTTCATCGTGAAGTTCGCGGTCGCCGCGGGACTGTTCGCCTGGCTGGAGGCGGGCCTGCCGCCGCTGGTGAACGCGCTGGTGCTGCTCCTGGCCGCGTGGGTGCTGGTGCGCCTGCTGGCAAGCGTACCGGCCGCGCGCCTGCTCAGTCCGCTGACCAGCCCGCAATGGCTGGAGCGGTACCTGTGGCGCGTACCCGCCAACCAGGAAATCAGGCGACCGGCGAGGCCGCAGGCCTGAGCACCGCCACCTGCTGCTCCATCGTCTTGGACAGTTCCATCAGCCGCCGGGCGTAGTCCTGCAGGCGGCGGTCCTCCTCGGTTTGCGGTTCCCAGCGCGGTACCGGCGTGGGCTTGCCGTCGGGGCTGTCCAGCGCGACGAAGACCATCACGCAGCTGGTCGCCAGGCGCTGTTCGCCCTTGCGCAGGTCCTGCGCCAGCACGTCGACCGCCAGGTGCATGCTGCTGGTGCCGGTGTGGATCAGCCGCGCCCGCACCGTGACCAGGTCGCCGATCAGGATCGGCGCGATGAACTGGATGCCGCTGACCGACACGGTCACGCAGTACGCGCCGCTCCAGCCGACCGCGCAGGCGTAGCCGGCCTGGTCGATCCATTTCATCGCCATGCCACCGTGCACCTTGCCGCCGAAGTTGACGTCGGTGGGCTGGGCGAGGAAGCGGAAGGTGACTTCGTTCTGCTGGCCGGGCATGGCGGTCCTGTGGTGTCGGTGGCAGCGGCCGATTATGCCCGCACGCGCGGGCCGTCGAGTTCCAGCGCCATCGGCGTGGTCCGCACGCCGGCCGGCGAGAAGCCCTCCGGCCCGGTCGCGGTAAAGCCCAGATGCTCGTACACCGGCACCGCCACGCGGGTGGCGTTGAGGGTGAACCGACGCGTGCCGGCGCGGCGCACCGCATCGGCCATCGCCCGCCGCCACAGCCGGGAGGCGATGCCGCGGCCCTGGTAGCGCGTGCCGACGAAGAACTGCACCAGGTGGCGGTCGTCGCGCATGCCGGCGATGCCGACGAGCACGTCACCCAGCCAGGCCAGGTGGAAGCGCTGGCCCTCCCGCATGTGCTCGCGCTGGACCCGCGTGCCCAGCCGCGCCAGCAGCGCCTGGCCAGCCTCACGGGACTGATCGGGCAGGATCCAGCGGCGCGCCACGCGCCGCGCCAGCACGCTGATGGCGCGCGCGTCGTCGGGACGCGCCAGGCGCAAGTGCAGGCTTGGATCAGGCATGCGAGCCTCCGCCATCCGATGGGGCAGTGTGCGCGGCCGCTCGACCGGACGCCATGTTCCGCCTAGAGCGCCCCGGCGAGCCACCACCAGGCCAGCGCGATGGCGCCGCTTCCCAGCAGCACCCGGCCCATGCCGAGCTTGAAGCGGAGCATGGCCACCATCGCGACGGCCGCGATCAGGGCCGGCAGCCATTGCAGCGTGGCCCAGGCCGGGCTTTCCAGCCGCAGCCAGCCATAGTGGCGCTCGTCCACGCGGGCGAACACGGTATGCAGGGTGAACCACACCGAAAGGTTGAGCACCACCCCCACCACGGCAGCGGTCACCCCCGACAACGCCGCATGCAGTGCGCGGTTGCTGCGCAGCGCCTCGACGTAGGGCGCGCCCAGGAAGATCCACAGGAAGCACGGCGCAAAGGTCACCCAGATGGTCAGCACCGATCCGGCCACGCCGGCCAGTAGCGGTGATAGGCCGGTCTGATGCTGGTAGGCACCGAGGAAGGCGACGAACTGGACCACCATGATCAGCGGTCCGGGCGTGGTTTCGGCCAGCGCCAGGCCGTCGAGCATCTGCCCGGGACTGATCCAGTGGAAGCCGGTCACGGCCCGCTGGGCGATGTAGGCCAGCACCGCGTAGGCGCCGCCAAAGGTGACTACCGCGGTCTGGCTGAAGAACAGCCCCTCGCCCGCCAGCACGCTGTGCCGGCCGAACGCGGCGATCACCGCCAGCACCGGGATCCACCAGATCGCCAGCCAGGCCAGTGCCACCCGCCATGCGCGTGCGCCCGAAGGCCGCGTGTGTGTCAGCCGCCCCTGCCCGAGCAGGCGGTCGATGAGGAAGTCGGACGATGCATCCGCCGCGGACGAGGCCGGCGCCGGGAAGCTGCGCGGTGCCCACCAGCGCCCCAGCAGCCCGCACAGGCCTGCGCCCAGCACGATCAACGGAAACGCGACGCCGAAGAAATAGATCGCCACGAAGGCCAGCCCGGCGATCGCCACCATCATGCGGTTCTTCAGCGCCTTGCGGCCGATCCGGATGACCGCCTCGACCACCACCGCCAGCACGGCCGCCTTCAGCCCGACGAACACCGCCAGGACCAGCGGGACCTGCCCGTACAGCGCGTAGACGACGCTCAGCGCCAGGATCGTGACGAAGCCCGGCAGCACGAACAGCACCCCGGCCACCAGCCCGCCGGCGGTCCGGTGCAGCAGCCAGGCGATGTAGATCGCCAGCTGGGTCGCCTCTGGCCCCGGCAGCAACATGCAGTAGTTGAGTGCATGCAGGAAGCGCGCATCGCTGATCCATCGCCGCGTGTCCACCAGCTCGCGATGCATCAGCGCGATCTGCCCGGCCGGGCCGCCGAAGCTGAGCAGGCCGATCCTGGCCCACACGCGGGTGGCTTCGCGCAGCGAGACCGGCATCGGGCTGTCTGCTTCGGTGGGAGCCGGTCGTTTCATCGGCGCAGGTCCGGCGGGGGGAGCGATCGGGTCCGCGAGGCTGCACCGGTCCGCTGGCCTACGCATGCAGGTCCGCGGTGGGTGCACGACGGCGGTGTTATAAGCGCGGCATCTTACGCTGCGCGCAGCCCCGGAGGAGGTTGGCCATGCTGCCCGGAGCCCTTCGTTGCCGGCCGGTCCTGACGGGCCTGGCGCTCGCCCTGCTGGCCGCCGCCTCGACCGCCTGTGGCCAGGCAAAGCCGACCTTGCCGCTCATCACCGTTGCCGACGCGCCGCTGACCGGTCGCGCCACGCGCTGGGATTACGCCAGCCTGGATCCGGCGCGGCATCGCCTGTTCCTGGCCCACCTTGGCGATGGCGTGGTCAGCGTGTTCGATACGCGCCGCCAGCGGGTGGTCGCCGACATTCCCGGCGTGAGCCAGGTGCACGGCGTGCTGGTGGTTCCCATGCTGGACCGCGTCTATGCCTCGGCCACCGGCACGAACGAGTTGGTGGCGATCGATGCCAGCCGCCTGAAGATCCTCGCCCGGGTGCCCACGGGCGACTATCCGGATGGAATGGCCTATGCGCCCAGGGCCCACAAGCTGTACGTGTCCGACGAGCACGGCGGCAGCGAAACGGTGATCGACGTGCGGAGCAACCGGCGCGTGGCCACGATCCCGCTCGGCGGCGAGGTGGGCAACACGCAGTACGACGAAGCATCTGGTCACATCTTCGCCAACGTGCAGACGCGCGCCGTGCTGGCCGAGATCGATCCGGCCACCGACAAGGTGGTCGCGCGCATCGCGCTGCCGGGCGCCAAAGGCAACCATGGCCTGTCCATCGACGTTCCGGCGCGGCTCGCCTTCATTGCCTGCGAGGACAACGCCACGCTGCTGGTGCTCGACTTGCGCAGTCGCCGCGTGACCGCCTCTTTCGACGTGGGCGAGGAGCCCGATGTGCTCGCCTTCGACCCGGCGCGGGGCTGGCTGTACGTGGCCAGCGAATCGGGCGAGGTCGCGCTGTTCGAGGTCAAGGGTCGCCAGGTGCGCGCGCTCGGCCGCGGGATGCTCGGCCCGAATGCGCACGTGGTGGCGGTCGACCCCGCCACGCACCTCGCCTATTTCCCGTTGAAGGACTGGAAGGGCAAGCCGGTGCTGCGGATCACCAGACCCCGGTGACCCGCTCGCGACGGGCTAGCGGCGTCCCCTGCGACGCAGGTGCTGGACGCTTTCTTCCCATGGCGAGGCCTGCGCGTGCAGGCGCAGCAGCCAGCAACCGTGGATGTCGGCGCGGCGGGCGAAGTCGAACGGGATGCTGGCGGCGCTCCAGTCCTCGATGCTGAAGCGCTCCTCCAGCGCCGCGACGTCGAGCTTGAAACGGCGGAAATTGTTGGAGAACACCACCACGCCGTCGCTGGCCAGGCGATCGGCGCAGGCCAGCAGCAGCGCCGCATGGTCGCGCTGCACGTCGAAGTCTTCGGCGCGCTTGGAGTTGGAGAAGGTCGGCGGATCGACGTAGATCAGCCCGTAATGGCCGCGGTCCTGGCGCAGGAACGTGGCGGCGTCGGCCTGCACCAGCCGGTGCGCCGCGCCGGTGAAGCCATTGAGCGCCAGGTTGCGCGAAGCCCATTCCAGGTAGGTGCCGGAAAGATCCACGCTGGTCGTATCGCGCGCGCCGCCGGCGGCGGCGTACACGCTGGCGGTGGCGGTGTAGGCGAACAGATTGAGGAAGCGCTTGTCGCGTGCCAACTCCCGCAACTTCGCGCGGACCAGCCGGTGGTCGAGGAACAGGCCGGTGTCGAGATAGTCGGTGAGGTTGACCAGGAAACCGAGGCCGCCTTCCTCCACTTCGTGGAACTCGCCGCGCTGGTCGAAGCGGCCGTACTTGGCGCCGCCCTTGCCACGCTCACGGGTCTTCAGTGCAATGCGCTCGCGCGGCACGCCGAACACTTCGCCGGCCACGCGCACGATCTCGCGCAGGCGCGTGCGCGCCACCTCGACCGGCACCTCGGCGGGTGCGCGGTATTCCTGTACGTGCAACCAGGGTTCGGCATCCGCGCGACCGTAGACGTCGACGGCCGCCGCGTACTCGGGCAGGTCCTGGTCGTAGGCGCGCCAGCAATGGATCCCTTCGCGCGCCAGACGCTTGCGCTGGTGGCGCACGGTCTTTTCCAGCCGGTTCTTCAGCATCTGCGCGCCGGGCGAGAGCGGTTTGCGCTCGCGCGGGGCGGTTTCCTTCGGCGACAGCTCGAAGGTCAGCAGCACGGTTTCCAGCGCGCCGTTGTAGAGCACGTAGCGCTTGTCCGCGTGCAGCCCCAGCGCGCGGCCGAGCTCGGCGTCGCCCGCCAGCACCGCGCCGCGCCAGCCGGTGAAGCGCGCGCGCAGCGCATCGCCCAGCGCACGGTAGAGCTGCGGCATTTCGGCGCGGTCGCCGAGGCGCTCGCCATACGGTGGATTGGTGATGACCAGCCCGGTGGCCTGGCCGAGCGGCGGCGCGGCATGCGCGACGTCGTGCTTTTCCAGCGTGAGGAAGCCGGCCACGCCCGCTTCCTGTGCGTTGCGCTTGGCGGTCTGCACCATGCGCGGATCGGCGTCGGAACCGAAGAACACCGGGCGCAGGTTGCGCAGGCCGGCCTCGGCGCGCCCGCGCGCATCCTCCAGCAGGCCGCGCCACAGCGCGATGTCGTGCTGTTGCCAGCCCAGGAAGCCAAAGTAGTCGCGGCGCAGGCCAGGCGCCACGTCGGCGGCCATCAGTGCGCCTTCGATCAACAGCGTGCCAGAGCCGCACATGGGATCGAGCAACGCGCCGCCATCGGCGTAGACCTGCGGCCAGTGCGCACGCAGCAGCATCGCGGCGGCGAGGTTTTCCTTCAGCGGCGCCTCGCCCTGTTGCTCGCGCCAGCCGCGACGATGCAGCGGCGTGCCGGCGAGGTCGAGCGAGAGCGTGGCGCGGTCGCGCTTCAGGCGCAGGTTCAGGCGGACGTCCGGTTCCTCGGTGTCCACGCCCGGGCGCGAACCTTCGCGCTGGCGGAACTGGTCCACCACCGCGTCCTTCGCGCGCTGGGCGATGAACTGGCTGTGCGTGAGCTTGCTCAGCGCGGTGTGCGCATCGACCGCCAGCGTGCCGTGCGGCGCCAGGTGCGCGGACCAGTCGATCGACTGCACGCCGGCATAGAGTGCCTCGTCGTCCGGCGCCTCGAACTCCGCCAGCGGGAGCAGGATGCGACTGGCCAGGCGCGACCACAGGCAGGCACGGTAAGCGGTTTCCAGCGTGCCGGTGAAGCGCACGCCGGCGAGCGACTCGTGCGCCTCGGGGGCGCCGAGCGCGAGCAGCTCGTCGCGCAGCAGGTATTCCAGGCCCTTGGGGCAGGTGGCGAAGTAGTTGCTCATGCCAGCGCGTCGAGAAAGAGGGCGAACTGGCGTTCGATCGCCGGGAGGCTGTTGCTCAGTCGATGGTCGTCATCAAGCGCCAGCAGCGGCAATCGGTAACGGGAAGAGAAGCGTTCGATGCCGTCGATGGGGCAGACCTCGTCGCGCCAGCCGTGGACCAGCAGGGTCGGCACGTCCTGGCGTAGGTCCAGCTCACTGTCCACGCCCGGGATCGCCGACGGCGTGGCAAGCAGGAACAGGCCAGCGACGGGGTGCTCGAGCGAGGCCAGGGCCGAAACGAATGCGCCCATGCTGGAACCGACCAGCACCGGGGGCGCTTCGCAGGCGGCGATGGCGGCGTTCAGGCGCGCCAGTCGCGGCGCCACCGAGCCGGCGTGGCCGTGCGCATCGTCCTGGCGATAGTCGGGCCGCTGCGTGCGCCAGCCGCGCGCCTCGGCCAACACCGCCAGCGCGCTGACCTTGGTGGCCTCCGGGCTTGCGTCGGAGCCGTGCGAAAGAAGGATCGTGCCGCGCATCGCTCGGAACTCCGGGCCGCCGTGTGGACCGCGCATGATAGCCGGTGCCGTGCGAGACTTCCCTTCATGCCCGCGATCATCGACCTGCCGCTGCCGTACGTGGACCGCCTGCCGGAGCGTTCTTCCGAAGCAGTGACGCTGGTGGTAATCCACTGCACCGAGCTGCCCGACCTGGCGACCGCACGGGAGTACGGCGAGAAGGTCTTGTACGAGAGTGGCGCCGGGAACAGCGGGCATTACTACATCGATCGCGATGGCACGATTCTCCGTTACGTCCCGGGCACCCGCGTCGCGCATCACGTGCGCGGGCGCAATGCGGATTCGATCGGCATCGAGCTGGTCAACCGCGGGCGTTATCCGAACTGGTTCGTGGCGGGCAACCAGACGATGGGCGAGCCATACCCGCAGGTGCAGGTGGAAGCGCTGCGTACCCTGCTCGTGCAGCTCCGGCAGGAGTTCCCCAACCTGCGTGCCATCGCCGGACATGAGGATCTCGATACCGCGCGCGTGCCGGCCAGCGACGATCCGGCCGTGATGGTGCCGCGCAAGCTCGATCCCGGCCCCTTGTTCCCGTGGGTCGCGATCGTTCCCGCGTGCGGGCTGGAGCGGGTTCGGGCCTGACCGGTCTTCCCCGCGAGCCCCCGCCCCTCACCCCAACCCTCTCCCCGGAGGGAGAGGGAGCC
>NZ_DASSES010000009.1:0-4008 GCF_035695185.1 Frateuria sp.
GGGAGGCCTGCTGCGCCGGCTGCTGCCGGCCGGATCAATGGCGTGGCTGGCAGCATGGCCGCCGGGGCCGCCGCGATCGACGCCTGCGTCTTCGGTTTGTTGCCCGCGATCGCAGCGGAGGCAGCCATGTCGCCGTCACTGTCGGCCAGTTCGCCGGCATGGTCCGCATCGCTGATGCGGGTGGGCCCGGCGTGATCGCTCAAGATCACCACCAGCACGCGGCGGTTGCGGTTGCGGCCTTCGACCGTAGCGTTGTCCGCCGCCGGGCGGAACTCGCCCCAGCCGATGATGCCCATGCGGTTCGGGCTGACGCCCTGGTCCGCGAACAGCCGCGCCACGCTGGCGGCGCGCGCGGCGGACAATTCCCAGTTGGACGGATAGACGGCCGTATTGATCGGCTTGTCGTCGGTGTAGCCTTCGATGCGCAACGGGTTGCCGAACGGCGCCAGGATGCCGGCCAGGTTGCCGAGCACCGCATCGGCCGGACGCGAGAGCTGCGCCACGCCGCTGGGGAACAGGATGTCGGTGCGGATCTCCACCTCCAGCCAGTTGGCCGTGCGCCGCACCACCACCTGCTTCCTGTCGATCAACGGCTGCAGGGCCTTCTCGACCTCGTTCTGGATGCGCGTGAGGTTCGCCTGACGGACGGCCTCTTCGGCCGCCTGCGTGTCGCGCAGCGTCTCGTGCGGCGCCCGCTCGGCGACCTTGCGCACCGGCGCGGGACGCAGCGGGATCGGCACCGCAATCGGAGCGACGGCCGCCCCGGGCTGGCCCGCCGGCGCGGCGATCGCCGGATCGATGTTGTGCGGTCGCGCCTTCTCCGGCGGCATCGGCGCGATCACGTGGCTGGAACCGTTGAACGCCTCGACGATCGACTCGGACATCACGCGGTACTTGCCCTCGTTGACCACCGAGACGGCGTACATCACCACGAAGAAGGCGAGCAGCAGCGTCATCAGGTCGGCATAGGGAATCGCCCAGGCCTCGTGGTTGACGTGGTCCTCGTGGTGCTTGCGTTTCATGCGCACCTCTCCTCCCCCTGCCGGCAGGGGAAGGTCGGGAGGGGGTCGGGCGCACTGGTTGAAGAGCACCCCTCCCCGGCCCTTCCCTGCACGCAGGGGCGGGAGGCAAGGTCGCGCGGCGCCGGGCTCACGACAGATACCCCTGCAGCTTGGCCTCGATCTGCCGCGGGTTGTCCCCCTCGGCGATCGACACCAGCCCTTCGACGAGGATCTCGCGCATCTGCGTCTGCTTGCGCACCAGGCCTTTGAGCCGGGCCGACATCGGCAACATCAGCAGGTTGGCCAGCGCGACGCCATAGATGGTGGCGACGAAGGCGGCGGCGATGCCGTGGCCGAGCTTGCTGGGGTCGGCCAGGTTCTGCATCACCGCCATCAGGCCCATCACGGCACCGATGATGCCCATGGTGGGCGAGTAGATGCCGGCGTTCTCGAACACCTTGGCGGCGACCAGTTCGTTGTGTTCGCGCGCCTCCATCTCGACTTCCAGCACGCCGCGGATCGCGTCCGGCTCGCCGCCGTCGACCAGCATCTGCAGGCCCTTGCGCACGAAGCCGTCGTCCTCCTCCTCGATCTGCGGCTCCAGGCCGAGCAGGCCCTGGCGGCGGGAAATCTCGCTCCAGCCGATGATGCGGGTGATCAGGTCGGACGGGTGGAACACCGGTGGCCGGTAGACCATCGGCAGCATGCCCAGCGCGCGTCGGAGCACACTCCCGGGCGTCTGCACCATCAGCGCGGCGATGGTGCCGGCGAACACGATCACGAACGCCGCCGGGTTGACCAGCGCGCCGACCGTGGAGCCCTTGAGGATCGTGCCGACGATGATGACCAGGAAGGCCAGGATCGTGCCGGCGAGGCTCACCAGGTCCATGTCAGCCGGCCGCCCTCAATGACGGCAGCAGTTGCCCGCCGTCGTCGGCCAGGCCCGCAAGGTCCAGCACCAGCGCCAGGTTACCGTCGCCGGTGACGGTGGCACCGGCAATGCCCGGCACGCCCTCGAACAACGGACCCAGCGGCTTGGCCATCACGTCCTCGCGGCCGAGTACCTCGTGCACCAGGCAGCCGATGTGCTGGTGGCCGATGTGCAGCACCACCACGTGGCGAGGCGCGGCGCCGAGCACGCCGGCCCAGCCGGCCAGGTCGCCCAGCGGCAGCGCGCGGCCGCGGTGGTTGGCGACCAGCCGGCCGTCGAGCATGCGGTCCTGGCCCGGGACGAGCTCGAACACTTCCTCCACGTTGGAGAGCGGCAGCGCGAACAGCCGCGGCCCCACGCGCACCATCAGCACGCGCAGGATCGCCAGGGTCAGCGGCACGGTCAGTTCCAGCTCGCTGCCCTGGCCGAGCTTCGAGCGCACCTGCAGGGTGCCGCCCAGTTCGGCCACGCGCGTCTTGACCACGTCCATGCCGACGCCGCGGCCGGAGATGTCGGAAATCTGCGCGGCGGTGGAGAAACCCGGCCGGAAGATCAGCTCGTAGCACTCGTTCTCGGTCAGGCGTGCGGCCTGGGCCTCGTCGATTACGCCCTTCTCGACCGCCTTGCGCTTGAGCACCTCGGGGTTCATGCCGCGGCCGTCGTCGCTCACCGCGATCACGATGCGCTCGCCGCGCTGGCTGGCCGACAGGCGCACGGTGCCGCGACGCGACTTGCCGGCCTTGAGCCGCTCGTCCGGCATTTCCAGGCCATGGTCGAGCGCGTTGCGCAGCAGGTGGATCAACGGATCGGCCAGCGCCTCGACCAGGCTGCGGTCCAGGTCGGTGCCCTCGCCTTCGGTGACCAGGTCCACTTCCTTGCCCAGTTGCCGGGCGAGGTCGCGCACGATCCGCGGGAAGCGCTGGAACAGCCGGCCGACCGGCTGCATGCGCATGGCCAGTACCGCGCCCTGCATCTCGTCGGCCACCCGATCGAGCTCGGCCGCCGCCTGCGCCAGGGTTTCGTCGCCACTCTTCTGCGCCAGGCTCTGCAGGCGGTTGCGCACCAGCACCAGCTCGCCGGCGCGATTGACCAGCGCGTCGAGCCGACCGGTGTCGACACGCACGCTGGTCTCGGCCGGCGCCGACGCCCGCGCCGGCGCCGCGGCGGGAGCCGGCGCGGGTGCCGCTGCGGTCGCCACGGGCTGGGCGCCGGGAGCGCCCCCCTTGCCGTGCAGGTTGTCGAGCAACGCCTCGAACTCGTCGTCGGCGATGCTGGTGCTGGGCGCCGGTGCGGCGCTGGCGCCAGGCGCCGCGGTGCCGTGCAGGTTGTCCAGCAGCGCCTCGAACTCGTCGTCGCTGATGCTGGTCGGTGATGCCGGCGGCGCGGCCGGCGGAACCGTGCCCGGCGCCGCGGTGCCGTACAGGCTATCCAGCAGCGCCTCGAACTCACTGTCGTCGATGCTGCCGTCGGCGGGGGCGGGAGCCGGCGCCGCCACGGGTGCGGGCGCAGGCGCGGGCGCCGCGCCGGGCATCAGTCGTTTGAGCAGCGCCGGCGGTGGCATGGCCATGGACGCACCGCCACGCAGCGCGTCCATCATCGCGTTGAGCAGGTCCAGCGCCTCCAGCAGCGCGTCCATCTGCGCCGAGTCCAGCACCAGCGCGCCGTTGCGTGCAGCGTTGAGCAGGTCCTCGGCGTGGTGGCACAGCTGCACCATCGGCTCGACGGCGAGGAAGCCCGCGCCACCCTTGACCGTGTGGAAGGCGCGGAACACCGCGTTGAGCAGTTCGGCGTCGCGCGGGTTGGCCTCCAGCTCGACCAGCTGTTCCGACAAGCGCTCGACCAGTTCCCCGGCCTCGACCAGGAAATCGTCGCGCAGTTCGGCGTCGAGCGAGGGATCCATGCTCATCCGGCCGCGCTCAGAAGCCGAATTCGCTGAGCAGGCGGTCCGCCTCGTCCTGGCCGGAGATCTTCTCCACCACCGGCGGCGGCTCGCGGCCGGACAGGGCCCCGGTCAGGCGCACCAGCTCCAGCAGCGAGGATTCGACCGATTCGATGAAGTTGACCACCTTCTTGATG
>NZ_DASSES010000010.1:0-4631 GCF_035695185.1 Frateuria sp.
GCCGCTGGCCGGCTTCCCGGGCGACGTGGTCACCGAGGGCCTGGACGGCCTGCGCGACCGCCTGGCCGAGTACGTCAGGCTGGGCGCGCAGTTCGCCAAGTGGCGCGCGGTGATCAACATCTCCGACGACAACCCCAGCTCGACCGCGATCGAGGCCAACTGCCACGCGCTGGCGCGCTACGCCGCGCTGTGCCAGGAAGCCGGCCTGGTGCCGATGGTCGAGCCGGAAGTCATCATGGACGGCGACCACAGCATCGAGGTCAGCTACGAGGTGCACGAAGCGGTGCTGCGCAGTCTGTTCAACGCGCTGTACGAGCAGAACGTGATGCTCGAGGGCACCATCCTGAAGGTCAGCATGGTCATCCCCGGCAAGGGCTGCGACGAGCAGGCCGAGGTCGAGGAGGTCGCCGAGGCCACCGTGCGCGTGCTCAAGAGCACCGTGCCGGCCTCGCTGCCGGGCATCGTGTTCCTTTCCGGCGGCCAGACCGACGAGCAGTCGACCGCGCACCTGAACGCCATGAACCGCATCGGCCCGCACCCGTGGCCGCTGTCGTTCTCCTACGGCCGCGCCATGCAGCAGGCGGCGCTCAAGCTCTGGTCGAAGGACATGAAGGCCAACTATGCCGAGGCGCAGAAGACCGTCGCCGCGCGCGCCAAGGAGAACGGCCTGGCGGCGCTCGGGCAGTGGAACGGCTGAGCCGCCCAGGCAAGGCTGTGGAAAAAGGGCGCCGCACGGCGCCCTTTTTCATTGCGAGAAGCACCAGGTTCTTGCTCCCCTCCCCGGAGGGGAGAGGGAGCCCGGGGCCTCGTCGAACTGGAAAGCGCCGTGCCAAAAAAAGGGCGCCCGAGGGCGCCCTTCTTCTCCATGATGGTGACGGCGCATCCCTGCGCCACCCGTATCAGAACCGGTATTCGGCGCTGACCGAGACCATGTTGGTATCGAGGTTGACGTTGTTCTTCGACGCGTCGTAGTGGTCGTAGTTCACGGCCACGCTGGTGTTGTTGCTGAAGTCGTAGCCCACGCCCGCGCCGGCATACCAGCTGGTGTCGTCCAGGCTCTTGCGGACCGGGTTGACGTCGTTGCTCAGGCCGTGGCCCTTCCAGCTGTACAGGCCACCGCGCGCGCTGACGTACCAGTTCTGCGCCAGGTTGAAGTGGCCGTTGACGCCGGCGGTCCAGCCGTGCAGCTGCGAGCGGCCCTGGTCGATCACGTCGTTGCTGTTGAAGATGTTCTTGACGTGGATGTTGCCCAGGTCGTTGTAGCCGGCCTCCACGCCGATCGCCACGAACGGGTCCACCGACCAGCGGTAGCCGCCGCCGATCGCGTAACCGGTGTCGTTGTCGTTGTAAGGACCATGGTTGATCGAAGTACGGCCCACGTTGCCGTTGACGAACCAGCCATCGGTGTGGGTCGGGACGCTCTGCGCGAACGCGGCCGGAACGGCCAGTAGGCCGGCGGAAGCAAAGGCAAGGGCAAGCAGCGTCTTTTTCATGGGAGATTCTCCTGTTGTCGTGGCGATCGCGGGGGACGATCGCTGTGCGCGCGCCCAGAAGGGGATGGGCGTCGCGTGATCCCTTGGATGCGGCCGGCCGCCGAAAGATTCAATCCACATCAGGACATTGGTAACTTGGCGTTAAGGCAGCCGGACGCGGCGGAGTGGACGCCCGGACGTCCACCCGCCGTTCCCTTCGCTCAGAAGCGGTACTCGCCGACCAGCGACACCATCCCGGTCGACCGCTTCAGGCCGGTGATCTGTTCACCGGTGGCCGGATTGCGATACTGGCCGGCGTTGGCATGGAAGTAGTCGTAGCGCACGCCTACGCCGAAGTGCTCGTTGACGTCCCAGCCGGTACCGATGCCTGCGTACCAGCTGCCGCGGCCCGGCCGGTTGCCCTCGGAAAAGCCGAGGTCCTGGCTGATCGTGTCGTAGTAGCGACCATTGTTGTCGTTGGCCCAGAACCAGCCGGCATGGGCGCCCACGTACCACTGCGGCGTCAGGTTGATGCGGCCGTTGGCGCCGAGCAGCCAGCCGCGCAACGCGTTGGTGCTCGAGCGCTGGTTGACCGGGTCGGAGTTGAATACGTTGCGTACGCGGAAGTTGCCAAGATCGGTGTAGCCGGCCTCGATGCCGAGCCCCAGGTCCTGTCCGGCCTTCCAGCGGTAGCCGCCGAGCAGGCCATAGCCTGTGCGTCGCCCGCGATGGCCGTTGAAGAAGTTGAACGAACTGGCGTCGCTGCCGAAGCCACCGTTGCTGTTGCCGTTGGTGCGGCCCACGTTCGCCTCGATGAACCAGTTGCCGCTACCGACCGGCTGGCCGGGTTGATAGTTGCCGCTGGCGCCTGGCGCGGGCCCGTTCGCCATGGAGGCATCCTCCTGGGCGAAGGCCGGCACGGACAGCAGCGCGGACGAGGCAAGGGCGAGGGCGAGCATTGTTTTTGTCATGGGGAGTTCTCCTGAACCTTGAAGTCAGGCCATCGGCCGCGTGGGGAGCGGCCGAATGGACGCGCACGGGGCATGCGCCGGACGCATTGAAGCGATTCGCGCCTGAAGTCCCGCGTTACCCGCGCCGGGCCGATTAAGGCTGAATTAATTGCGCGGTGGCGAGGGCTGTCGCGATGACGCGACAGTTACCGTCCGATCGGCGACAATTGGCGCTTTGCCGCTTGCCCGGAGACCCGACCGATGACCACCCGCCGCGAACTCGCCAACGCCGTGCGCGCCCTCGCCATGGATGCCGTCGAGGCGGCCAAGTCCGGCCATCCGGGCATGCCGATGGGCATGGCCGACATCGCCGAAGTGCTGTGGAACGACTTCCTCAGGCACAACCCGGCCGACCCGAAGTGGCCCAACCGCGACCGCTTCGTGCTCTCCAACGGGCATGGTTCGATGCTGCAGTACGCGCTGCTGCACCTGGCCGGCTACGACCTGCCGATGGCCGAGCTCAAGCGCTTCCGCCAGCTGCATTCGAAGACCGCCGGCCACCCCGAATACGGCCACACGCCCGGCGTGGAAACCACCACCGGTCCGCTCGGCCAGGGGTTGGCCAACGCGGTCGGTTTCGCGCTCGCCGAAAAGGTGCTGGCGGCGCACTTCAACCGCCCCGGCCACACCGTGGTCGACCACCACACCTACGTCTTCCTGGGCGACGGTTGCCTGATGGAGGGCATCTCGCACGAGGCCTGCTCGCTCGCCGGCACCTGGGGCCTGGGCAAGCTGGTGGCGATCTACGACGACAACGGCATCTCCATCGACGGCGAGGTGCACGGCTGGTTCACCGATGATACGGCCAAGCGTTTCGAGGCGTATGGCTGGAACGTGATCCGTGACGTCGACGGCCACGATGCCGAAGCGATCAGGCGCGCGCTGACCCAGGCCACCAGCCAGGGCGACAAGCCCACCCTGATCTGCGCCAAGACCATCATCGGCTTCGGCGCGCCGAACAAGCAGGGCAAGGAAGAAAGCCACGGAGCGGCGCTGGGCAAGGACGAAGTGGCCGCCGCGCGCGAGCAGCTCGGTTGGCGCTATCCGCCGTTCGAGATTCCCGCCGAAATCTATTCCGGCTGGGATGCCAAGGCCAAGGGCGCCAAGCGCGAGCAGGAGTGGAACGCCACGCTGGACGCCTACGCCAAGGCGCACCCGGAACTGGCCGCCGAGTTCAAGCGCCGCCTCGCCGGGGAGCTGCCGGCCGACTGGGCCGACAAGGCGCAGGCCTACATCGCGAAGATGCAGGCCGAGGGTCCGGAGGTGGCTTCGCGCAAGGCCTCGCAGATGGCGCTGGATGCCTTCGGCCCGCTGCTGCCGGAATTGATCGGCGGCTCGGCGGACCTGGCCGGCTCCAATCTCACCAAGTGGAAGGGCAGCAAGGACGCCGGCAACGGCGACGCCAGCGCGGGCCAGGGTAACTACGTCTACTACGGCGTGCGCGAGTTCGGCATGACCGCGATCGCCAACGGCCTGGCGCTGCACGGCGGTTTCATTCCGTACGACGCGACCTTCCTGGTGTTTTCCGACTACGCGCGCAACGCCGTGCGCATGAGCGCGCTGATCCCGGCGCACGCCATCCACGTCTACACCCACGACTCCATCGGCCTGGGCGAGGACGGCCCGACCCACCAGCCGGTCGAGCACCTGGCCAGCCTGCGCTTCATTCCGAACAACCAGGTGTGGCGCCCGTGCGATGCGGTCGAGTCGGCGGTCGCCTGGAAGGCCGCCATCGAGCGCAAGGGCAACCCGGCCTGCCTGGTGTTCTCGCGCCAGAACCTGAAGCACCAGCAGCGCAGCGAGCAGCAGGTCGCCGACATCGCGCGCGGCGCCTATGTCCTGGCCGACCCGGCCGACACGAAGTTCAAGGCGATCCTTATCGCCACCGGCTCGGAAGTGGAACTGGCCATGGAGGCCATGCGCACGCTCGCCCAGCAGGGTGTACCGGCACGCGTGGTGTCGATGCCCTGCACCGAGGTGTTCGACGAGCAGCCGCTGGAATACCGCGAAGGCGTGCTGCCCTCCTGGTGCCGCGCCCGCGTCGCGGTGGAGGCCGCCAGCGCCGACTACTGGCGCAAGTACGTCGGCCTGGATGGCGAGGTCATCGGCATGACCAGCTTCGGCGCCTCGGCCCCCGCGCCGCAGCTGT
>NZ_DASSES010000011.1:0-26476 GCF_035695185.1 Frateuria sp.
GGCGTGCGACACCAAGGGTGTGGCTCGCATGTTGCCGTACGTCTAAGGGGAGAACACCATGGCTCGTGTAAAGCGTGGCGTTACCGCCCGTCGTCGTCACAAGAAGATCATCGGCCGCGCGAAGGGCTACTACAACGCCCGTCGCAAGGTCTTCCGCGTCGCGAACCAGGCCGTCATCAAGGCCGGCCAGTACGCGTACATCGGTCGCAAGCAGCGCAAGCGTCAGTTCCGCGCGCTGTGGATCGTGCGCATCAACGCCGCGGCCCGTCAGTTCGGCCTGTCCTACAGCCGCCTGATCAACGGCCTGTCCAAGGCCGGCATCACGATCGACCGCAAGGTGCTGGCGGACATCGCCGTGCACGACATCAAGGCGTTTGGCGCCATCGCGGAAAAGGCGAAGGCCAGCCTGGCCGCTTGATCGTCGTCACCGACGGTATGCTGTAAATCAAGCGGGGAGAAGGCCAACGCCTTCTCCCCGTTTTTATTTAATAACGTCGCTTTTCGCGTTCGCTTCCTCTCCCCTCCGGGGAGTGGATTGAGGTGAGGGGACAAGGCTTGCCTTGGACGTCATCGAAGCCGCTTCTATGTGGCAGCAACGCAAGAGCGACCCCTCACCCCAACCCTCTCCCCGGAGGGAGAGGGAGCCAAGAGCAAACAGCGGAACTCGCACCGATGGACGATCTGGAAAGCCGCGCAACCCAGGCCTTGGCCGATATCGAAGGCGCCAACACGCTCGACGCGCTCGACGCTCTGCGCGTGGGGCTGCTCGGCAAGAGCGGCGTCGTCACCGCCGCGCTGAAATCGCTGGGCGCGCTCGCTCCCGACGAGCGCAAGGCCCGCGGCGCCGAGGTCAACCGCGTCAAGGACCGCCTGGCCGACGCGCTGGCCGCGCGCAAGCAGTCGCTGGAACAGGCCGAACTCGACCACCGCCTGGCCTCCGAGAAGCTCGACATCACGCTGCCGGGCCGCGATGGCGAGCGTGGCGGCATCCATCCGATCACCCGCGCCCTCGAGCGCATTGCGGCGATCTTCGCCCGCCTGGGCTACCAGCGCGCCGAAGGCCCGGAGATCGAGGACGACTGGCACAACTTCGAGGCGCTCAACTTTCCGCCGCACCATCCGGCGCGGGCAATGCACGACACCTTCTACTTCGGCGACGGGCGCCTGCTGCGCACGCATACCTCGCCGGTGCAGATCCGTGCCATGCAGGGACGCCAGCCGCCGATCCGCATCATCGCGCCGGGCAAGGTCTATCGCAGCGACTCGGACCAGACCCACTCGCCGATGTTCCACCAGATCGAGGGCCTGCTGGTCGACGAGACGTCCAGTTTCGCGGATCTGAAGGGGACCCTGGCGGAGTTCGTGCGCGCCTTCTTCGAGCGCGACTTCGAGATGCGCTTCCGCCCCAGCTATTTCCCGTTCACCGAACCCTCGGCAGAGGTGGACATCCGTTGGGAAACCGGTGATGGCCAGAGCCGCTGGCTGGAGGTGCTCGGCTGCGGCATGGTCCACCCGAAGGTGCTGGCCAACTGCGGCATCGATCCGGAACGCTACACCGGCTTCGCCTTCGGCCTGGGCGTCGAGCGTTTCGCCATGCTGCGCTACGGCGTCTCGGACCTGCGCGCGTTCTTCGAGAACGACCTGCGCTTCCTCAAGCAGTTCGCGTAAGCCGGCAAGGAACAAAGTACCCATGAAATTCTCCGAGAACTGGCTGCGCGAGCTGGTCGAGATCCAGGCCGACCGCGCCCAACTGGCCCACGCGCTGACCATGGCCGGGCTGGAAGTGGAAGAGCTGACCGTGCTGGGCGAGGGCCTGGCCGGCGTGGTGGTGGGAGAAATCGTCGCCGCCGAGAAGCATCCGGAAGCCGATCGCCTGAAAGTCTGCAAGGTCGCCGCGGGGTCGGGCGAGCCGTTGCAGATCGTCTGCGGCGCACCCAATGCCCGCGTGGGCCTGAAGGCGCCGCTGGCGACCATCGGTGCCGTCCTGCCGGGCGATGTGAAGATCAAGGCCGCCAAGCTGAGGGGCGTGGAATCGGCCGGCATGTTGTGCTCGGCCAGGGAGCTGGGTATCGATGCGGATGCCTCCGGCCTGATGGAACTGCCGGCCGATGCGCCGCCGGGCCAGCCGCTGGCGGAGTTCCTGGGCCTGCCCGACGCCAGCATCGAGCTCAAGTTGACGCCGAACCGGCCCGACTGCCTGGGCCTGGTCGGGCTGGCGCACGACGTGGCCGCACTGTTCGGCAGCCGCGTGCTGGTGTCGGTGCAGGAGCCGGCCCCGGTGACTTCCGCTGCGCGCCGCGGCATCCGCCTGGAAGCCGGCAAGGATGCGCCGCGCTACCTCGGCCGCATCATCGAGGGCATCGATACATCGGCGCGCTCGCCGCTGTGGCTGGCCGAACGCCTGCGCCGCGCCGGCCTGCGCCCGATCAGCGCGGTGGTCGATGTCACCAACTACGTCATGCTCGAGCTCGGCCAGCCGCTGCACGCCTTCGACAACGACACGCTCGAAGGCGACATCGTGGTGCGGCATGCCCGCGCCGGCGAGACGCTGAAGTTGCTCGACGGCAGCGAGGCGCAGCTGGACGAGGGCTTCCTGCTGATCGCGGACGGCACGAAGCCCCTGGCCGTCGCGGGTGTGATGGGCGGGCACGATTCCCGCGTCACCGACGCCACCGCCGACATCTTTCTCGAGTCCGCGCACTTCGCGCCGGCCGCGATCATGGGACGCGCGCGCAAGCTCGGCCTGCACACCGACGCTTCGCACCGTTTCGAACGCGGTGTCGACCCGGAGCTGCCGCGGCGCGCGCTGGAGCGCGCCACCGAGCTGCTGCTCTCGATCGCCAGCGGCCAGGCCGGTCCCGTGCTGGTCGCCGAGAACCCGGCCGACCTGCCCCGACCCGCCACGCTCACGCTGCGCCGCGCGCGCCTGGCCCGGGTGCTGGGTCTTGCCGTGCCGGACGAGGAAGTCACGCGGATCTTCACCGCGCTGGGCATGACCGTGCATCCCACCGCCGAAGGCTGGCAGGTGACGGCGCCGACCAGCCGCTTCGACATCGAGCGCGAGGAGGACCTGATCGAGGAGGTCGCCCGCGTCCATGGCTACGACCGCATTCCCACCCACACGCCCGCCGGCGCGCTGTCGCTCGTGCCCGAGCCCGAGGCGCGCATCGGTGAACTCGCGCTGCGCGAGCAGTTGGCCGCGCGCGAGTACTACGAGGCGGTCAACCTGTCATTCGTCAGCGCCGAGCTGCTCGGCCGTTGGGGGTACACGGAGAATCTCGTGCCGCTGGCCAACCCGCTGTCGGCGGACCTGGCCGTGATGCGCCCCTCGCTGCTGCCCGGCCTGGTCGAGGCGTTGCGCCACAACCGTGCCCGCCAGCAGGAACGCGTGCGGCTGTTCGAGGTCGCCCGGGCCTTTGCTGCGGGCGATCCGCCGGTGGAAACCCCGAGCCTGGCCATCGCCGCCTGCGGCAGCGCACGCGCCGAGCAATGGGCCGAATCGGCGCGCCCCTACGACTTCTTCGATCTCAAGGGCGAGCTGGACGCGCTCCTGGCCTGGGGTGGCGAGCGGGAACGCTGGACGCTGCACGCCGATGGCCTGCCGGCCTGGCTGCATCCGGGTCGCGGCGCCCGTGTCGCGCGGGACGGTGAGACGGTGGGCTACCTCGGCGCGCTGCACCCGCAACTGGCCAGGGCGCTGGATCTGGCCCAGGACGTGCACGTGCTGGAGGTGGCCCTGGCGCCGCTGTTGGAGCGCCGCCTGCCCAAGGCGCGGGCGGTGCCCCGTTTCCCTTCGGTGCGCCGGGATATCGCCGTCGAAGTGCCCGAAGAGGTGCGCTGGTCACAGATCGAACAGGTCGTCCGCGGCACCCTCGGCGACGTGCTCCAGGAGCTCAGGCTGTTCGACCGCTACAGCGGGAAGGGCGTCGACGCGGGCCGAAAGAGTCTCGCTATGGGCTTGATTTTGCAGGACGCTTCACGCACGCTTACCGACGACGACGCGGACCGCTGCGTGCGTGATGCGGTAGCTGCGTTGGAGTCGACATGCAAGGCAAAACTGCGAGGTTGAGATGGCGCTGACCAAGGCGGAGATGGCCGAGCGCCTTTTCCTCGAGGTGGGCCTCAACAAGCGTGAGGCGAAGGAATTCGTGGATGCCTATTTCGAGGTCGTCCGCGAAGCGTTGGAAAGGGGCGAGCAGGTGAAGTTGTCCGGCTTCGGCAACTTCGACCTGCGTCAGAAGAACCAGCGACCGGGTCGCAACCCAAAGACGGGCGAGGAGATTCCGATTTCCGCCCGCCGCGTGGTGACGTTCCGTCCGGGGCAGAAACTCAAGGTGCGAGTCGAGAGCTATGCTGGACCAAGGGAATAACACCGAACTGCCCGCGATCCCGGCCAAGCGCTACTTCACCATCGGTGAGGTCAGCGAGCTGTGCGGGGTCAAGCCGCACGTGCTTCGCTACTGGGAGCAGGAATTCCCTGCGCTCAATCCGGTGAAGCGCCGCGGCAATCGCCGCTATTACCAGCGCCACGACGTGCTGATGATCCGCCAGATCCGTGGCCTGCTGTACGACGAGGGTTTCACCATCACCGGCGCCCGTGCGCGGCTGGAAGGCCCGCAGGCCCGCATGGAGTCCAGCATGTCCCACCAGATCGTGCGTCAGGTGCGCATGGAGCTGGAGGAAATCCTGACTCTGCTGCGTCGCTGAAACGCCTGGGCATCTGCTATAGTTCGCCGTCTGTTCGCTGCGAACGCGGCGAACACACGAGTCACGTCGGGGCGTAGCGCAGCCTGGTAGCGCATCTGCCTGGGGGGCAGAGGGTCGTCGGTTCGAATCCGGCCGCCCCGACCAATTTACTCACACGCTGGCCGGTGGTTTCGCTAACCGCCCAACACGCGGCCTTCGACCGCATGCCACATATCTGCGGCACCGAGGCCCATCATCGGGACGTGCTCGCTGATGTGCGACCATCCAGCTTCGCTGGGTGGTTCCTTGCCAGGCCCGGCGCCGCAGCTCGATCTTGTTCCCGATCGCCACGTCGCGACCGCGCCTAAGGCGTCCCGGATCTTCCCACCGGCGCGCCTCGTCCCAGGCGCTGGCTGAGCATTGCGCCCAATTCCATCATCGGCCGCTCGATGCGGCGGTAGCTGATCCAGCTCAAGCCGAGCGTGATGGCCGTACTGGCCGCGAACGCCTGCCACCCGCTCGCGTGCAGTCTCTGCGTCATGCCGAATGCAATCGGGTGCAGCAGATAGATCGAATAGCAGCTCTGCCCGAGGAAACCCAGCCCTTGCGCAGCCCAGCCCCCGAGGGCCGGTCTGGCCTGATACACCGCCAGCACCACCGCCAGGGTTGCGGCCGACATGACCAGTCGCCCGGTGCCGGTGGCCAATTGCACTTGCGAGGTCATCGGGTAAAGGCAGAACACCACGGCGGCCGGAAGCCCGATCAAAAGGGGATGGCGGACGCGTGGAGCCGACGCGATAACCACTCCGCCGACGAACAGGAAAAGGTTGTTCAATGGCTGGACGTACACTGGCCACTGTGCGGCCAGGGAAGCATCTGCCGAGATCAGGTACCCGGCATACGCCGCTGCTGGAACGACACTGATCGCGAGCGCCGCGCGCGGGGCGAGTGCGATCAACGGCAGCAATGCGTAGAAAACCAGCTCGTTGCCGATCGACCATGCGCCGGTGGCAATGGCTCCTGCCGGATCGAACACGCTGAAAAGCAGGCTGAAGTTCAGCAGCGGATCATGGCGGCTTCCCCGCACCAGCAGCGTCGCGGCAGTGACCAGCCAGAACAGCGGCACGATGCGGAACAGGCGGCGAATCCAGAATGCCGCGATCTCGCGGGGCGTGCCCAGCCGTTCCAGGTACACCATGCCTAGGCTGGCGCCGCTCAGAACGTAGAAGGTCGCGACCGCATAGATGCCCAGTTTCCCGAGCAGCCCGGACTGCTCGTGCAGCAGCCACATCCGGTAGTGATAGAGCATCACCGACACCGCCATCAGGCCGCGCAGGTGGTCGAGCGATTCGACGCGCCTCACCCTTCAGACCCGCATGAGGCCCCTTGCGGGCAGCCCGCTCCGGGGTTGCCTGCCGCCCGAAGCTGATTGCGCCCGACGCACAGCTGCCCGAATCCATCCATCGGTCCTTGCCCCCGGCAACCAAGGAATCGCTGCACGATACAACAGCCCTGACATGCCTGAGGGGCGCATTTTCCGCCGCACTGTTCCAGCCACGATTGCCTGCCGGAAAGGCAGGGCACCGGCCCGACGTGGTCTGGCCGGAAACGGCGTCCCGCCATGACGGACGCGCGCCGGCAGTTATTGCACGAACGATGGGAAGCGGCGATCCGACTGCTGGCCGTCGATGCATTGCCGCGTTCGGACCGCTCGCCTGGAGTCATCGGGAGAAGGCACGGGCGTTGCCATCAATACAGAACGCGGGTCTTCAACGTCCCCGGAATCGCCGCCATCTGCTCCTTCAGCGCCTGTGTCTGCGCCACGTCGGCGGCGACGTCGATCACTACGTAGCCGACTTCGGCGTCGGTCTGCAGGAACTGCGCATTGATGTTGATGTTGCCGGCCGAAAAAAGCTCGTTGATTCGGGACAGCGTGCCGGGGACGTTGCGGTGGATGTGCAGCAGGCGCCGGCTGTGCGGATGCTCGGGCAGCGCGACCTCCGGGAAGTTCACCGCCGACAGGGTCGAGCCATTGTCGCTGTAGCGCACCAGCTTGCTCGCCACCTCGATGCCGATGTTGTCCTGCGCCTCCAGCGTGCTGCCGCCGATGTGCGGGGTGAGGATCACGTTGTCCATGCCGACCAGCGGCGAGGCGAAGGTGTCGTCGTTGCCCTTGGGTTCGGAGGGAAAGACGTCCACGGCCGCGCCGGCGAGATGTCCCTTGAACAGCGCCGCGGCCAGTGCGTCGATGTCCACCACGCTGCCGCGCGAGGCGTTGATGAGCAGCGAGCCGCGCCGCATTCGTGCAAGCTGTTCGGCGCCGATCATCATCCGGGTGGCCGGCGTGTCGGGCACGTGCAGGGTGACCACGTCGGCCGCTTCCAGCACGTCGTCCAGGCTCGCCGCCGCGCGCGCATTGCCCAGCGCCAGCTTGGACTCGATGTCGTGGAACAGCACATGCATGCCCATGCTCTCCGCCAGCACGCCGACCTGGGTGCCGATGTGGCCATAGCCGACGATGCCCAGTACCTTGCCGCGCGCCTCGTAGCTGCCCGCCGCCGATTTCGACCAGCCGCCGCGATGGCACTGCATGTTCTTCTGCGGGATGCCCCGCAGCAGCATGATGGCCTCGGCTACCACCAGCTCGGCCACGCTGCGGGTATTGGAATAGGGCGCATTGAACACCGGGACGCCCAGCCGCCGCGCGGTCCCCAGCTCCACCTGGTTGGTGCCGATGCAGAAGCAGCCCACCGCGATCAGGCGCCGGGCGTGCTCCAGCAGCGCCGGCGTGAGCTGGGTGCGCGAACGGATGCCCACGATATGCGCCTCGGCCAGCCGGGCCCGCAGCTCGGCTTCCGGCAGCGCCTTCGGATGCATCTCGACCTGCGTGTAGCCCGCGTGTCGGAAGGTCTCCACGGCGCTCCGGCTGACACCTTCGAGCAGCAGCACGCGGATGTCCTGCCTGGGAAACGAGGTCTTCATGGGAGCGAGTCCGAGCCGGGGCGTGGGGCTACTATGCCAGAGCTCCGCTGCGTTTGCGGCACTGCAGCACTGGACCCCGCCGGCCCCGCTCTGGCAGGCTGGCAGTCCCGCCGGAGCTGCCATGACCGATCCCCGCCTCGCCGACCTGGGCGCCCGCATTCCCTCGCTGCGCCTGCTGACCGAACTGGCCGACCTGATCCATTACGGGCGTGACTGGACGCGCCGGTGGGGCCCGTCGCCGCTGGCGGTGGCCTTGCCGGGCACGGGCGAGGAAGTGCAGGCGATCGTGCGCTGGGCCAACGAGCACGGCGTCGCGCTGGTGCCCTCGGGCGGTCGCACCGGACTGTCCGGTGGCGCCGTGGCAGCGCAGGGCGAACTGGTGCTGAGCCTCGAGCGGATGAACCGCGTGCTCGGCTTCGACGCCACCGACCGCCTGCTCGAGGTCGAGGCCGGCATCACCCTGCAGGCGGTGCACGAGGCGGCGCGCTCGCACGGGCTGCTCTATCCGGTGGACTTTGCCGCACGCGGCTCCTGCACGATCGGCGGCAACGTCGCCACCAATGCGGGCGGCATCCGGGTAATCCGTTACGGCACCACGCGCGAGTGGATCGCCGGCCTGACCGTGATCGCCGGCAACGGCGAGCGACTCGAGCTCAACCGCGGCCTGATCAAGAACTCCAGTGGTTACGACCTGCGCCATCTGATGGTCGGCTCGGAGGGCACGCTGGGCGTGGTGGTGGGGGCGCAGCTGAAGCTCACCGACCCGTCGCCGCCGGCGCAGACCATGCTGCTGGCGCTGCCGCACATGGACGCGCTGATGCAGGTGTTCGGGCTGTTCCGCGCGCGGCTGAAGCTGCAGGCGTTCGAGTTCTTCACCGACGTCGCGCTGCGCCACGTGCTGGCGCACGGCGCGCAGCGCGCGATCGATGCCGACCTGCCGTATTACGTGGTGGCCGAGTACGACGCACTGGACGACAACGACATGCACGCCGCGCTGCTCGCCTTCGAGGACGGCGTGCGCGAGGGCTGGATCAGCGACGGGGTGATCGCGCAGAGCGAAGCGCAGGCGGCCACGCTCTGGCGGCTTCGCGAGGGCATCACCGAAAGCCTGGCGCCACGCAAGCCCTACAAGAACGACATTGCGCTGCGCATCGGCGCGATGCCGGCGTTCCTGCGCGAGATGCAGGCCCTGCTGGCGCGCGAATACCCGCGGATGGAGGTGGTCTGGTTCGGCCACATCGGCGACGGCAACCTGCACATCAACGTGCTGCCGCCCGAAGACATGCAGCCGGCCGAATTCATCGCCCACTGCGAGCGCGTGACGAAGCTGCTGGCCGATACGCTGCAGCGCCATGGCGGTAGCATCTCCGCCGAGCACGGCATCGGGCTGGTCAAGCGGGCGTACCTGGGAAGCACGCGCAGCGCGGCGGAGATCGCGCTGATGCGCGGGATGCGCACGGTATTCGATCCGAACGGCCTCCTCAACCCGGGCAAGCTTGTCTAGGAGTGCCACCGGGCGCGACCCGCGCCCCCGGCCATGCCCAGCCGACGCTGTTGGGCCTGGGGCCGCGTGCTAGCCTTGGCCGCTTCCCATTTCCTCGAGATCGAAGGCATGAACCAGGAACGCCGCGCGCTGTATCCGGAGATCGAGCCCTATGACAGCGGCATGCTGCCGGTGTCCGGGCTGCATACGATCTACTACGAGCAGAGCGGCAACCCCGACGGCAAGCCGGTGGTGTTCCTGCATGGCGGGCCCGGCGCAGGCGCGAGTCCGCGCTGCCGGCGCTTCTTCGATCCGGCGGCCTACCGCATCATCCTGTTCGACCAGCGCGGCTGCGGGCGCTCGACGCCGCACGCCGAGCTCACCGACAACACCACCTGGGACCTGGTGGCCGACATCGAGCGGCTGCGCGAACACCTGGGGATCGCCCGCTGGCAGGTGTTCGGCGGCTCCTGGGGCTCCACGCTGGCGCTGGCCTATGCGCAGACCCATCCGGACAAGGTCGCCGAGCTGGTGCTGCGCGGCATCTTCATGCTGCGCCGTTCGGAGCTGGAGTGGTTCTACCAGAAGGGCTGCGACGCGCTCTACCCGGATGCCTGGGAGGCCTACCTGGCGGCGATCCCGGAGGCCGAGCGTGGCGACCTGATGAGTGCCTACCATCGGCGCCTCACCAGCCCCGACGCGGCCACCCGCCTGGAGGCCGCGCGGGCGTGGTCGACCTGGGAGGCCGGCACCAGCTTCCTGTTCCAGGATCCGGGCTACATCGCCAGCAGCGGCGAGGACGAATTCGCGCTGGCCTTCGCGCGGATCGAGTGCCACTACTTCGTGCACGGCGGCTTCTTCGAGCACGACGACCAGTTGCTGCGCAACGTCGACCGTATCCGCCGGATCCCGACCGTGATCGTGCAGGGGCGCTACGACGTGGTGTGCCCGATCCGCAGCGCGTGGGACCTGCACCGCGCCTGGCCGGAAGCGGACCTGCGCATCGTGCAGGATGCGGGGCACTCGGCGTTCGAGCCGGGCATCACGCACGAACTGGTCGAGGCCACCGACCGCTTCAAACGCTAGCGCTTCAGCTCCTTCTCCCCTCCGGGAGAGGGTCGGGGCGAGGGGCAGCGCTCGCCCCGAACCAGCCGCAAGAGCGTCGCGTAACTCCGGGCTCCAGGTGCGCGGGAAGATGGAGGCGGGCCGGAGCCCCCCCTGAGAAGGCCTAACCCGGTAGCTGCTTCGTGCCGAAGATCTTGTCGCCGGCGTCACCCAGCCCGGGCAGGATGTAGCCCTTGTCGTTGAGCCGCTCGTCGATCGAGGCGGTGAAGATCTCCACGTCCGGATGCGTGGCCCCGATGCGCTCCAGGCCCTCGGGCGCGGCGACCAGGAACAATCCCTTGATCCGCCGGCAGCCGGCCGCCTTGAGCATGTCGACGGTCGCCACCAGCGTGCCGGCCGTGGCGAGCATCGGGTCGACGATCAGCGCAGTGCGCTCGTGCATGCTGCCGCTCAGCTTCTCGTAATAGGCCACCGGCGCCAGCGTGGCCTCGTCGCGCTGCACGCCGACGACGCTGACCTTGGCCGAGGGGATCATGTCGAGTACGCCCGGCAGCATGCCCAGGCCTGCGCGCAGGATGGGCACGATCGTGATCTTCTTGCCCTTGATGCGCTCGACCCTGACCGGACCGGCCCAGCCTTCGATGGATTCTTCCAGCGTCTCCAGGTCCTTGGTCGCCTCGTAAGTGAGCAGGGCGGCCACTTCGGAGGCGAGCTCGCGGAATTCCTTGGTGCTGATGCCGGCGCGGCGCATCAGGCCGAGCTTGTGGCGGATCAACGGGTGGCGGACTTCGATGACGGGCATGCGGGGATTCCTCAATGGCTCGCGCGACCTTGCAGGGGTGACAGGGCTGCCACTCGCTGCGCACGCCATCCCGGTCGTGCGCAAGGCGCGCCCGGCAGGATAGCGTTCGCCGGGCATGAAAAAGGGCGCGCCGTCGCCGACGCGCCCCTCGATCGATCAAGCGCTCAGGCCGCCTCGGCGGCCTGCTTGCGCGGGCCCTTCAGCAGCGCCTGGCGCACGTGGTCGACGACCAGGTCGACCTCGGCGCTGGTCACGTTGAAGTGCGGAGTGAAACGCAGCGAGTTGGCGCCGCCGTGGATCACGCCCACGCCGTGCTCGCGCATGTACTCCTCGGTCGAGCTTTCCCCGAAGCACTTGAACTGCGGCGCCAGCTCGCAGGAGAACAGCAGGCCGGTGCCTTGCACCTTGGTGATCAGCCCGCCCAGTTCGTCCTTGAGCTTGTTGAGCTTGGCGACGAATTCCTCGCCGCGGGCGCGGATGTTGGTGCGCACCTCGTCGGTGAGCAGCTCCATCGTGGCCAGCGCCACGTCGAGCGCGCGCGGGTTGGTGGTCATGGTGTTGCCGTAGATGCCCTTGCGGTACAGCCCGGCGGTACGGTCGCTGACCGCCAGCACCGACAGCGGGTACTGGCCGGCGTTGAGCGCCTTGGAGAAGGTCTCCATGTCCGGCGGCGGCAGGTTCTCGAAGCCCGGGTAATCGACTATCGACAGCACGCCGTGCGCACGCAGGCCGGCCTGGATCGAGTCGACCAGCAGCAGCGTGCCGTGGGCTTCGGTCAGTTCGCGCGCGGCCTTGTAGAACTCCGGCGTCACCGCCCGGCCGGGGTCGCCTTCGCCCATCACCGGCTCCAGGAACATCGCCTCGATGAACCAGCCGTGCTTGTCGGCATCGGCGAAGGCGGCCTTGAGCTGCTCCACGTCGTAGGGAGCCACCGTGAGCAGGGTGTCCTCGTGGCGGTAGCTGGCCAGGTGCTGCTGGTAGGTCTTGCGGGTGGAATCGGAATACAGCGCCGGCTTGTCGGTGCGGCCGTGGAAGGCCCCGCGCACCGACAGGCGCTTGATCGCGCGGTTGGCGTAACGGCCGCCGGTGTCGGTCATCAGCTTGGCGTTGACGTCGGCGATGCGGCAGGCCAGGCCAACCGCCTCGGAGCCCGAGTTCAGGCACAGGTAGTGCTTGTACGGGTTGGCGCCACGGCTGCGGCCCAGTTCCTTGTCCATCGCGCGGGTGAAGCGCAGCTGCGAGACGCTTGGCGACATCACGTTGGCCATCACCTGCGGCTGCGCCAGCGCCTCGAGGATGGCCGGCGGGTTGTGGCCGAAGCCGAGCATGCCGTAGCCGCCGTTGTCGTGCAGCACGGCGCCCTTGAGCGTCACGATCCACGGGCCGCGCGCGGCGGCCGGCAGGTACGGGTTGATGGCGTCGTCAGGATAGAAGTTGACGTAGCCGGCCTGGGCCCTGGTCAACTGCTCGGACTCGTCCAGCTTGAGGAAATCGCCCAGCTCCGCACACAGCTCGCGGTGGCGGGCCAGGGCCTCGTCGACCGCCTGCACCAGTTGCGGCTGGCTGGCCGCCATGCGCTCGATGCTGGCGTCGTCCAGGCCGACGGTACGTGGCTTGCCGCCGAATTCGCGCATCTCGCGCAGCTGATCGATCACACCCATGGCAGTCCTCCTCGTGGCCGGCCGGCGCCGGGGTGGCGCCGCTGGCGGTGATTGCGGGGCACGCGCGACTGGTGGCGCATGCGGTTGTGCGGGCCCGTCGTTGCGCCGTGCGAAGCACGCCTGGCGGGGCCGGGGATAAACCCAAGGATACCGTGCGCCCGGCTCCGCCGTAACCCCGCATGACGGCTGTCACCAGCGCGGGCTGACGCCGACCAGTGTCCGCAAGGCCTTGCCGTGCCTAATGTTTGCGTCCATACCAAGGAGGTCGCATGGACATGTCCGCCACCCCGGTCGCGCGCCTGCGCGGCGCGGTCAAGCGCTACGGCGCGCTCACCGCCGTCGACGGCCTGGACCTCGCGCTGCACCGCGGCGAGCTGCTCGCCCTGCTCGGCCCCAACGGCGCCGGCAAGTCCTCCGCCATCGGCCTGCTGCTCGGCCTGCACCGGGCCGACGCGGGCGAGGTCGAGCTGTTCGGGCTCGATCCGCAGCGGGTCGAGGCGCGCCGGCGGATCGGCGTGATGCTGCAGAGCGCCACGCTGCCGCCGACCCTGCGCGTGCGCGAGCTGCTGCGGCTCACCGCGAGCTACTACGCCAATCCCCGCGTGCTGCAGGAATCGGCCGAGCTGGCCGCGGTGGAAGACCTTTTGGACCGGCCCTACGGCAAGCTCTCCGGCGGCCAGCAGCGGCGCGTGCAGTTCGCGCTCGCGCTGTGCGGGCGTCCGCGCCTGCTGTTCCTGGACGAACCCACCGTCGGCATGGACATCGAAGCGCGCCAGGCGCTGTGGGCGGCGATCCGCCGGTTGGTCGCCGAGGGCTGCTCGGTCCTGTTGACCACGCACTACCTGGAGGAGGCCGAGGCACTGGCCGATCGCGTCTGCGTGATGGCCCGCGGCCGCGCGATCCACGAAGGCACGGTGGACGAGTTGCGTGCCCGCGTCGGCGTCAGGCGCATCCGCTGCATCAGCACCCTGCTGCCGGAAACGGTCGCCGCCTGGCCGGAGGTGGCGGAGGTCCGCGTGGAAGGCGGTCGCCTGCAGTTGACCACCGCGGAGGCCGAAGTGGTGGTGTTGCGCCTGCTGCAGAACGACGCCTGGCTGCGCGAACTGGAAGTCCAGCGCGCCGGCCTGGCCGAAGCGTTCACCGAACTGACCCGTGAGCCCGAAGCATCGTCCACCGACCAGCGCGAGGCAGCCTGACATGGATACCGTTCCCTTCGATCCGCTCGAGGACAATGGCGGCATGCCGCCCGGCCGCGTACTGGGCGCCTACCTCGCCGAAGCGCGCAGCGAGTGCCTGCGCTACCTGCGTGCCCCCAGCTTCATGCTGCCGATCACCCTGTTCCCGGGCATGTTCTACCTGGTGTTCGGCGTGCTGATGGCCCGGGGCGAGGGCACCGACGCGGCGCGCTACCTGCTGGCAAGCTACGCCACCTTCGGCGTGATGAGCCCGGGCCTGTTCGGCTTCGGCGTGTCGCTGGCGCTGGAGCGCGACGGCGGCCTGCTCACGCTCAAACGCGCGCTGCCGATGCCGCCCGGCGCCTACCTGATGGGCAAGATGGTGATGGCGATGGGCGCGGCCGCCTTCGTGGTGCTGCTCCTGCTCGGGCTCTCGCAGATCGCGCACGTGTCGCTGTCGCCGGGGCAGGCCGGCGCACTGCTCGTGACCGGCGTGCTCGGCGTGCTGCCGTTCTGCGCCCTCGGCATGTACATCGGCACGCTGGTCAAGGGGCAGGGTGGCCCGGGCCTGCTCAACCTGGTCTACCTGCCGATGGCGTTCCTGTCCGGCCTGTGGTTCCCGCTGCCGATGCTGCCCCGGGTGTTGCAGCAGATCGCGCCGCTGTGGCCGAGCTACCACCTGGACCGCCTCGCGCTCGCGGCGGTCGGCATGCCGCAGGACGCCCTGCCCGGGCACGTGCTGGTGCTGCTCGGCTTCGCCGCCGCGTTCCTGCTGCTGGCGGCGCGTCGGCTCCGTCGGCACGGTTGAAGTAGCATGCCCGGACGCCCGGCCAGGAACGCCCGATGAGACTGCTACGCGCATGGTTCACGCCCGCGCCGGACTCGCGCATCGCCGAGATCCAGCGCCAGGGCAAGTCGCCCTGGGCCGAGAGCGTGCACCTGCTGTGGTCCGCCTGGGTGTTCATCACCCCGGTGTTCGACAACCAGTACAGCTGGCGCTGGCTGGGGCTGACCGTGCTCACCTACCCGGTGTTCGTGGCGCTGTTCGCCAAGGTGTTCCTGGCGCCGCGCGGCAAGGCCTCCAACTATGCGCTGGCGTTAGCGGTATTCGGGCTGGTGCTGGTGCCGGTCTATGCGAGCGGCGTCAGCTACTTCATCTACGGTTGCGTGTCGTGCAGCCTGGCGAGCCGGCGCTTCCTGCCGTTCCTGTTGCGGCTGCTCATGCTCAACGGGTTGTTCCTGCTGATGGCCTGGCAGGCCCATTACGCCTGGCAGGCGATGCTGGCGATTCCCTGCATGACGCTGATCATCGGCCTGGTGACCCACGTCGAGCGGATCGAGCACGAGAAGGACGCGGCCCTCAAGCTGTCCCACGAGGAGGTGCGCCGGCTCGCGGCAACCGCCGAACGCGAACGGATCGGGCGCGACCTGCACGACCTGCTCGGCCACACGCTCTCGCTGATCACGCTCAAGCTGGAGCTGTCGCGCAAGCTGTTCGACCGCGACACCGAAGCCGCCCGGCGCGAGGTGATCGAGGCCGAAAAGGTGGCGCGGCATGCCCTGACGCAGGTGCGCGCCGCGGTGACCGGCATCCGGGCGACCGACCTGGCGGCCGAGCTGGCGTCGGCGCGGCTGCTGCTGGAATCCTCCGCCGTGCACCTGGATTACGGGCAGCCACCCTGCATGCCGGCCGAGGTCGAACGCGGCCTGGCGCTGGTGCTGCGCGAGGCGGCCACCAACATCGCACGCCACGCGGCAGCCACGCGCGCCAGCGTCGCCTTCGAATGCATCGACGGTGGCCTGTGCCTGACGGTGTCGGACAACGGCCGCGGTGGCGTGCTGGAGGAAGGCAACGGCCTGACCGGCATGCGCGAGCGCGTGCGCGCCTTCGGGGGGCGCCTGCAGATCCACTCGCAGCAGGGGCAGGGCACGCGCCTGCGGGTGGTGGTACCACTGCCGGCCGCTTCGCTGCAGGCCGCTGCCGCCCCGGCGGGCACGCCGGCCGCACCGGTCGGCGAGACCCCGATGGCAGCGGAGGCTCGTCCATGATGCGGCTGTTCACGCCGGCGCCCGATTCGCTGCTTGCCCAGTTGCGCTCGCCGCTGTCCATGCGCTGGCAGGCCGGCCTTTCGCTGTTCGCGCTGGTGGCGGTGTTCCAGGGGCCACTGTCCGTCGGGCACGCCACGGGGACCTGGCTGGTGCCCACGCTGCTGGCCGTGCCGGTGTTCGTGTACCTGTACTCGCGTGTCTATGTCGGGCCTCGCCGGCACCACGCCTGGTATGTCGCCGGGATGGCGGCGACGGCGCTGGCGCTGTGGGTCTGCAACCCCTTCGGCTTCGTGCTGCTGGCGCTGGCCGCCGTGCTGTCGGCGTTCTCGCCTTCGTGGCGACGGTGGCTGGCGAGCGTCGCGATCATCGGCACCCTGGCGCTGGTCAAGGCATGGGCGTTCGGCGACCCTTTCGGCCAGGCGCTCGCGGTGGTGATGGCGGGGCTGTTCGGCGGTTTCAGCAACGTGGCCTACATGTTCAGTGCACGCAAGGACGCCGAACTGCGCCTGTCGCAATCGGAAGTGCGGCGGCTGGCGATCCTCGCCGAGCGCGAGCGGATCGGCCGCGACCTGCACGACCTGCTCGGGCACACGCTGTCGCTGGTGGCATTGAAGTCGGAGCTCGGCAAGCGCCTGGCACTGGCTGAACCGGCGCGCGCGCAGCGCGAGATGGAGGAGGTCGAGCGCGTCGCGCGCCATGCGCTGGCCGAGGTGCGCGCTGCGGTGACCGGCATGCGCCGCAGCGACCTGGCCGCCGAACTGACCTCCGCCCGGCTCATGCTGGAAGCCTCCGGCGTCATGCTCGACGGCGAGCTGCCCGAAGGCCTCGACCTGCCCGGGCACGTCGAGGCGCCGCTGGCGCTGGTGCTGCGTGAGGCGGTGACCAACATCCATCGCCACGCACGCGCCACGCGCGCCAGCGTGGCCCTCTCCATCGACGGCAGCGGGATAGGCATGCGGATCGGCGACAACGGGAAGGGCGGGCTGGCTGCCCACGGCAACGGCGTCAGTGGCATGCGCGAGCGCGTGCGCGGCCTGGGCGGCACGCTCTCGATCGAATCGCCGCCGCGACGGGGCACGCTGCTCTCGATCCGCGTGCCGCTGCAGGCGCGCGCGACCGCCGCGTTGCAGCGCGCCGACGCGACGGTAGCGCTGCCGTCCGCCGGGGGCCGGGCATGATCCGCGTGCTGCTGGCCGAGGACCAGGCGATGGTGCGCGGGGCGCTGTCGGCGCTGCTCAACCTGGAAAGCGACATCGAGGTGCTCGGTTCCTCCGCCGACGGCGAGGCGGCCTGGCGCGACCTGCAGCGGCTCAAGCCGGACGTGCTGGTGACCGACATCGAGATGCCCGGCCTGACCGGGCTGGAACTGGCCCAGCGCATCCAGCGGCACGAGTTGCCGATGAAGGTGATCATCGTGACCACCTTCGCGCGCCCGGGCTTCCTGCGTCGCGCGCTGGACGCGGGCGTATCCGGCTACCTGCTCAAGGACGCCCCTGCCGAGAATCTGGCCGAAGCGCTGCGCACGGTGCATCGCGGCGGCCGCGCCATCGACCCGCAGCTGGCGCTGGAAGCCTGGACCGAGGCCGACCCGCTCAACGATCGCGAGCGCCAGGTCCTGCGCCTGGCGGGCGAGGGACTCTCGGCCGGCGACATCGCCACGCGGCTCAACCTCTCGCACGGCACCGTGCGCAACTACCTGTCCGAGGCCATCGGCAAGCTCGGTGCGGGCAACCGCATCGAGGCGTTTCGGCTGGCCCGGCAGAAGGGCTGGCTGTAATCGGGGATCCTGCCCGGCAGGGACGCCCTCGGAGGTGGCCCTGCGGCCTTACGGCTGGATCCAGCCGGGCGCGCGCTTGTCGAGAAAGGCGCCCAGGCCTTCCTGGCCCTCATCCGAGACCCGCAGGCGCGCGATCAGCTCGGCGTTGTCGGCGTCGAGCGCACCGGCGCCCCGCTCGTCGATGCCCGCCATGCGCAGCGCCAGCCGCTTGGCCTCGCGCTGCGCGTTCGGCCCGGCCTTGCCCAGCAGCTTCAGCGTGAACCCGACCGCCTCGTCCAGCCCCTCCGCCGGCACCACGCGGTGGAGCAGGCCGATGCGGCAGGCCTCGGCCGCGTCGAAGACCTCGCCGGTGAGGAACAGCCGGCGCGCCTGGCGCACGCCGATGGCGGCGACCACGTAGGGCGAAATCACTGCGGGCACGAGGCCGAGCTTCACCTCGGTCAGGCCGAACCTGGCCCCTTCGGCGCCAATGGCGATGTCGCAGGCGGCGATCAGGCCCACGCCACCGCCGTAGGCGGCGCCGTTGACGCGCGCGATGGTGGGCTTGGGCAGGAACTGCAACGTCCGCACCAGGGCGGCCAGGCGCAGCGAGTCGTCGCGGTTTTCCGCCTTGCTGGCCGCCGCCATGCCGCGCATCCAGTTCAGGTCGGCGCCGGCGGAGAAGCTCGCGCCGGTGCCGGTGAGCACCACGGCGCGCACCGCATCGTCGCGCCCGGCCTCGATCAGCGCGGCCGTGAGTTCGCCGATCAGGACGTCGTCGAAGGCGTTGTGCACTTCGGGGCGGTCGATGGCGATCTGGCGCACGCCGGCGCGGTCGGTGACGAGGATGGCGGACATGCGCGGACTCCCTGCGGAAACGCCGGATTGTAGCGACTGCGCGGGGAAGCCCCCGGCCGCCGGCGCCTCAGCGCGGATAAAGGGAGTTGTCCTATAATGCGAACCATTCTTATTCCATTTTCCCGCCCGTGCGCCTCTCCGACTTGCCCAAAGGTTCGCCCGCCGTGGTTGCCCGCGTTGATGATGCCCATGCCGGCGATCCCATCGCGCAGCGCCTGCGCGACCTCGGCTTCGTCGACGGCGAGCCGGTGCGCGTGGTGGCCCGTGGCCCGCTGGGAGCCGATCCGCTGCTGATCCAGATCGGCTCGACCCGCTTTGCGCTGCGCCGCAGCGAGGCGGCGCGCGTCTACGTCAAGGCGGAGGCCGCATGAGCGCGCAAAGCCTGCGCATCGCGCTCGTCGGCAACCCCAACTGCGGCAAGACCGCGCTGTTCAACCAGCTCACCGGCGGGCGACAGAAGGTCGCCAACTACGCCGGGGTCACGGTCGAGCGCAAGGAAGGCCGCTTCGTGGCGCCCTCCGGCCGCGTGCTGCAACTGCTCGACCTGCCGGGCACCTACAGCTTCGACGCGGCCAGCCCGGACGAACAGATCACCCGCGACGTCTGCGAGGGCCGCTATCCGGGCGAGCCGGCGCCGGACCTGATCGTCTGCGTCGCCGACGCCACCAACCTGCGCCTGCACCTGCGCTTCGTGCTCGAGGTCAAGCGCCTGGGCCGGCCGGTGGTGCTGGCGCTCAACATGATGGACACGGCGCGCCGGCGCGGCATCGCGATCGACGTGCCGGGGTTGCAGGCGCGGCTGGGGCTGCCGGTGGTGGAAACCGTCGCGGTCCGGCGCGGTGGGGCCCGGGCGCTGATCGAGCGCGTCGACGGCGAGGTGCCGCTGGCCGCGCCGGCCGAACCGGACGACGCGGCCAGCCGCGCCGACCTGCACGCGCAGGTGCGCGCGCTGATGGCCGCCACGGTGACCATGCCCCGCGCCACCGACGCGCTGGACGACGCGATCGACCGCTGGGCGCTGCACCCGGTGTTCGGGCTGGGCATCCTGGCGGTGCTGATGTTCCTGATCTTCCAGGCGGTGTTCTCCTGGGCGCAGCCGGTCATGGACGCCATCGAGGCGGGCGTCGGCACACTGGGCACCTGGGTGACCTCGGCGCTGCCGCCGCACAGCGCCCTGCACAGCCTGCTCAACGACGGCATCTTCGCCGGCCTGGGCGCGGTGCTGGTGTTCCTGCCGCAGATCCTGATCCTGTTCCTGTTCATCCTGGTGCTGGAGGAGTCCGGCTACCTGCCGCGCGCGGCGTTCCTGCTCGACAAGCTGATGTTCAAGGCGGGCCTGACCGGGCGCGCGTTCATCCCGCTGCTGTCGAGTTTCGCCTGCGCGATTCCCGGCATCATGGCCACGCGCAGCATCACCGACCCGCGCGACCGGCTGACCACCATCCTGGTCGCGCCGCTGATGACCTGCTCGGCGCGGCTGCCGGTCTACACGCTGCTGATCGCCGCGTTCATCCCGCACCGCACCGTGTGGGGCGTGTTCAACCTGCAGGGCGTGGTGTTGTTCACGCTGTACGTGGCCGGCATCGTCAGTGCGCTGGCGGTGGCGTTCGTGATCAAGCGCTTGCGCAAGGACAAGAGCGAGCACGCGCTGCTGATGGAACTGCCGTCCTACCGCCTGCCCAACGTGCGCGACGTGGCGCTGGGCCTGTGGGAGCGCGCCAAGATCTTCCTCAAGCGCGTGGGCGGCATCATCCTGGCACTCACCGTGCTGCTGTGGTTCCTCTCCAGCTTCCCGGGGCCGCCGCCGGGCGCCAGCGGGCCGGCGATCGACTACAGCCTGGCCGGGCGGCTGGGCCACGCGCTGCACTACGTGTTCGCGCCAATCGGCTTCAACTGGCAGATCTGCATCGCGCTGGTGCCGGGACTGGCCGCACGCGAGGTGGCGGTCTCCGCGCTGGGGACGGTCTATGCGATGTCCGGCAGCGACGACACCATCGCCAACCAGCTCGGGCCGCTGATCGCGCACCAGTGGTCGCTGGCCACGGCGCTCAGCCTGCTGGCCTGGTACGTGTTCGCGCCGCAGTGCATGTCCACGCTCGCCGTGATCCGTCGCGAGACCAATGCCTGGCGCAACGTGGCGATCACTGCCGGCTACCTGTTCGGCCTGGCCTACCTCGCCTCGCTGCTCACCTACCAGCTCGCGCGGGTGCTCTCATGAGCGCCTTCGGGATCGTGCAGGCGGTGGTGCTGGCCCTGGCCTTGCTGGCCAGCCTGCTCGTGGCCTTCCGCAAACTGCTGCCGAGGACGGCCAAGCGGGTCCAGGCGCGGCTCTCGGCGGCCATGGACCGTCCGGGCCGCAGCGCTCCCCTGCGCCGCCTGGGGCAGTGGCTGCAGCCGGACGAGGCCAGGCGCGGGGGCTGCGGCAGCGGCGACGGCTGCTCCAGTTGCGGCGGCTGCGCACCGGCGCCCGCGGGCCGGGACGAGGCGGTGCCGCTGGAATTTCGCCAGCGCGGGCGTTGAGCTTCAGCGCACCCGGGCCGGACGCCAGGCGCGACGCTGGCGCCACAGGGCCGCGGCCCAACCGCACAGCGCGATCCCGGCGAACACGCCGGTGAACCATTCCGGCTGCAGGCCGGACGCGGCCAGCACGCGCGCCACCGGCGAGATCATCACGGCGCCGATCCAGAGCCAGGTGCGCACGCTGCCCGGGATGTCCAGCCCGCGCAGGGCGCGGGCCAGGGCCAGCCAGGTCGCCAGCAGCAGCATCGGCCAGCCGGCCAGGGGCGTGTCCACCATGTATTCCATCACCAGCCCGACGCCGGTGAGCAGCGGCACCAGGGCCAGGTGAAGCCTGCCCGGCCAGCGCCCGGCGGGCGCGGGGCCAACCTGCCAGCGCAGTAGCTGCGCCCAGGCGGCAAAGAGGAAGAACAGCACGCAAACCAGCGCCACGACGAGAGCCGTGGCACCCACGGGGGCCGCATCGATGCCACCGCCCGGCCCGGCCGCGACCCAGCCGAAGAGCAACCCTACGGGAAGGCTGAGCAGCAGCGCCACGAGCGTGCGCGCACCGGCCAGGACCAGCCGCGGCCGGCTGATGAAGCGGACGTCCGCGGCGCGGAGCCAGAAATCCAGCTGGCGACGGTCGATCCCGGCCGGCAGCAGTTCGAGGTGCCCGCCGCACAGGCACTGCACCAGCTTGCCGATCTCCCGGCCAAACGCGGGGAAGAGTCCACGCAGGAGGACCTGCGGCCAGCGGAACGGCCGCTGGAGCTGGCCCAGCACCTCATCGAGCGTCCGCCGCGCGGGCCGGGCATCCATGCGCAACCTGCCTGCCAGCTGGCTGCGTCGGGCGGGCATCAGATGGAAGGCCAGGTCCATGCGTCGGCGCAGCTGGTGCAGCGCCAGCGGGTCGTGGCCGGTAAGGGTGTTGTCCAGCCCGAAGAAGGCCAGCAGCGCATCGAGGCAGGCTTCCGGCATCGGCGGCACCTGGCGATAGAACGCGCTGACCAGCGCGTGGCCGGCCCGGGCCTTGGTATCCAGCGACCATAGCGCTTCGATGCCGCGCAGCCAGCGATCCAGCGCGGTCGGATTGCCGGCGCCGGCAAGGCTGATGGCCTCCTGCACGAACCCGTCGAGGTCGAAGCAGGCTGCCGGCAGGGGCGGCACGGTGATGGCGGGCCGGGCGGGTGCCGGCGGGTCGTCCGGGGCAGGCATCGGCGCCACCGGCCGTGCCGCTTCGGCCGGCACGACCTCCCGTCGCCGGCAGGATGCCAGCGCCGCCTGGTAGGCCGCGTGCAGCGCCTGGAAGCCCTGCGGGTCGTCCTCGGGCCGGGTCTGGCGCAGGCGCGCGGCATAGGCGCGCTTGATCGCGCGCTCGTCGGCGTCGACCGCGAGACCGAGTTCGCCGAACGGCCACATCAGACCGTCTCCAGCGAATCCAGGGCGCGCCCCAGCTCCAGCCGATGCTCGCGAATCAGCAGCTCGTCCTGGGTTTCCAGGACCGCGCGGAACTGGGCGATCCACGCCTGCACCTGGGCGCGGGCGCCCAGGTACTCCTCGTAGAGCCGTTCGGCGCGCGAAAGCACGGCGAGGTTCTCCTGCTTGCTGCGCGGGTGGATCTTGATCTCCTCGAGCGCCTGCAGGCGCTGGCGGATCTGCGCCGCATCGAGCAGGCCCGGGTTCTGCTCCAGCACCAGCTCGTAGCGTTTGCCGGTGGAGCGCACCTGGGCCTCGACCTGCAGCACGCCGTTGACGTCGTAGGTGAAGCGGACGGCGACTGCGTTCTCGTGCACCGGCCGGGTGGCGTCGATGGCGACTTCCAGCTCGCCGAGCTTGATGTTCTTTTCCACCAGCGGGCTCTCGCCCTGGTAGACGTCCAGGCGCAGCTGTTTCTGGCCTTCGTTGATCGGCAGGAATTCCTGCTCGCGGCTGACCGGGACCACCGTATTGCGATGGATGATCGGCTCGAAGAAGCCACCCTGGGCCCGCCCCTGCGCATCGCGCCGCGCCACCGCGGTGCCGAGCGAGTAGGGGCAGACGTCGGTCAGCACCACCTCATCCAGCCGCCGGTCGCGCGCCTTGAGCCCGGCCGCCACGCACGCGCCCAGGGCGATGGCCTGGTCGGGATTGACGTGCCGCAGGGGCAGGCGACCGAACATCCGCGAGACCATCCGCGAGACCAGCGGCATGCGGCTGGCGCCGCCGACCAGCACGATCTCGTTCAGCTGGGCGGGTTGCAGGCGTGCGTCGCGCATGGCGCGCTCGAGCGGCGCGCGCATGCGCTGCACCAGCGGCTCGGCCAGCTGCGCGAAGCGCGCCTCGTCGATGCGCCACTCGTGGGTGGCGTCACCCAGCGTGACACGCACCTCCGCGGCCGCGGGGCCACCCAGGCTGCGCTTGGCGCTTTCCAGGCGCTGGCGCAGCGTGCCGCGCGCCGCGGCGTCCAGCGTGTCGGCGCGCAGGCCGCGGTCGGCCAGGAAGGCCCGCTCCATCGCGTCGAGGAAGTCCTCGCCACCGAGGAAGTTGTCGCCCGCGCTCGCGTGCACTTCGACCACGCCGTCGAACATCTCCAGCACCGACACGTCGAAGGTGCCGCCGCCGAGGTCGAACACCAGGAAGCGCGAGCCATCCGGCCGTTCCTGCAGGCCGTAGGCCAGCGCGGCGGCGGTCGGCTCGTTGATCAGGCGCTCGACCTTGATGCCGGCCAGCGTGCCGGCTGCCTGGGTCGCCTTGCGCTGGGCGTCGGAAAAATAGGCCGGGACGCTGATCACCGCCTCGGTGATCTTCTCGCCGGTGGCTGCTTCGGCGTCGGCCAGCAAGGCGCGCAGGACCAGTGCCGAGAGCTCCTCGGGCCGGAACGCGCGCTCGCCCAGCCGCGTCTCGCGGGCGGTCCCCATCCAGCGCTTGAAGCTGGCCACGGAGGCGTCGGGATGGCTGACCAGCCGATCGCGCGCGGCCTGGCCGACCAGGGCGTGCCCGTCGCTGTCGAGGCTGACCACCGAGGGCGTGAGGAACTCGCCCAGGGCGTTGGGGAAAAGGCGCGGACCGGATTCGCCGTAGCAGCCGATCAACGAGTGGGTCGTGCCAAGATCAATACCGACGATCATCCGGATCCTCCCTGTACGGGAGAGTTTACACAGCGCCGGCGGGAGGCTCCCATCGCGTGCGGGTGCGCTCCCGCCGAGGGGGCTACATGCGGAACACGCCGAAACGCTGCGGCTCGATCGGCGCGTTCATCGAGGCGGAGATCGCCAGGCCGAGGACCCGCCGGGTGTCGGCCGGGTCGATGATGCCGTCGTCCCACAGCCGCGCACTGGCGTAGTAGGGATGCCCCTGGCGTTCGTATTGCTCGCGGATCGGCGCCTTGAAGGCATCCTCCTCGTCCGCGCTCCAGGCCTTGCCGGCGGCCTCCAGCCCGTCGCGCTTGACCGTGGCGAGCACGCTGGCGGCCTGCTCGCCGCCCATCACGCTGATCCGCGCGTTGGGCCACATCCACAGGAAGCGGGCGCCGTAGGCGCGGCCGCACATGGCGTAGTTGCCGGCGCCGAAGCTGCCGCCGATCACCACGGTGAACTTGGGCACGTGCGAGCAGGCCACGGCGGTCACCATCTTGGCGCCGTCCTTGGCGATGCCGGCCTGCTCGTACTTCTTGCCGACCATGAAGCCGGTGATGTTCTGCAGGAACACCAGCGGCACGTTGCGCTGGTTGCACAGTTCGATGAAGTGCGCGCCCTTGAGCGCGCTCTCGGCGAACAGGATGCCGTTGTTGGCGACGATGCCCACCGGGTAGCCGTGGATGTGCGCGAAGCCGGTGACCAGCGTCTTGCCGTAGCGTGCCTTGAACTCGTGGAATTCAGAGCCGTCCACGATGCGCGCGATCACTTCGCGGATGTCGAACGGGCGCCGCGTGTCCTGCGGAATCACCCCGTACAGCTCCTCGGCCGGGTACTTCGGCTCGAGCGGGGTCTTGAGCGCCAGCGGCATGGCCTTGCGTCGGTTGAGGCTGGCCACCACGTCACGTGCGATGGCAAGCGCGTGCGCGTCGTTCTCCGCGTAGTGATCGGCGACGCCCGAGACGGACGTATGGACGTCCGCGCCGCCCAGTGTCTCGGCGTCGACCACCTCGCCGGTGGCCGCCTTCACCAGCGGCGGACCGCCCAGGAAGATCGTGCCCTGTTCGCGCACGATGATGGTCTCGTCGCTCATCGCCGGCACGTAGGCGCCACCGGCGGTGCAGCTGCCCATCACCACGGCGATCTGCGGGATGTTGAGCGCGGACATGCACGCCTGGTTGTAGAAGATGCGGCCGAAGTGTTCCTTGTCCGGGAAGACCTCGTCCTGCAGTGGCAGGAACGCGCCGCCGGAATCGACCAGGTAGATGCACGGCAGTCGGTTCTCCAGCGCCACTTCCTGCGCGCGCAGGTGCTTCTTCACCGTCATCGGGAAATAGGTGCCGCCCTTGACCGTGGCGTCGTTGGCGACCACCACCACCTCGATACCGGCGACGCGGCCGATGCCGGTGATGATGCCGGCCGCGGGTGCGGCGTCCTCGTACATGCCGTGGGCGGCCAGCGGCGAGAGCTCGAGGAACGGCGAGCCGGGGTCGAGCAGGGCGCGGATACGCTCGCGCGGCAGCAGCTTGCCGCGCGCGGTGTGCTTTTCGCGCGCCTTGGCACCGCCACCTTCGGCATGGCGCGCGAGCTGCGCCTTCAGGTCCTCGACCAGCCCGCGCAAGGCGGCACTCGAGGCCTGGAAATCGGGCGAGCGGGTATCGATCTGCGAAGCAATGGTGGTCATCAGGCTGGACTCTTGCTCGTTTGTTCGGGGACCGCCGCGGCGGTGCTCTTCCATGGGCTTGCGTCGGCCATGCGAAACGAAACGCATCGGCCAAACCCGGGATGATAACCGGCGCCTGTATCGCGTGCGGTCAATGGCGCCGAGTACAAAAAAGACGCGCATAAAAAAACCGGCCGCAAGCGGCCGGTTTTTTCCGATCGGACGAACAGAAGGATCAGTGACCCTTGTTCTTGTCGTCGGCAGCATCCTTGGCATTGTCGGCGGCGTCCTTGGCCGCATTGGCAGCCTTGTCGGCCTGGTTCGCAGCGTTGTCGGCGGCGTCCTTGGCCTGCGACATGGCGTCCTTGGACATGTCGTTGTTGGCCGGAGCGGCAGCCGAAGCGGCAGCGGCGGCCTGCTGGGCCTGGTCGGCAGCCTGGCCGGCGGCGTTGGCCTCGGTGGTGGCCTGCTGGGCAGCCTGGTCGGCGGCCGGGCTCTGGGTCTGCGCTGCAGCCTGCTGGGCCTGGTCAGCGGACTGCTGAGCCTGGTCGGCCGACTGCTGGGCGTCCTGCGCGGAATCCTGCGCGCCGTTGCTGCAAGCCGCCAGCAGCGCGACGAGCGCGGAGGCGAGTAGGGTACGCGTCAACTTCATGGTGGATCTCCTTTGCCGTGGAATGCCGTTTT
>NZ_DASSES010000012.1:0-10903 GCF_035695185.1 Frateuria sp.
CCGCGTGGCGATCGGCTTCTCGTGCAGCCGCTCGTATTCGCGCAGGGCCAGGCGCAGGTCGTCGATCAGCTCGGCGCCGCGCTGGTAGCGGTCCTGCGGTGCGGGAGCGAGCAGGGTCTGCACGATGTCGAGCAGGATCGAGGGCGTGAACGGGTCGCGCGGCTGCAGCGTGGGCTGCGGCAGGCGCTGGCGCTCGGCCAGCAGTCGCCGGACGTCCCCGGTCTCTTCCCACGGCAGCTTGCCGCAGAGCAGCCAGAACAGCACCACGCCGAGCGAGAACAGGTCGCTTCGCGCGTCGGTGCGCTCGCCGCGCAGGTGCTCCGGCGCCATGTAGGCCGGCGTGCCGCCGATCTCGCGGCGCGGTGCGCCGGCGTTGCGCAGGTCGCGCCGCTCGGCGATGCCGAAATCGCTCACCTTGGCGTGCTGCCAGCCGTCGGAGAGCATGATGTTTTCCGGCTTGATGTCCTGGTGGATCACGCCTTGCGCATGCGCGTAATCAAGTGCGCCGGCGATCTGCTCGACCAGGCCGAGGATCACCGGCAACGCAGGGAAGCCCTCGCGCGCCACACGGCTGGCAAGGGTGTCGCCGGAAAGCCGCTCCATTGCGATGTACGGGCGGCCGTCCTCCATCTCGCCCACGTCGAACAGGGTGACGATGTGCGGATGGGTCAGGTGGCCGACCGCGCGTGCTTCGGTGAGAAAGCGCGCGCGGTAGGCCGGATCGGCCGCCACCGCGCTGCGCAGGCACTTGATCGCCACCCGGCGCTCGATCTCCGGGTCGAAGCCGGCGTAGACCTCTGCCATGGCGCCGGCGCCAAGCACGCCCTCGATGCGATAGCGTCCCACCGCCGGTGGGACCGCCCGCTCCTCGGCGACTGGGGTCAGACCAGCCACCACGCCGCCACTCCCATCGCCACCAGTGCCGCGGCACCGAGCGCCAGCCAGCCCTGCCGCGAACCGGCCGTGCCGTCGCGTTCGCGGGTCAGGAAGGTGAATTCCACCTGCCCGAAACGGACGCGATCACCATGGCGAAGGGCAGCTTCGTGGATGCGCTTGCCGTTTACGAAGGTGCCGTTGGTCGACAGCGTGTTCATCACGACATAGTGGTTCTGCTGGTTCATGATCCAGGCATGCGAGGCCGACACGCTGAGGTCGTCCAGCACGATGTCGTTGTTGCCACGCCGGCCGATCGTCTGCCGCCCGGCGCGCAGGGAGATGCGCTGGCCCTGGAACGCCCCGGTGGCGCCCTCCAGCACGGGCGCGGCGGCGCTGGCCCGACCGAGCAGGACGGGGGCCGCTTCGCGCGCGACCTGGCGCAATTCCTCGGCGGAGAACAGCCGGGTTCCCTGCGGTCCGGACGATCGCTTGGAGCGGGAAAGAACGGGAGTCGGGCCAGGGCTGTCCATCGATATGCCTCGGTGGGATATCCACGCACTATAACCAAGCGTCTGTCATCAAGGCATGGGGACGCCCGCCATGCCACGCCACACCCCCGGAGCGCGACCGTGTTCACATGGTCGGCGCGAACCGATGCACTCTTCAGGACACTTGCCCTGTCGCGGCGATCCTCCGGCTCCCGGGATCGACCGCGAGGCGCGCCGCGGAGGACGCCAGCACACCCGTCAACGGCGCGTGAAATCAGTGAGGGCGGATTTGAGGCACTATAGGCGTCTTCAGAGCGTCGTCGTGCCCGCTCGCGACCGTGACGGCGGATCATTTGACGTGGGCGGCTGCCAGCAATGCTTTCATACCGATCCATGCGTTTTCCGCCTGCCGGACCACGGGCTTCCGGCATGACGGCGGCCGCGTGCCGCACGCACCCGGAGGCGGTTGCGGAGTGAGCTCTGCCGACGACGACCAGGCATCGGTGATCGACGAACTGCGCAAGGCGATCGCCGTGCGCGACGATTTCATCGCCATTGCGGCCCATGAGCTGCGCAATCCCATGACGCCGATCGCCGGCCAGGTGGAACTGCTGGTCTCGCGCGCCCGGCGCGAACAGGCATCGCCGGCGCTGGTCGCAGGCCTGGAGCGCTTGGAGCAGGCGATCGACCACTACCTGCGGCGCGCAAGCGTACTGCTCGAGGTCTCCCGGTTGAACGCGGGGCAGGTACGCCTGGAGCCCTCGACGTTCGACATGGCCGAGCTGGTTGCGCTCACCACACGCAACTACCTGGTGCTGGCCGATCGCGCGGGATCCGCGCTGCAATGCCATGTCGAGCCGTCGGTGGTAGGCACGTGGGACCGGCTGTCCAGCGAACAGGTACTGGACAACCTGCTGTCCAACGCGATCCGCTATGGCGCCGGCAAGCCGATCCAGGTCGAACTCTCGCAGGTTCCCGACGGCATCGTGCTGAAGGTGCGCGACGAAGGCATCGGCATTCCCGTGGCCGCCCAGGCGCGCATCTTCGACCGGTTCGAGCGCGCCGGCCGGGAACGCACCAGCGGTGGCTTCGGCGTGGGCCTCTGGCTGGTGCGCCAGCTGGTCGAGGCGCAGGGCGGGAAGATCCAGGTCAGGAGCAGGCCCTCCGAGGGCGCCACGTTCATCGTGCGACTGCCCCGGGACATCACCAGACAACCATCGGCGGAACACCCGTAGTGAGCACAGCAGATCCGACCTTGCAGCGCATTTCCACCGGCGTCCCCGGGCTGGACCAGATCCTTGACGGAGGCCTGTTCGGGGGCGCCGTCTACATCGTGCGAGGCTCTCCCGGCGCAGGCAAGACGATTCTGGCCAACCAGGTCTGTTTCCACCACGTCGGCCATGGTGGTCGCGCCCTGTTCGTCACGCTGCTGGCCGAAAGCCACGCGCGGATGCTGCAGCACATGGCCGGCATGAGCTTCTACAACGCCGAGGCCATTCCCGGTTCGCTGTACTACGTCAGCGCGTTCCGCACGCTGGAGGACGAAGGCCTCAAGGGCCTCATGGATCTGCTGCGGCGGGAGATCCGCTCCCATCGCGCCAGCCTGCTGGTCCTGGATGGCCTGCTGGCCGTGGAGGAGACGAGCGCGTCCGACCGCGAATTCCGCAAGTTCATCCACGAGTTGCAGGCGCACGCCGCCCTGGCCGACTGCACCGTCCTGCTGCTGACCAACGGCAGCCGGTCCGAATACCACCCGGAGCACACGATGGTCGACGGGCTGATCACGCTCGACGACGTGGCTTACGGAAAGCGGCGCCAGCGCGAGCTCGAAATCAAGAAGTTCCGCGGCTCGGCATCGTTGCGGGGTCGCCACCCGTTCCGCATCGGCACCGCGGGCATCGTGTTGTTCCCGCGGGTCGAGGCCTTCCTTCCCAGTGCCACGGCTCGGGCACCGGCTGCGCGGGTTTCCACCGGCGTACCCGACCTGGACGCCATGATGGCCGGCGGCCCGTTGCGCGCCACCTCCACCCTGCTGCTGGGCGCGAGCGGCGCGGGCAAGACCACGCTGGGCACCTCGTTCCTGAGCTGCTGCAGCGCCGAAGAGCCGGGCCTGCATTTCGGCTTCTTCGAGACGCCCGAGCGGCTGGTGGCGAATGCGGCGGCCATCGGCGTGGAACTCCAGCAATCGATCGATGCGGGGCACCTGCATATCGTGTGGCGGCCGCCGACCGAACAGATCCTCGACGACCTTGGCAACGCCTTGCTGGACGCCGTCAGGCGGCACGGGGTCAAGCGGCTGTTCATCGACAGCCTCGGCGGTTTCATATCGGCCGCGGACGCCCGCGACCGGCTTCCGGCGTTCTTCGCGGCCCTGACGGACGAACTGCGCGTCCTGGGCGTGACCACCCTGCTCGCGGTCGAAACACCGAATCTGGTCAGTCCGGAGGTCCACATGCCTATCGCCGGCGTTTCCGCGCTGGCCGAAAACATGGTCCTCCTGCGTTTCGCCGAATACGGTGCACGCCTGTATCGACTGATTTCGGTCCTCAAGGTGCGTGGGGGCGGCTTCGACCCCCGGCTGCGCGAGTTCGAGATCAGCGCTGCGGGAGTGAAGCTGCAGGCCGGGTTCAAGGGTGCCGAGGACATGCTTTTCGGATACGGAAGGCCTGCTCCGGAGGCGCCACAAGACGATCGGTCGGCCACCGCCCGACATGACGTCTTGCCGCCGGAGCGGGGCTGAGCTCCATGCATACCGTGCTCGTGGTCGACGACGAATTCGGCGTTGCGGAGGTGCTGGAGGCCATCCTCCAGGACGAGGGCTACCGGGTGGTCACGGCCATCAATGGCCGCCAGGGGCTGGACCGCGCGCGAGAGACGCCGCCGGACCTCATCCTGCTCGACCTGATGATGCCGATCATGGGCGGCGCCGCGATGCTGGAGGCTTTGCGAGCCGACGCCGCACTGGCCCACGTACCGGTCGTCGTGATGAGCTCACTCGACGAAGCGGCAGTCCGCGATAGCTGCAGCGGATACCGTGCATTCCTGCGCAAGCCCTTCCGCATGGCCGAGGTACTCCGGCTACTGCCACTGCTGATGCCGCCGGATACGCTGGCGGTCGGCCACGAGCCTCCGCCTGGCTAGTCCGTCGCGTTGATCACCGCCAGGAAGTCCTGTCCGTAGCGCTTGAGCTTGGCCTCGCCCACGCCGCTGACTTCCGCCAGTTCGTCCTCGTTGGCCGGCATGGCCCGCAGCATCGCCAGCAGCGTGGCGTCATGGAAGACCACGTAGGGTGGCACGCCCTGCTGCTTGGCCAGCCGCGTGCGCAGGGCGCGCAGGGCATCCCACATGGGTTGCTCGTAAGCCTCGATGCCAAGGCTGGTCCCCGTCACCAGCTGGCTGTCGCGGCGACGGCGGGCACTGCGCACCGGGCGTGCATCCTCGCGCAGGGATACGGGCTGGCCACCCGTCAGCACCGCACGGCTGGCAGGCGTCAGGCGCAGTGTTCCGTAGCCTTCGGCGTCGGCCTCCAGCAGGCCGGCGGCGAGCAACTGGCGAAACACCGAACGCCAGCCCTTCTCGTCCATGTCGGCGCCGATGCCGAACGTGGTGAGGCGATCATGGCCCAGCTGGCGCATCCGTTCGCCCTCGATGCCGCGCAGGATGTCGATCACGTGTCCGGCGCCGAAACGCTGGCCGCTGCGGTAGACCGCCGACAATGCCTTCTGCGCGGGGATCGTCGCGTCCCAGGTCCTTGGTGGTTCCAGGCAGTTGTCGCAGTTGCCGCAGGGGCCCTGGTAGTCCTCGCCGAAGGCGCCCAGCAGCAGCGCGCGCCGGCAGCGGGTCGCCTCGGCGAAGGCGAGCAGGCCTTCGAGCTTCTGCCGCTCGATGCGCTTGCGCTCGTCGGCCGAGTCGGACTGGGCGATCATCTGGCTCATCGTCACCACGTCGGACAGGCCGTAGATCATCCATGCCTCGGCCGGCAGGCCGTCGCGGCCGGCGCGGCCGGTCTCCTGGTAATAGCCCTCCATCGAACGCGGCAGGTCCAGGTGCGCGACGAAGCGCACGTCGGGTTTGTCGATGCCCATGCCGAACGCGACCGTGGCGACCATCACCACGCCGTCCTCGCGCAGGAAGCGCTGCTGGTTCGCCGCCCGCGTGCGGGCATCCAGCCCGGCGTGGTACGGCAGCGCCTCGATGCCCGCCTCGGCGAGCCAGGCGGCGGTGTCGTCGACCTTCCGGCGACTCATCGTGTAGACGATGCCGGCCTCGCCGCGGTGGCCGTCGAGGAATTGCATCAGCTGCGTGCGCGGATTGTGCTTGAGCGCTACGCGATAACGGATGTTCGGGCGGTCGAAACTCGAGACGAACTGGTGAGCCCGGCCGAGCCCGAGCCGCTCGACGATCTCCTCGCGCGTGCGCGGGTCCGCGGTGGCGGTGAGCGCGATCCGGGGGATCTGCGGGAAGCGCTCGGCCAGTACCGCCAGCTCGCGGTACTCGGGCCGGAAATCATGGCCCCACTGCGAGACGCAGTGGGCCTCGTCGATCGCGAAGAGCGCCACGTCGACCTGCTCCAGCAGGCCGAGGAAGCGCGGCGTGAGCAAGCGCTCAGGAGCCACGTAGAGCAGCTTCAGGCCGCCGGCGAGCAGGCGGCGCTCGACCTCGCGCTGGTCCCCGGCCTCCAGGCTGGAGTTGAGGTAGGCGGCGGCGACGCCCGCCTCGCGCAGGGCGTCGACCTGGTCCTGCATCAACGCGATCAGCGGCGAGACGACGATCGCCGTACCCGGGCGCAGCAATGCGGGAATCTGGTAGCACAGCGATTTGCCGCCGCCGGTGGGCATCAGCACCAGCGCGTCGCCGCCCTCGGCCACCGCGTGCACGATGGCTTGTTGCTGGCCGCGGAAGCTGGCGTAACCGAAGACGCTATGGAGGAGATCGAGGGCGCGGGAGGACATCGCGTGCATGCTACCAAAGCGGCATCGCATGGCCGTCGGCGACGTGCGCCTGAAGCGGTAGGCAAAGCCGGAGCGGGCCGTAGGACGCGTTCGGCGCAGGGTGGCCCGGCCCCGCCGGCGCCAACGATCGGCAAGTTCAGGCCGAGCTACGGCGACAGGCCCCACAGCGCGCGATCGAGATCCGCATCCAGCCCGAAGCGCGAGAGCGGCACGCGGCCATTGACCACCTCGATGCCCTCCGCGCGCAGCAGCCGACACTGTTCGCGAAAGCCGCGACTGCCCGGCGGCAACGCGATGTGGCCGCTCGCCCGCAAGACGCGGAACCAGGGCAACTGCATGCCCTCCGGCGTCTCGCCCAGCAGCTTGCCGACCAGCCGCGCGCGACCCGGCAGGCCGGCGCGCGTGGCAATCGCGCCATAGCTGGCGACACGGCCGCGCGGAATCGCGGCGATGGCGGCATAGACGCGGGCGTGGCTTTCCTGCATGGACCATCACTTGGGCGCAATGGGGCGGCAGGTTACCATCGCGGCCGCCTCAAGGAGTCCGTCAATGCGCCATTTCGAAGCCGTACGTTCCCATGTCGGTAGCCAGTACACGCTACGGCAGAACGACCCGTACCTGATCAGCTTCGATCTGTCCCTGCCGCTCGGCCGCCACCAGGGCATCTACCTGGCGGAACTGGAGGACGAGGGCGGCCGCCGCTACCTGCGCCTTTCCACGCCGATCGGCCCGCTGGCCGGTACCGACCCGCGCCGCTGCCTGCGCTTCAACTGGGAACAGCGCACCGGCTTCCTCGCGGTCGCCGACCTGGACGGCTCGCCGTACCTGCACCTGTGCGAAAACCGCCCGTACGAGTTCCTCGATGGCAGCGAGCTGGAACGGCTGATCGGCGAACTCGGCCTGCTCGGCGACCAGCTCGAGCAGATCATCGCCAGCGGGGGCGACAGTTTCTGATCCTGACGTGCCTGCCGCGATGCTGCGGCGGCAGCACGGGACGTCTCAGAGCACGCGCACGAGCTGTACCAGGAAGTAAGCCAGCAGGGCGGTGATCGGCAGGGTCAGGATCCACGCCCACACCATGCGCTCGACCACCGACCAGCGGATCGAATTGAAGCGCTTGGCCGCGCCCACGCCCATGATCGAGGCCGAGACCACGTGCGTGGTCGAGACCGGGATACCGAATGCCGAGGCAACCAGGATCACCGCCGCCGAACTGCCCTCGGCCGCGAAACCGTTGATCGGGTGCAGCTTGACCATCTTGTGGCCGAGCGTCTTGATGATCCGCCAGCCGCCACCGGCCGTGCCCGCCGCCATGGTCAGGGCGCACAGCACCGTCACCCATACCGGCACCGCGAACGGGTGCGAGGCATCCTGGGTGATGCGCAGGAAACCCAGCCACGCCGGCAGGTGATCGAACTGGTGGGCCGCCGTGGCGCCGGCCAGCGCGAGCGCGATGATGCCCATGCTCTTCTGCGCATCGTTCATGCCGTGCGACACGCCCATCGCCGTTGCGGACAGCACCTGCGCCTTGCCGAACAGCGCGTTGACGAAGGGCGTGCGCCCGAACCGGCGCAGCGCGCCGCTGCGGTTGGCCAGCCATGCGAACAGTGCATACAGCGCACCCATCAGGATGAAGCCCAGCACGAAGCCCATCACCGGCGAGACCAGCATCGGCACCACCACTTTGGGGATCACGCCGCTGCCCGACCACCAGTGCGCACCGCCCTGCGCCCAGATGACCGCGGAGAACTGCCCGCCCGACGCACCGATGGCGGCACCCACCAGCGAGCCGACCAGCGCATGGCTGGAACTGGACGGCAGGCCCAGCCACCAGGTAAGCAGGTTCCACACGATCGCCGCCAGCAGCGCGCAGATCAGCAACTGCGGCCCCACGTCCACCACGCCCACGTCGATCAGGCCCTTGGCGATCGTCACCGCGACCGCCGTGCCCCAAAGCGCGCCGGCAAGGTTGGTCACCGCCGCCAGCAGCACGGCCTGGCCGGGGGTGAGCACCTTGGTCGACACCACGGTGGCGATCGAATTGGCGGTGTCGTGAAAGCCGTTGATGTAGGTGAAGGCGAGTGCGATCAGCACCACCGCGAAGACCAGGCCCAGGCTCATGCGCGCGGCCTCAGGAGTGCTTGAGCACGATCGAGTAGACGATGTTGCCGACGTCGCGGCACTTGTCGATCGCCTTCTCGATCAGCTCGAACAGATCCTTGGCGAGCATCGCCTTCATCGCATCGTGGCCTTCCACGTAAAGCGTGCGGTAGGGTGCCAGCAGCATGCGGTCGCCCTCGGACTCCAGCGCCTGCAGGCGGTCCTGCAGCTTCCTGACCGGATCGATGCGCAGGCCGTGGCGCAGCTCGCCGATCATCTCCACGACCACGCTGACCGATTCCTCCAGCACGCAGGCGCGCTGGGCGAAATCGACGTCCGCCACGCGCTCGGACACCACCGAATAGCGCTCGGCGAACTTCTCGACCGTCTTGGGGATCTTGTAGAGCGCGGAATTGAGCGCCTCGATGTCCTCGCGATCCAGCGCGGTGACGAAGGTGTTGATCAGTTCCTCGCTGATCTGCGCGGCGAGCGCCTTCTCGCGGGCACGGGCGCCGGCGAAATCGGCCATCACCGGCGCGCGCTCCTTGTGCGAGAGCATCTGGTGCAGCGCCTTGGCGCTGCCGTGCGCCGCCTCGGCGCTCTGCTCGAGCAGGCCGTAGAACTTGTCGCCCTTACCGAAAATCGTCTGCAGTGAAAACATGCGCGTGCCTGGAAGCCGGAGTGAGAGGTCAAACGGGCGGAATGTTACAGGAGTCGACCGGCCGCGGGCAGGAAGGCGGGGCTTCACCGGCCATGCACGCGCCGCTGCGGCGCCGCCGGCCATCCCGTACACTGCGCCCCATGCGACCCCGAAGTTTCCCGCCGCGATGCTGACCGATATCGCGCTCGTCATCCTTCTGTCGGTTTTCAACGGCTTCTTCGCGTTGTCGGAAATGGCGCTGGTCGCCTCGCGCAAGAGCCGCCTCAAGCAGATGGCCAAGGGCAGCCGCCGCGCCCGCGTGGCGCTGCGCCACGCCGAGGCGCCGGAGCACTTCCTCTCGACCGTCCAGGTGGGCATCACGCTGGTGATGCTCATCACCGGTGCCCTGGCGGGCGACCGGCTGGGCGACCGCTTCGCCGAACTGCTGCAGGGCGGCCGGATCGGCTGGCTCGCCCCATACGCCCATGGCCTGGGCGTCGTGATCGGCTTCGTCGTGATCTCCTACATCCAGATCGTGATCGGCGAGCTCCTGCCCAAGCGGCTTGCGCTCTCGGCCCCCGAACGGCTGTCCGGCTTCGTTGCCATGCCGATGCTCTTCCTGGCCCGCCTCACCGGCCCGTTCGTGTGGCTGCTGAACCGCTCCAGCGGGCTGTTGCTCAAACTGTTGCGGGCGAACGACCAGGGCAGCGGACGGGTCACCGAAGAGGAAATCCGCCTGCTGGTCGCCGAAAGCGCCGAACAGGGCGTGCTCGACCCGGACGAGCACAACATGGTCAATCGCGTATTGCGCCTGGGCGACCGCACCGTCGACAGCGTGATGACCCCGCGCATGCGCATCGCCTGGCTGGACCAGTCCGCCTCACGCGAGGAAAACATCGCGGTGATGCGCGAGACCCCTTATTCGCGCTACCCGGTGTACCAGGGGGACGAGAGCGACGTGGTCGGCGTACTGGAGGTCAAGAGCCTGATCGGCGGCATCGCCGGCGATGCGCCGGAACTCTTCCGGCAGCTGGCCAAGCCCCTGTACGTGCCGGCCACGGCTCGCGCCATGGACCTGCTCGAGGAGTTCCGCGACGCCGAGACGCCGATGGCGCTGGTGGTCGACGAATACGGCGACATCGAAGGCCTGGTCACGCTCAACGACCTGCTCGCGGCGGTGGTCGGCGCCAGCCAGCTCGGCCACGGCGGCAACGAGGAACACCCGCCGATCGTGCCGCGCGAGGATGGCAGCTGGCTGGTCGACGGCTCGCTTTCCACCGAAGACCTGCGCGAGCTGCTGCACGTCGAGCGGCTGCCGGGCGAGGAGGAACATGAGTTCCGCACCGCCGCCGGCATGGTGATGACGGCGCTGGGCCACATCCCGCAGGTGGGCGAGGTGTTCGCCTGGCGCGGCATCCGCTTCGAGGTGGTCGACCTGGATGGCGCGCGCATCGACAAGCTGCTGGTGACGCCCGCCCCGCGCATCGAGGCCGCCGACGACGAGCAGTAGGGCGGCACCGCCGGGAGCGTCCGCAGCTCGGCTTCACGCCCGTTTTGCTAGTCTTGGGAGCGATGTCTTCACCCAAGCCCGCCAGCGTGAGCGCCCCATTGCCGGGGCCACCGTTGCCCCGGCCGGACCAGCGCTGGGCCCTGTTCCTCGACGTGGATGGCTGCCTGCTGGAGTTCGCGGACGACCCGGCGGCCGTGCGCGTGTCGCCTGCGCTGCATGCCCTGCTGCAGGCCCTCCACGACGAGCTCGACGGTGCCCTCGCGCTGGTCAGCGGTCGCGGCGTGAGCGACCTGGACCGGCTGTTCGGCGCACCGCCCTGGGCCATGGCCGGCCTGCA
>NZ_DASSES010000013.1:0-6727 GCF_035695185.1 Frateuria sp.
TGGACGCCAGGGAGCTGACTGAGGCGTACGGCAGTGGCCTTGAATTGCTCGCTGTAGCGAGTGGTCGTTCTCGGACCTGGCTTGGGCATGGGGCACTCCTGAAAGTTAGATCAGGGTGTCCACTAAACCGAGGGAACTATCGCGTCGGCTTGAATGAACTGTTAGCCGTCATACCGCGCCGAGCCCCATGCGCATAGCAAGTTCGCGCACGTAGGTAGGATGATTGCGGTTGTTGCGGCTCTCTAAGGTCTGCGCGGCCATAAGTTCACGAGCGGAATCTACTTGGCCGCGCCTAGCCAGAATGATGGCGCACACTATTCTTGGCACAGCGCAGTACTCCAAGTTCTCCCCGTGTCCGTCCAACTCACGAAGTACAAGGTCTCTGGTGCCAAAGCGGTCTAAGAAAAGGAGGCCATATGACATTAGCAGCGGCTGGATATCGGCTACGGCGTCAGCCGGACTGCGAGCGTGCCACCACAAGTCTTGCGTGGCACCGCTAGTAGGGCCAAGGCGGCTGCGGATTGAGCAGTAGTACTCTTGGACCCACGATTTAGCTGCGCCGCCACCGTGTAGCTCTGAAACCTCCGGGATGTACACACCGAGATTTACAGTGAACAGCCCATGCATGTTTTCACGGCGTCCAGGGATGTACGTCGTACCGGGCGGGTCCGAAGGACCCATTTGCAGGTTTATGACTTGAGTGAGGCCATCTTCAGTCACGCGATTGAATGTCCGGCCACGAACCTTGAAGCCATGTTCCTTCAAAGAAGGACGCAAAGCTCGCTGGATCTCATCAACCGCTTTTACAAACTCAGATGCGGGCATGGTTGCTGTTGACGGCTAACGCTGGAATTGAGCGGCGGCGAAGCCGTCCGCCTCGAATGAACTGTTAGACCTCGCCAAGCTCGGGCTTGCCGGTACCCGACCATACGATAGTTGGGATGGGACCATTGACCAAATGTTGCGACCGAAGATGCTGAAAGACTGCCGCAGGATGCCAGCCTGGACCTGCTGCAACAAACGGGATGGCCAATGATTGCAGCCGGGTGAGAAGCACTGCCAACTCATCTTGCCCCGAGTAAGGCAGTCGCGCCTCCTCCCGCCCTTGAGCTATGACCACCTCAGGAAAAAACCTGTCAACGAGATCCGATGACGGATTGGCAACTGAAACGTGTTGCGGAAGTATGGCGTTCACGAAAGGCTGCATGTGAGGTCTAACGCTTAGTAGACCCCGAATCGGGGCATATGCACCGATCGTCGCCCGTGGGCTGTGTGCGGTCAAGTCGGAAGAATCCTACGAAAGATCAAGCGCCTGGCCGTTGTTGGCGGCCCCCGCGTCGGCTCAGCATGTCCGGTGCATATCTGCACATTTGGGGTGCTATGACTTATTCCGGCGGAAGCGGGGAAATAAACCGTATGGTTGGCACGGGGCGGCCGCCCCGCTTGCTGGATGAGGTGCGGCGGGTGTTGCGGGTCAAGCACTACAGCCTGCGGACGGAACAGGCCTACGTGGGGTGGATACGGCGGTTCATCCTGGCCAACGGCAAGCGGCATCCGCGGGATATGGGGGCCGCCGAAGTGGAGGCGTTCCTGTCCGGTCTGGCGGTGCAGGGGCGGGTGTCGCCCAACACGCAGAACCAGGCGCTTTCCGCCTTGCTGTTCCTGTATCGCGACGTGCTGGCGGTGGAGTTGCCCTGGCTGGATGGAGTGGTGCGGGCGAAGCGCCCTCAGCGGGTTCCGACGGTGCTCTCGCGGGAGGAGGTCGTGCGGGTGCTGGCGCAAATGGATGGGCGCCCGTGGCTGCTGGCGAGCCTGCTGTATGGCACCGGGATGCGGCTGATGGAGGCCCTGCGCCTGCGGGTGAAGGACGTCGACTTCGACCGGGGCGAGATCACGGTGCGCGACGGCAAGGGGGCCAAGGACCGGCACACGATGTTGCCCCGTACGCTGGTCGAGCCGATGCGCCGTGAGATCGCGCGTGCAGGGCAGATGCATGCATACGATCTGGCGGAGGGCTTCGGCGCGGTCTGGTTGCCTCATGCGCTGGCGCGCAAGTATCCGGGGGCGGCGCGTGAGCCCGGCTGGCAGTACGTGTTTCCCTCGCCGAAGCGCTCGCGCGATCCGCGGGACGGGACCGAGCGGCGGCACCATTTCGATGACGCCGTCCTCAGTCGGTCATTGAAGCGAGCCTGTCGAGCGGCGGCCGTGCTCAAGCCGGTCAGTGCGCATACCTTGCGGCATTCGTTCGCGACACATCTGCTGGAGGCCGGGCAGGACATCCGTACCGTGCAGGAACTGCTCGGGCACAAGGATGTGGCGACGACCCAGATCTATACGCATGTGCTCAATCGGGGCGGGCTGGCGGTGGTGAGTCCGCTGGATCGGGGGTAGTCGGCAGGCCTCCCGGCGAGCCCCGGCCCCTCGCCCCAACCCTCTCCCGGCGGGAGAGGGAGCAGGTCGCGCACGGTGACGTGCATCAGGCGGGGCGGCGGGCGCCCAGCTGGACGAGGAGTTCCTGGGCGGCGCGGATGCGTTCGGCGGCGCCGGGGAGCTCGAGGGCAATCTTCAGCTTGTCCTGGCCGTCGAGCTTGTAGATGCGCGGCTGGCTCTGGATCAGGCGGATGATGGCCATCGGCTCGATCTCGGGCTTGTCGCGGAAGGTAAGGCGACCGCCGTTGGCGCCCAGGTCGAGCTTGCGGATGCCGAGCGGCGTCGCCATCAGCTTGAGGCTGGACAGGGCGAACAGGGTCCTGGTCGGCTCCGGCAGCAAGCCGAAGCGGTCGATCATCTCCACCTGCAGGTCGCGCAGGCTGTCCTCGTTCTTCGCACTGGCAATGCGCTTGTAGAGGGTCAGGCGGGTGTGCACGTCGGGCAGGTAGTCGTCCGGGATCAGCGCGGGCAGGTGCAGTTCGACCTCGGTCTCGTGTTCGGAGGAGAGGTCGAAGTCGGGCACCTTGCCGGACCTGAGCGCACGCACCGCGCGGTCGAGGAGTTCGGTGTAGAGGCCGAAGCCGATTTCCTGGATCTGCCCCGACTGCTCCTCGCCCAGCAGTTCGCCGGCGCCGCGGATCTCCAGGTCGTGGGTGGCCAGGGTGAAGCCCGCGCCCAGTTCTTCCAGCGAGGCGAGTGCTTCGAGACGTTTTTCCGCGTCGGCGGTGATCGCCTTGCGGTCGGGCACGATCAGGTACGCGTAGGCGCGGTGGTGCGAGCGGCCGACGCGGCCGCGCAACTGGTGCAACTGGGCCAGGCCGAAGCGGTCGGCGCGGTCGATGATGATGGTGTTGGCCGTGGGAATATCGATCCCCGTCTCGATGATCGTGGTGCACACCAGCACGTTGAAGCGCTGGCGGTGGAAGTCGGCCATCACGCGTTCGAGCTCGCGCTCGGGCATCTGGCCGTGGGCGATGCCGATGCGCGCCTCGGGAATCAGCTCCTCGAGCTCGCGCGCGGTCCGCTCGATCGAATCGACCTCGTTGTGCAGGAAGTACACCTGGCCGCCACGCGAGAGCTCGCGCTGGAACGCCTCGCGGATGGTCGCCGGATCCCAGGTGCTGATGAACGTGCGCACGGCCATGCGGTGCGCCGGTGGCGTGGTGATCAGCGAGAGGTCGCGCAGGCCGGCCATCGCCATGTTGAGGGTGCGCGGGATCGGCGTTGCGGTCATGGTCAGCAGGTCGACCTCGGCGCGCAGCTTCTTCAGCTGTTCCTTCTGGCGCACGCCGAAGCGTTGCTCCTCGTCGACGATGACCAGGCCGAGGTTCCTGAACTTGATGTCCGGCTGCAGCAGCTTGTGGGTGCCGACGATGACGTCGATCTGCCCGTCGGCCAGGCGCTTGAGTGCGTCGTTGACTTCCCTGGTCGACTTGAAGCGCGAGAGCACGTCGACCTTCACCGGCCAGTCGGCGAAGCGGTCGGCGAAGTTGCGGTAGTGCTGCTGGGCGAGCAGGGTGGTGGGCACCAGCACCGCCACCTGCTTGCCGGCGGTGGCCGCGGCGAAGGCGGCGCGCAGCGCGACCTCGGTCTTGCCGAAGCCGACGTCGCCGCAGATCACCCGGTCCATCGCGCGCGGTGCGGCCAGATCGCCGAGCACGGCATCGATCGCCTGCTCCTGGTCGGGCGTTTCCTCGAACGGGAAGCTGCTGCCGAAGTCCTCGACCATGCCGCGGTCGATGCTGATCGACTCGCCGCCGCGCGCTTCACGCTGGGCGTAGATGGCGAGGAGCTCCGCGGCGACGTCGCGGACTTTCTCGGCGGCCTTCCTGCGGGCGCGCTCCCACGCATCGCCGCCGAGCGAGTGCAGCGGTGCCAGCTCGGGCGCGGTACCGGAGTAGCGGCTGACCAGGCCCAGCTGCGCGACCGGCACGTAGAGCTTGTCGCCCTTGGCGTACTCGATGACCAGGAACTCGCCTTCCATGCCGCCGAGTTCCATCGACACCAGGCCCTGGTAGCGGCCCACGCCGTGGTCGACGTGCACGATCGGCGCGCCGACCGAGAGCTCGGTGAGGTCGCGGATGATCGCGTCCGGATCGCGGGCGGCGCCGCGGCGGCGCTTACGGTCGGTGCGCACGCGCTCGCCGTAGAGCTCGCGCTCGGTGAGCACGGTGATCGTCGGCTGCTTGAGGGCGAAGCCCTGTTCCAGCGGGGCGACGCTGATCGCCAGCCGCGTGGCCGCGGCCTGCAGGAAGCCGTTCCAGCCGTCCACAGCGTCAGGCCTGAGTCCGGCCCCGGCGAGCGTCTCGGCGAGCGCCTCGCGGCGGCCGGCCGAATCGGCGGCGATCAGCACGCGGCCGGGGTAGCTTTCGAGGAAGTGCCGCAGCGAGGTGCCGGGTTCCTCGCCCTTGCGGTTGAGCGGTACCTCGGGTGCGGGCAGGGTGCCGGTGTCGACGGCGTACTCGTGGCCCGAAGGCACCACTTCCACGCGCAGGCGCTTGTTGAGCTGCTCGCGCAGTTGTTCGGGCGAGAGGTAGAGCTCGGCCGGCGGCAGCACCGGGCGCTCGATGTCGTGCGCGCGCTGGTCGTAGCGCGCAGCCGTGTTCGCCCAGAACTGGTCGGAGGCCTCGCCGGCGCCTTCGCCCAGCACGAACAGCGCGCCTTCCCCGAGGTAGTCGAACAGCGTGGCGGGTTGCCTGAAGAACAGCGGCAGGTAGTACTCGATGCCGCCGGGCGTCACGCCCTCCTTCATGTCCTGGTAGAGCGGGCAGCGGCGGATGTCGATCGGGAAACGCTCGCGCAGGGCGGTGCGGAATTCCCTGGCCGCCTCTTCGGTGAGCGGGAACTCGCGGGCGGGCAGCAGCTCGACCTTGTCCACCGGCTGCTGCGAGCGCTGGGTCTCCGGGTCGAAACTGCGGATCGAGTCGACCTCGTCGTCGAACAGTTCGATGCGGTAGGGCTCGGCGGTGCCCATCGGGAAGATGTCGATCAGCGCGCCGCGCACGGCGTAGTCGCCGGGCTCGGCCACCTGCGGCACGTGGCGGTAGCCGGCCGCTTCCAGGCGCCGCTGCTCGGCTGCCAGGTCCAGCTTCTGGCCCTTGGCCACGACCAGCCCGGCGCCGGTGATGTGCGAGCGCGGCGCGATGCGCTGCATCAGCGTGGCCACCGGCACCACCAGCACGCCGCGGGTGATGCCCGGCAGGCGGTAGAGCGTGGCGATGCGCTGGGAGACGATCTCCGGGTGCGGGCTGAAGACGTCGTAGGGCAGCGTTTCCCAGTCGGGGAAGTGCAGCACCGGCAGGTCGCCGGCGAACAGGCGCAGCTCGTCCTCCAGCGCCGAGGCGCGCTGGGTGTCGCGGGTGACCGCCACCAGCAGGCCGGCGTGGTCGCGTGCGGCTTCGGCGATCAGCAGGGCGCGCGAGGACCCGTGGGGCGGGGTCCAGTAGCGGCGCTGCTTGGGCGTGGTGGGCAGGGGCGGGTGGGGGATCGGGGGCATGGAGTCGCGCTTTGTCGCGCAGCACAAGGGCGCTGCGGGGAAAGCGGAGAAGTTTAGCGCGGTGGGTGGTGTGCGCTCCGGAAAGCGCTCATCCGCCGCTGTGCATCCTCCACCCGCCGGCCGGGAAGGCCCTGTCCGCAGGCGCGCCCAACCCGGCCGCCTTCGCCGGTTTGCCGGGAAGGGGGCCGCATGGGCTCACTGCTCACTGGGAAAGCGCGTCGGCTCAGAGGCGCAGGGTGATCTGCGCGACGCCCGGCTCGTCCGGCACCATGCGCGAGGTGAAGCCCAGTTCGCTGCACAGGCGCAGCATCGGGCGGTTCTCCACCAGCACGTAGCCCCAGATCTCGGCCAGTCCGCGTTCGCGGCAGGTGGCGACCAGGCGGCGCATCAGTTCGGCACCCAGGCCCAGGCGCGTCCAGTCGCGCTCGACCAGCACCGAGAACTCGGCGGTGTCGGTGGCGGTGTCGATGAACACGCGGCCCACGCCGCGCAGCTCGGCTGGCGACACGCTGTCGTCGATCAGCACGAACGCCGCCTCGGTCTCCGGGTCGATGTGGCACAGCCGCTGCGCCATCGGCTCGGGGAGCTCGGTCAACGTGTGCATGAAGCGGCGGCGGATGTCCTCCGCCGGCAGGCGGGTGAAGCAGCGGCGCAGGGCGGCCACGTCGCCAGGCTCGATCGGACGCAGGTGCAGCACGCGGCCGTCGCGCGCGGCGACCGGCTCGCCGGTGGCCGGCAGGGCTTCGGTGCGGGCGAAGCGTCGGTGGCTGGGCGGGGGCAGCGGCGTGCTGCGGGTAGGGC
>NZ_DASSES010000014.1:0-7995 GCF_035695185.1 Frateuria sp.
CCCATGAGCTTGATCGCGTTCATAGGGCGAAGAAGGCGCACGAAAAAGGTACATGTATTACGGGGGGCATTCTGGAAAAAATCATCGAAAACCGTGGCCACCCGGCGCGTGAAGCACTAATCTGGAACAACCTGTTCTTCGGTCCGTCTCGCCGCAAGGCCGTGAAGATGCGACCAGACTGGGAAGCAGGCAACTCGCCATTGTTCCTAAGTCCCGAGATCATCGATGAGGTGATCAAGTACGTGTCCATCCCCAAGGACATGGCTGAAGGGGTGCGCCAATTCGCCAAGCAGAAAGCGGCCGGGAAGGCGAAGGCGGAGCAGACTGCAACGAAGGCAGCGAAGCCCAAAGTCAAACAGCCGGGGAATGCAGGCTAAAGGGGCCTTCAACGACAGCAGTACGACTTACGTGCGGCCGCCCAGGGTCGGAAGCGGCCGTCACAGAGTCAGGCGCCCTCGGGTGGAGGCCAATCTGCACTCGGCCCGTCCGGCTAATCGATGTTGGCAAAGCAGGACCTGCCGACGGTTCACGGCGAGGACGATGTCTGCTTAGGGTCGAGAGCGGACCTGCGCTCCCCTGATGACCGTCCCTTATCGACGACTCCGCGCGCCATGGCGTCCAGCCCGCCGACGCCAGGGACCCACACGGCGGACGCTTTTCCCTAACCCACGGCACTCATCCGAATAATCGGGTGGCAGTCACTGCTACAAGCTCACCCTGGTGACGCGCTCCTGCTAATTCCACCTCACTGGGTTGGCGCGAGCCGTCGCCGCCTGCAATGGTGGTGGCCCCATAGGGCGCGCCGCCGGCGACTTCGGTAAGCACACTCAGGCCGGGGTGGCTGTAGGGCAAGCCCACGATGACCATGCCTAGATGCAGCAGGTTGGTGATGATCGAGAAGAGTGTCGTTTCCTGGCCACCATGCTGGGTCGCGGTGGAGGCGAAGGCGGCACCGACCTTGCCATTGAGCGCGCCGCGCGCCCACAGGCTACCGGTGCGGTCGAGGAAGGCGGCCATCTGCGAGGACATGCGACCGTAGCGCGTGCCGGTGCCGACGATGATCGCGTCGTAGTGCTCCAGTTCGGCCGAATCGGCGACGGGAGCGGCCTGGTCCAGTTTGAAGTGTGCCTTGTGCGCGACCTCTTCCGGCACTGTTTCCGGGACGCGGCGGACATCCACCTGCGCACCGCCCTTGCGTGCCCCGTCGGCCATGGCATAGGCCAATGCCTCGATGTGGCCGTACGCGGAATAGTAGAGAACGAGCACCTTCGCCATGGCGGTCTCCCGATTGATGTGGCCACATGCCGTGGTGTGCCCCATGGCAAACCAGGCTGTGGGAACGCTAGCCGTGACGGCATTCGCGCGCTTGCACGATCGGTGCGGCGTTTGACCAATCCGCGCCTTCCGCGATGGCGCTAATTGGCCTGCCAGAACGGCCAAGCAGCCGTCCATTTGTTCAATCCCGCGGAGCACCCACGGCCTAGCCTGAGCTCACCAACAGGCACGGGATCACATATGAAAGCAGATGTCTCTATGGCGGCTGTTCCGTCGGGATATGCCTTTTCGCAGCTCTATGTCGGAGGGACCTGGCGCAGCGGGCACACCGGCGAGGAGCTGGACGTGCGCGATCCCTATTCCGGCCAGAGCGTGGCGCGCATCAGCAAGGCGGACATGCGCGACGTTGAGCTGGCCTATCGTTGCGCGCAATCGACCCAGCCAGGCTGGGCCAATGCGCTGCCAGTGCAGCGTGCGGATGTGTTCCGGCGCGTGGCGCAGGTCATGGAACGGCGGCACGGGGAAATCGTCGACTGGCTGATCCGCGAATCAGGTAGCACGCGGACGAAGGCGGAAATCGAATGGGGGGCGGTGCACGCCAGCATGCTGGAAGCCTCCACCCTGCCCTCGCGACTGGAGGGCCAGATCCTCGCCGGCGACTACCCGGGCAAAGAAAACCGTGTCTATCGCGTCCCCGTCGGCGTGGTCACGGTCATCAGCCCGTGGAACTGGCCGCTCCACCTAAGCGTGCGTTCGGTGGCCCCTGCGCTTGCGCTGGGCAATGCGGTGGTGCTCAAGCCGGCATCCGAGACGCCCGTGACCGGAGGACTGCTGATCGCGCGGATGTTCGAGGAAGCCGGTTTGCCGCCGGGTGTGCTCAATGTGCTCGTCGGCGACAACCAGACTATCGGCGACGGCCTCGTGCAGCATCCCGTGCCCCGGGTCGTCTCCTTCACCGGGTCCACCCGCGTGGGTCGGCACATCGGACAGTTGGCGGCCGCCGCGCCGACGATCAAGAAGGCGATGCTGGAGCTGGGCGGCAACGGCCCGCTAGTGGTATTGGATGACGTCGACCTGGACCACGCGGTGCACCAGGCCGGTGTGGCGAAGTTCCTGCACCAAGGACAGATGTGCATCGCGGCCAACCGCATCATCGTAGTGGCGCCGATCTACGAGGCCTTCGTTGACCGCTTCCTGGCCTATGCCCGGACTTTGAAGGTCGGCGATCCCAACGACCCGGACACGGTCATCGGCCCGATCATCAGCCGGCGCCAGCTGGACAGCCTCAACGTGATGGTCGACATCGCGAAGACCGAGGGCGCACGTCTGCGCCTCGGGCAGCCGGCCCAGGGCCTGGTGCTGCCGCCGCACGTGTTCGACCGGGTGACTCCCTCGATGGCGCTGGGACGCCACGAGATCTTCGGCCCGATCGCTCCGCTGATGCGCGCCGGCGACGAGCACGAGGCGTTGCAGATGGCCAACGACACCGAATACGGCCTGACCAGCGCGGTGCTGAGCGGGGACACCTACCGGGCGGAACGCTTTGCGCAGGGCGTCCAAGCCGGCATGACCCATGTGAATGACATCACCGCAATCGACATGCCTGCCCTGCCCTTCGGTGGTGAGAAGAACTCCGGGATCGGACGCTTCGGCAGCACCGGCATGATCCAGGCGTTCACCCGGGCGCATTGGATCTCGATCCAACACACGCGCTCGGCCTATCCGTTCTGACCGCCATGGAGACTCGAGCCTTACGTATCCTGTACGGCTGCCTGCTCGCCCTCCCTGCGGTAGTGTCGGCCGCCGAAGCGCAGCGTTGGTTCATACGCGGAGGTGCGGCCTACGCCGACTTCCACGCCAGCGCACAGGCTGCGATCGCGGGCCAGCAGATCCCCGGCGGAAGCGCCACCGTGCGCCACAACATCGGCGTGGCGTTCGAAGGCGGCTACTACATCGCACCGAACTGGTCCGTCGCACTGACGCTCGGGGTACCGCCCACGGCCAAGATCTATGGCGAAGGAAGCCTAGCCTCGGCGGGCAAGCTCGGCGAGGCCACGTACGGTCCGTCAGTGCTCGCACTGCAGTACCACTTCCCTACCGGGAGCCGATGGCAGCCCTACATCGGCGCCGGCCTGAACTACACCGTGATTCTGGATACGAACGATGCCGCCATCCGTAACCTGGGCGTGCGCAACGGCTCGGGCTCGGCGTTGCAACTGGGCGTGGAGTACCGCCTCAACGACCGCTACGCACTGTTCGTCGATGCCAAGAAGATCTGGGTGGCCGTGCGCGCCACCGGATGGGCGCAGGGACCGGGCGGCCTGGTTCCCGCGACCGCACGCGTCACGTTGAACCCTGTCATCTACAACGTGGGCGTTTCCTTCCACTTCTGACACGAGGTTTTACGCATGAAGATTAAGCGAAGCGCATCAGTGGTCTGGCAAGGCGGCTTTCCGGCAGGCATGGGGAACATCTCCACGCAAAGCGGGGCGCTGCGCTCGTACCCCTACGGCGTGGCCAGCCGCTTTGAGGGCCAGCCCGGAAGCAACCCGGAAGAGCTGATCGCGGCGGCGCACGCCAGCTGCTTTGCCATGGCCTTCGCGCTCGTGCTGGGCGAAGCGCGCTACACGCCCAGGCAGCTGTTCGTCTCCGCCGAGGTTGCGCTGGAGCAGCAGTTCAACGACTTCGAGATCACATCGGTGGATCTGTCCATGCGTGCGGAGATCGACGGCATCGACGCACAAACTTTCGAGCAGTTGGCGGATCAGGCCAAAGCCAAGTGCCCGGTCTCGAAGCTGCTGCGCGCCAGGATCACCCTTGACGCCGCCCTGGCGTCGGCCGCGGCCGGATAGGAGGCAAGCCGCCTACCGCGGGAGCGCGCCCTGCGCGCGACCATGAGCCCCCGGCATGGTCGCGCGCAGGGCCAGCTCAGTGTCCGACACAAAGTCATACGCGACCCGGGACACCGCCATCCCTGCGCCCCCCCGCAACCTCGTGCGTCAATCAATGGCCCACCACGGGCAACTGCGCCAGTGGCGTCGCGCCCGACGCGGGCAGGGGCAGCTTCACAGGCTGGTTCAGCCCGCTGATGGCCCAGACCAGCAAGGTAGCCGGTTCCGTCGTGCTGGCGTTGCGCGAGACCAGGTGATGGACGCCCGGCGTTTCGTACCAGCCCTCGCCCTGTCGGTAGGTGCGTGGCGGCTGGCCCTCCAGTTGCGAGACCACGCTGCCTTGCGCCACGTAGGCGAACACCGATCCCGGGTGCATGTGCGCATCGGACGACTGGCCAGGCTTGTAGCTGACCACCACCATGCGAACGACCTTGCCCGGCAGTTCCGGGATGGCCTGCTGCATCACCGGCATGATGGCCTCCTGTGCCCGGGGCTCGTGAGCGAAAGCCGGGCCGACAAGGCCCAGTGCGATACCAGCCAGCAGCACGGCGCTGCGTGAGGGCGAAATTTTCATCGTGGTTCTCCAATGGCGCTGCCTGCGCACGTGACGTGTATGGCAGCCTGGTGGTGGGATCAGACCTGCCCCGCGCCGCCGTCAACTGCAAGCTCGGCGCCGGTGACGAAGCTGGCCTCGTCCGATGCAAGGAAGACGGCGGCGCGCGCGATTTCCTCGGGCAGGCCCATACGTCCGAGCGGGACAGTGGCGGCCAGTTCGCGCTTGAGCGGATCGACCGCTTGCGGGCTGCCGGCCAGGCCCTCGAGCCCGGGCGTATCGATCGGCCCCGGGCTGATCACGTTGACCCGGATGCCTCGCTCCTTCAGATCCACGGCCCAGCCGCGCGCAAAGGCGCGCACCGCCGCCTTGGTCGCGCTGTACACGCTGAAGGCGGGCACGCCCCGCGAGGCGACGATGGAGCCGGTGAGGATCACCGAGGCGCCCCGCCGCATCAGCGGGAGCGCCTTCTGCACGGTAAACAGCAGGCCCTTGACGTTGGTGTCGAAGTGACGGTCGTAATGCGCCTCGTTGATCTCGCCCAGTCGGGCGAACTCATAGAAGCCGGCATTGGCGTAAAGCACATCCAGGTGCCCGCGCTCGCTCGCGATTTGCGCGTAGAGCCGATCCAGATCCTCCACGCTGGCGGCGTCAGCCCGCACGGCGGTGACCCTTGGGCCGAGGGCGGTCGCGGCATCATCCAGCTCCTGCTGGCGTCGGCCGGTGATATAGACGCTGGCGCCTTCCATCGCGAACGCGCGCGCCGCTGCGAAGCCGATGCCGGCGCTGCCGCCGGTTACAAGGGCTGTTTTTCCTTCGAGTCTCATGATCGTGTTACCGGGTCGTTATCGTTGCCGCTTGCTGAAAAAGAGGTGCTGTAGGTGGCCGAACGGAAGCCCACCATTGCGGTTGCCACTCCGGTGCCGTTGGGCAAAGGACGGCCATCGCATGCTGGCGTACCTGCCCTGCGGGGCGATTGATCATTCCTGCCACGGTTGGCATGTCCCGCTCGATGTCCCGTCGGCACCTTCCCGAGCTCGCGGGAAAGTTCCCGAGGAACCGGCCGGACGTCAGAACGGCAACCTGCCGATCGAGGCACCGCCGTCGACGTAAAGCGTCTGCCCAGTGATGAAGCTCGCCTCCTCCGACAGGAGGAACGTGATCGCGGCTGCCAGTTCCTCGGGCCTACCGAAGCGGTTCATCGGTACCGAGGAGAGGTAGCGCTTCTCTCCCTCGCTACCGGGCGGGTTGTTCTCGCGAAACAGCACCGTTTCGGTGGGACCGGGCGAAACCGCGTTGACGGTGATCCCTGTGCGAGCGAGTTCCAGCCCCCACGAACGGGTGAAGCTGACCATGGCACTCTTCGCCGCCGCATACGAAGTGCGCTCGATCATGCCCAGGATGGTGAGACTGGCGATGTTGACGACACGGCCCCAGCCGCGCTCGCGCATGCCCGGCAGCAGCGCCTGCACGGTCTGCACCGCCGGGTGCAGGTTGAGCGCGAGGGTGGCGTCCAGCGTGGCGAGGTCCACCTCGCCGATGCGATCCGGACGGACCAGCGCAACGTTGTTCACCACGCCGTCGAAGGCGTGGCGCGCGGTCAGTTCGCCCAAAGTCCGCTCCGTGGCGAGGCGATCGGAAAGGTCCAGCGAAACCAGCTCGCCGGGAAAGCTAGCGTCGCCGCCTTGGCGGGCGATACCGATAACCCGGTGCCCGGCTCGAGCCAGCCGCTCGGATAGCGCGCGACCGATACCCTTGCTAGCCCCGGTGACCAGGAAGGTGCGGGATGTCATGGTTTTCTCCTGCGGGTGTGAGCGCCGGCCAGCGCCGGCGCGCGGGAATGGGCGTCAGAGCTGGCTCATGCCGCCGTCGATGACGATCTCGCTGCCGACGATGAACGCCGACTCGGGCGAGGCCAGGTGCAACACGGTGGCGGCGACTTCCTCCGGACGGCCGAAGCGGCCCAGCGGAACCTGCGCCTGGATCTGCGCGGCGGTCGCCTCCAGCGTTTCCGCATCCATGCCGAGCTTGCCGTACAGCGGCGTGTGGATCGGTCCCGGGCTGACCACGTTCACCCGCACACCCTGCGGCAACAGCTCGGCCGAGAGCGTCTTGGCCAGCGAAATCAGCGCGGCCTTGCTGGCGGCGTAGACCGACGAGGCCGGCATGCCGATGTGTGCATTGATCGAGCCGTTGAGCACAATCGACGCGCCGCTGTTGAGCTGCGGCAAAAGCGATTGCAGCTGGAAATAGGCACCCTTGACGTTGGTGTCGAAGCTCAGGTCCCAGAGCGACTCGTCGACCTCGGCGAATGGCGCAAACCTCGCCGTACCGGCATTGAGGAACACGGCATCGAGCTTGATGCCCATGCCGAGCAGCGTGGCGCCGAGTTCGTGCGCGTCGCCCATATGGCTGGCGTCGTTGCGAAGTGCGACGGCGCGTGTACCGAGCTCGGAGGTGGACTGGCCCAGCGCCTCTGCGTCGCGGCCGGTGATCACGACGCGGGCGCCCTCGGCGGCGAATGCACGGGCGACGGCCAGGCCGATGCCGCTGGTGCCGCCAGTGACGAGGACGTTCTTGCCTTCAAAGCGATTCATGGTGTGTCTCCGTAGGGGGGAGTGGTAGGGAGTGGATGCCATCCTGATCCCCTCCCCCGCACTTGCCGTACCATCGCTTCGACGCACTCGTTCGAAGAGGCCGAACATGTTGTCGGAGGACGAACTGGCTCTGCTGGAGGCGATCCGCGAGACCGGCAGCCTGTCGCGTGCCGCAGCGCGACTGGGCAAGGCGCCGTCGACCATTTCCCATGCCGCTCGCCAGCTGGAGGCGCGTTTCGACGCCCTGCTGTTCGATCGCCGGCGCTACCGACTGCAACTGACGCCGGCCGGCCACCTGCTTGCGCGGGAGGCGGCACGGCTGAGCCTGGACGTGTCGCGCCTGACCCAGCGGGTTAGGCAGGTCGCCAGCGGCTGGGAAGACCGCCTGTGGATCGTCACCGACGAGATCCTGGAGATGGAACTGCTGCTGCCGGTGATCCGTGCCTTCGACGCCTTGGGTTCCGGCGTTGCCCTGCGCCTCACGCACGAGGTGCTGGGTGGGACTTGGGAAGCCCTGCGCGAAGGTCGTGCGGACCTGATCGTGGGCGCCACCAACGAGCCACCGGCAATCCCGAAACTTCGCTGGTTCGAACTGGGCTCGATGGACTGGGTGTTTGCTATCTCGCCACGGCATCCATTGGCCAAGGCGCCCGAACCGCTGGAGCACGACATCATCACC
>NZ_DASSES010000015.1:0-83173 GCF_035695185.1 Frateuria sp.
GGCCAGTACGGACCGGCGGTCATCGAGGCCATGACTCGGGCACTCGAAGAGCTGCCCGCGCCGGTGCTTGCCTTCTGCCGCACCGGCACCCGTTCAACCTCGCTCTGGGCGCTGCAGGCGGCCCCGGCGACCGAACCGGACGTGCTGCTGCGGATCGCCGCTGACGCGGGTTATGACCTGGCCGCGATCGCCCCGCGGTTGCGGGGGATGCGGCAGCATGCCTGAGCTGATGATCACGTGCCGCTGGCGCCACCGCCGGACGCCGGCATGGTCCTGATGCCCGAGGCGGGCGGGCTGCTGGCCGTGTTGTGCGGTTCGGCCGTGGGCTTCTCGCTGGCACTGATCGGCGGCGGTGGTTCCATTCTCGCCACGCCGCTGCTGCTTTACGTCGTCGGCGTGCGCGATCCACACGTGGCGATCGGCACCAGTGCGCTGGCGGTGGCCGCCAACGCGTTCGCCAACCTCGTGCCGCATGCGCGCGCCGGCAACGTGCGCTGGAAGGTGGCCTTCGTGTTCGCGGCCAGCGGTGTGGTCGGCGCGTTCCTGGGCTCGAGCCTGGGCAAGGCGATCAACGGCAGGCACCTGCTGGTGCTGTTCGCACTGCTCATGCTGGTGGTCGCCGCGCTGATGGTGCGCGGACGTGGCCGGGGCGGCGCGGACCGCTACCCGCTGCCGCACATGTGGCCACGGCTGGGTGCGGTCGGGTTGGGGGCGGGTGGCCTGGCGGGCTTCTTCGGCATCGGCGGCGGGTTCCTGATCGTGCCGGGGCTGATGTTCGCCAGCGGCATGGAGATCATCCACGCCATCGGTACGTCGCTGTTCTCGGTCGGTGCGTTCGGTCTCACGACCACCATCAACTATGCCGCCTCGGGCTTGGTCGACTGGCGCGTAGCGGTGGAGTTCATCGGCGGCGGCGTGGTCGGCGGGTGGCTGGGCGCGCTGGGCGCGCGGCGGTTGGCCCGCACACGCGGCGCCCTCAACCTGGTGTTCGCGGGCGTCATCGTCGTGGTGGCGCTGTTCATGCTCTACGAGTCGCTGCGCGGTTGAGCGCAGGGGAGGCGAGAGAAGCCATGCTGTTCCGTCAGTTGTTCGAACCGCTATCCAGTACCTACACCTACCTGCTCGGCTGCGAGCGCACCGGCCAGGCGGTGCTGATCGACCCGGTCATCACGATGATCGAGCGCGACCTGGGCGAGGTGCACCGCCTCGGGCTCACGCTGGCCTGGAGCGTGGACACCCACATTCACGCCGACCACATCACCGCGGCGCGCGAACTCAAGCAGCGCGCCGGCAGCCGCATCGCCGCGCCGGCGCCCGACCGCCTGCCGTGCGCCGACCTCGGGCTGGAGGAGGGCCGCCCGTTCGAGGTGGGCAGCGTCCAGTTACACCCGCTGCACACGCCCGGCCATACGGACGGCCATTTTGCCTACCGCCAGGACGACCGCGTGTTCACCGGCGACGCACTGCTGATCGATGGCTGCGGCCGCACCGATTTCCAGAACGGCGATGCCGATGCGCTCTACCGCAGCGTGCGCGAAAAGCTGTTCACACTGCCGGGCGAGACGCTGGTCTACCCGGCCCATGACTACCAGGGCCGCCGCGTCTCCTCGGTCGCCCAGGAACAGGGGCGCAACCCGCGCCTGGGAGGCGATCGCACGCTGGAGGAATTCAGGGCGATCATGGCCGGGCTGAATCTGCCGTATCCGAAGTTCATCGACTACGCCGTGCCGGGCAACCGGCAGTGCGGCGTGTGTCCGGACGACGTACCGGAGGATTTGCGCGAATACTGCGGGCCGATGGCGCAAAGCCCACAGGGTTGAGCGAGGTGGTGGTAGTGGCCACGCTCGCGCAAAGTCGCATGGCATACCAGCACATCAAGTCGACCGCCGGACGGATGAGTTGACGATCGATGCGACCGAGGTCCGCAGCCGGGCCTGCCGGATGAGTTGATGGCCTCGGTGGCGCCGCACGAAGGCGACCGGAGCGGAAAGCCAGGCGAAAACCATCGACTCTATGTTCGCCGCATGCACCCACACGCACGACCTGCGGCCTGGCTTCCCTGGTGGGCCGGATTCGCCCTCCTGATCGCCCTGCGCGTGCTGTGGCTGGGCGCCTATCCGGTCAACTCGGACGAGCCCCAGCACGCGCATGTCGCGTGGAATCTCGCAATCGGTGGCACTCCGTATCGCGATGCGTTCGACAACCACGGCCCCCTGTTCGGCCTGCTGTATGCGCATTACATGCGCTGGCTGGGACCGCGGGCGGACATCCTGTGGTGGCTGCGGCTGGCGGTGATTCCCTGGTATGCCCTCGCGCTGTGGTCCAGTTGGGTGATGGCGCGACGGCTCTACACGGCCCGCGTCGCGGCTGCCGGGGTGCTGCTCGCCGCGCTGATGCAGATCTTCTTCGTGAAGATGGGCGAGTTCCGCACCGATGACATGTGGACCGCGCTCTGGCTTGCGGCACTGGCCCTGGTGGTGGGAGCGCACCGGTCCGTCCGGCGCGGGTTCGTCGCGGGCCTGTGCATCGGCGCGGCGCTGGCGGTTTCGCAGAAGACCCTGCCGCTGCTCGCGACGGCGCTCGTCGCCGGGGTGGCTGCGGGTGTTGCCCGGCCAGTGGCGCCGGCGGGCAGGCGCGGACCTGCGCTGGCCGCGATCGCCGGCGGCCTGGTGGTTCCGTTGGCGATGATGGCCTGGCTGGCCGGCCGGCATGATCTCGGTCCGGCGTACTATGACATGGTGGCCTACGGGCTGGAGCCCACCGGTGGTCCCAGCCACCTGTGGCGCCAGGTCACCTACGCGCTGGTGGCGGCGTCCATCGTGGGCGCGGCAATCGTCCGGCTGCGGCGGGATCGCGTGGCCGAGGAGGCATCGCGCTGGCGCGCCTTCCTTGGCCTGCAGGCCTTGCTGTACATGCTGCTGATCTGGGTGGCCTGGCCCTTGTCCACGCCCCAGGACTTCCTGCCGGTCATCCCGACCGCGACGCTGGTCCTGGTGGGAGCGGCAGCTCGGCCGTCCATGGGGTGGCTGGGCGCGCAGAGTTCATCCGCATGGGTCGTGCTGCTGGCGGGACTGGAGTTCGGGTGGCTCCTGCATCACGCGCCGCCCTGGCGGGACGCGCTCGCGGGCGAGCGCTCGCGCCTGGCCGTGGTGCTCCGCTGCACGGCGCCTTCGGACTCGGTGATGGACGCCAAGAGCGGCGCCATCTTCCGCCCACGCCCGTATTACCCGGTGCTGGAGAGTCTGGAGCTGCGGCGCCTCGAGCATGGTCTCGCCCCCGACCGGATCGCGGCGGCTCTGGTGGCGCACGACACCAAGGTGCTCATTCCCGAGCGCCTGCCCCTGCCGGACCAGGCCTTTGCCGCACGCAACTATCTGCCCGGGACCGCGGGCGTCTACATGGCGGGCATGTGGCTGCCGGCCAGTGGAACCAGGCATCGGATCACCATCCGGCTTCCGGGCGTCTACGCGCTGAGCGACGGCGTGCATCCGCGCCAGGGAAGCGTGGACGGCGGCGTTCCGGCCTCCCGATGGATGCTCGGCGCCGGCCCGCACTGGCTGGTGGTGCCGACGGGACGCGATCTCTTCCTGATCTGGAGCAAGGCATGGGCATGTGGCTGGAGACCGAGGCTGCCATCCGGGAAGCCGGCTTGATGCCGTCGCAGCTCCCGCCGATCGACCGGCAGACCCGCCTGCTCGTGATCGCGCCGCATCCGGACGACGAGACGATCGCCACCGGCCAGCTCATCCAGCGGGTGCGCCGTGCCGGTGGCAGCGTTCGCGTGCTGGTGTTGACCGGCGGCGACAACAATCCCTGGCCGCAGCGCTGGCTCGAACGACGCCTGCGCGTCGGGCCGCGGGAGCGGGCACGCTGGGCGGCGCGCCGACGGCAGGAGCTGTCGCTCGCGCTCGCGGCGCTCGGGCTGGCCGAGCAGGACTGGAGGTCGCTCGGATGGCCCGACCTGGGCATGACCGACGCGTTGAGGTCCGACGCGCCGACCATGCTGGCGACCCTGGAGGCCGAGCTGGCCGGCTTCCGGCCCGGCCTGGTCATCGTGCCGGACCTGGCGGACCGCCATCCGGACCACGGGGCAGGCCATGTGCTCGTGCGCCTGGCGCTCGCGCGCTGGGGGCAGCCGCACCATCTGCTCGGCTACCTCATCCATGGCCGTCCACGTCCTGGCACATGCTGGGTTGCGTGGCCCCCGATGGCCGGCCTGCAGGTCAACAAGGAAGTGGCCATCCGCTGCCATCGGACCCAGATGGCCCTGAGTGGCAGGCGCCTGCTCCGCTACGTGCGGCGAGAAGAACGCTTCTGCGTCTATCCGGCGTCCGGCGGCAGCGGCGACTTGCCCTGGCGCATCCGCCGGCCGCTGGCGTCCACCCTGCGGCTGCTGCTGGCCACCCCGAACGGTGCGGAAGAATGGCGGTGGCGGGACGCGCCCATCGCGCACGGGGAGGGCGGGTGCCTGGGCCTGCGGCTGCCCGTCGCCCGACCCTGCTTCGTGAAGCTGCATTCGAAGCTGCCGGGGCCCTGGATTTTCGACCACTGGGGCTGGCAGGAGCTTTGATGGGGGCTCCCGAAAGGAAGCCGAAAGAGCGGGTTCCTACGCTCCGGGGCATTCCAGCCTGAAGGCATTCGGCGATGCGCTTTTTCCTGATGCTCGTGCTTGCTCTTGCGCCCGTCGGGACCTCCCTCGCGAGCGGAGGTCCCCTGGGTATCGACCACCGCCTGCACTACGACAACAGCGGCATCTGGAAGCGCAGCAACCAGAAGGCGCTCATCTACGGCACCATCATCACGGTGGGAGCGGGCGCGCTCGCCTTCGGGGACCACGACGAGCTGGGCGATACCTTCTGGCGCTCGGTCGACGCCATGGTGGTGAGCGGCGTCGGGACGCAGGCGCTCAAGTACGCCTTCGGTCGCGAGCGCCCCTCGCAGACGAACGATCCCAACCGCTTCTTCAAGCACGGGCAGAGCTTTCCCAGCGGCGAGGTCGCGGCGATCTCCGCGGCGGTGACGCCTTTCATGGTCCGGTATGGCGACGACCATCCGGCCGTCTACGCACTGGCGCTGCTGCCAGCCTACGATGCGGTCGCCCGCGTGAAGGTCCACGGGCACTGGCAAAGCGACGTGCTGGTCGGTGCCGCCATCGGCACCGGCATCGGCATCTGGGCGTCGCACCGCGACTCCCCGCTGATCGTCGGCTGGCTGCCCGGCGGCTTCAGCGTGGGCTACGTCCACCATTTCAAGCCTTGAGCCGCGGCACGCAAGACCCGGCGCATGGCGCTGCCGGGTGTAAGTCCAGGCTAAGCAACGGCGCGGAAGATCCTCGCGAGCGCACCCGCGTGAAAGCGAGTGCGCCGAACGGAAAACCAACGGCGTCGTAAGGACATTTGAAGACGCCGCCGCTCACGATTGGGAACGTAAGCGCGCGTCATTCGATGGAACCGTGGTGGAAGGCAGTCCCCCTGAGAATCGGGTCATGTGGCCTGATTGCTTTTCCGGAAACGACCATGCGCATCCTCATTGCGGAAGACGACGTGGCCATCGCTGCAGGCGTGGCGGCAGCGCTGCGCCACGGTGGCCATGCCGTCGATACCGTCGATGACGGGACACGCGCCGACTCGGCCCTGCACGACGCCCCCTACGACATGCTGGTGCTGGACCTGGGCTTGCCGAGGATGGACGGCGCCGATGTGCTCCAGCGACTGCGCGGGCGAGGCGGCGAAATGCCGGTGCTGGTCATCACCGCGCGGGAAGGACTGCGCGAACGCGTGCGTGTGCTCGACCTCGGTGCGGACGATTACCTGATCAAGCCGTTCGCGCTCGACGAGTTCAACGCCCGGGTACGTGCGCTGTTGCGGCGGATGACCAGCAAGGGCACGCCGGAGCTGCGGGTAGGGCGGTTGCGCGTGGACCTGCCGGGGCATCGCGCCTGGATCGACGAGGAAGCACTGGAGCTGACCGCCCGCGAATTCGGCGTGCTGGCCGCGCTGGCCGTGCGCGTCGGCCGACTGACCAGCCGCGCCCAGCTCGTCGATTCCCTGTGCAGCTGGGACCAGGACCTCACCGACAACGGGCTGGATATCGCCATCCACCGGCTGCGCCGCAAGCTGCGCGGTTGTGGCACCGGCGTGCGCACGATCCGCGGGCTGGGCTACATGCTGGAGGAGGAGGCTTGTGACTGAGCAGGCGCTGGCCGCCGCCCGGTGGCAACCCAGCCTGCGCCGGCGCCTGCTCGCCTTCCTGCTGATTCCCGTCGGGCTGCTGCTGGTGCTCGATGCCATGCTGACCTACGGCGTGGCGCTGGCCTACTCCAACCGCGTTCATGACCGCGACCTAGGCGACGATGCGCTGGCGCTCGCGCAGATGTTGCGCACCGGCCACCTGGAGGACGGGCTCACGCGGCAGGCCCGCTTCCTGCTCGAATACGACCCGGACGGCCGCGCCTATTTCAGCGTGCGCAGCCGGCGCCGCGGCATGCTCGCGGACAACGCGCGGTACCGTCAGCCGCCGGCACCCGCGGCGGGCGGCGCGCCCCTGCTGTTCGACACCGCGCTGGGGACGCGTCCGCTGCGCGCGGCCGTGGTGAGCCTCCATCCGGGTGCCGACCCGTCGGACACGCTGACCGTCAGCGTGGCCGAGACGCTCAGCGACCGGCACCGCCGTGCGCGCGAGATCCTCCTGATGGCCGTGCCGCTGCAGACGCTGTTGATCCTCGGGGTGTTGTCGCTGGTGTGGTTCGGCGTGGATTACGGCCTGCGCGTGCTCAATCCGCTCACCGCGCGCCTGGCCGCCCGCGAACACGAGATCACGCCGATCGGCGAGACCGACGTGCCACGCGAGATCCTGCCGCTGACGCGGACGATCGATGGCCTGTTCGCCCGGCTGCGATGCGTCCTCGAAGTGCAGGAGCGCTTCATCGCCGATGCCGCGCACCAGCTGCGCACCCCGCTGGCCGGGCTCAGCCTGAACGTGGAGAGCGCCCTGGCCGAAGGCACGCCGCAGGCCGTGAAGGAGGCGCTTGGCCACATCCGCCAGCTCACGCTGCGCACGGCGCGCACGTCGGCCCAGCTGCTGGCACTCACGCGTGCCCAGTCGCCGCTGGGCGCGCCCACGGCGTGGGCGGTGGTGGACATGGCCCGCCTGGTGCCCGAGGTCATCGGCCTGCGCCTTCGCGATGCCCTGGCCGCGGGCGTGGACCTCGGCTTCCAGGGCGAGCATGTGCCGCTGTTCGTGATGGGCGATGCTGGCGCGCTGCACGAGATGCTCGACAACCTGATCGACAACGGACTGCGCTATGCCGGGCGCGGCAGGAACCTCACGGTAGGCCTCACCGCCACCCCGGGGGGCGTACGACTGCACGTCGAAGACGATGGCCCCGGCGTGCCCGACGAACTGCTCCCGCGCCTGGGGGAGCGCTTCTTCCGGGTACCTGGAACCGCGCAGGAGGGCACCGGGCTGGGCCTGGCGATCGTCCAGCGCATCGCCGAGCGCCACGGGGCGCGGGTGAGCTATCAACGCGCCACGCCGCATGGCCTGTGCGTGGCGATCCTGTTTCCGGCCACCACTCCCCGGGGAGCCTTCCACCCATGACACGATGCCTCCCGCATGGCCGGACGAGGGGCCTGCGCTGGCTGGCGCACGCCGTGCTGGCCACCGCTGTGGCGGGCTGCGCCGCCGTCAAGGTGCCGCCGTTGCAGCCACCGTTGCCCGACCACTGGCGACACTCGACCGTCGGGTCGGGCGCCGCGGTGCCGACCGATCTGCACCATTGGTGGCACGCGTTCGGGGACCGGCAGCTGGATGCCCTGGTCGACCAGGCCCTGGCGGGCAACCTGGATGTCGCGCAGGCGCTCGAGCATGTCCGCGCCGCCCGCGCCATGCACAAGGCAAGCGAGGCACGCTTCCGCCCGCAGTTGCGTGCCACCACGATCGACGCCATCGACCCGGACGCCAGCGCTTCCTTCTTCGTCGCGGGGTTCGACGCGAGCTGGGAGCTGAACCTGTTCGGTCGGGGCCAGGCCACGCAGCGCCTGGCGCGCGCCGATGTCGCCACCGCCGATGCGGACCTGCGCGCCGCGCGCCTCTCGCTGGTGGGCGAGGTGGTGCGCGACTGGATCGACCTGCGCGCGGCGCAGCAACAGCTGGGCGTGTTGCGCACGATCCGCGATGCACGCAGGCAGGAGTACGCCCTGCTGCAGGTCCGCCAGCGCCTGAAGCTGGCGGGGCTGGACGAGGTGGAGCGGGCGAGGGCGGCGCTCGACCAGGCCGAGTCGGCGCTGGTCGAGCCGGGCGAAGCGGTGGATGCAAGCGCGCAGCAACTGGCCGTGCTGCTCGGGCGCCCCGAACCCGACACGGACTGGCTCCAGCCCCACCCGCTGCCCTCGCTCGGTGACTGGCGCGCCGGCGCGGTCCCGGCCGACCTGTTGCGCGCGCGCCCGGACATCCTGCGCGCGGAAGCCGAAGTGTTGCGCGCGGCCGGGGAAGCGGGCCTGGCCCACGCCAACCGTTTCCCCAGCCTCGCGCTGGGCGGCTCGCTGGTGTGGTCGACCAACCTCCAGACGCACCGCCGGACCAACGACAACGCCCTGTTTTCCACCGGCCCGATCATCGACATCCCGCTGTTCGACTGGGGCATGCGTGCCGCCCAGGACCACGCCAGGCGACACGAGCTCCAGGCCAGTGTGCTGGCCTATCGCCAATCGGTGTTGCAGGCGGTCGCCGCGACGGAAACGGCGCTGGGCGGACTGCAGGCACGCACCGACGACGAGCGCAGGTGCGCCGACGCCCTGGCCGCCCTCACGCACGCCGATGCGGTCGTGGCCAGGCGGGTGGACCTCAAGCTCGCCAGTCCGCTCGACCGCGAGGAAAGCCGGATCGCCCGCGGGCAGGCCGCGCAGGCATCGATCCAGGCCCGGGCCCGGCGTGACCTGGCGTTCGTCGCGCTGTTCAAGGCCCTGGGCGGCGCACCGCCGCCGGCCACGGAACTGGCCGCCCGACCGGAGCACCGCGACTGATGGTCGCCCTGGCCCGCAAGACCCTGTTGCACGAGTGGCGGCGCTTCCTGCCGGCGATGCTCGCGGTCGGCTTCGCCGGCCTGCTGCAGTTGCTGCAGGCCGCGCTCGTGCTCGGCATCTTCGGCAGCGCCAGCGTGTACATCACCGGCTCGAACGGCGACCTGTGGGTCGGCTATCCGGGCACGCAGAGCGTCAACCTGGGGCGCGCGATCGATCCGAACATCCAGGCCCGGCTGCTGATGGATCCGGCCGTCACCCGGGTGGAACCGTTCATCTGGCTGGACGCGGACTGGCGCGGCGCGACCGACACCGGCGGCGAATCGGTGTTCGTCTCCGGCATCGACCCGCGCCCGGACGGGCTGCTGTTCGCGCGTGCGCTGTCGCCGACCTTGCGCGCGCGGCTCTACGAACCGGACGCGGTGATCGTCGACCGCGCCGACATCGACAAGCTCGGCGTGGCGATCGGCGGTACCGCCGCGATCAACGGGCATACCGTGCGGGTGGTCGGGGTGAGCAGCGGCTTGCGCGCGCTCGGTGGCGTCAACGTGCTCAGCTCGCTGGCGACCGCGCGGGAACTGGATACCGACCCGGGCGACAACGGCCAGCCCACCTACCTGGTCGCCGGGCTGCGCGATCCGGCGCAGGCCGGTGCGGTGGCCCGGCGGCTGCGCGGCGACGGCGCCTTCGGGCCCTACCAGGTGTGGACCGCGCAGGCGTTCGCCCGGCGCTCGGTGCTGTACTGGATGTTCGACACCGGCGCCGGGGCAGGGGTGCTGTTCCTGGCCGGCATCGTGTTCCTGGTCGGCGCCGTCATCACCAGCCAGACGCTGGTCGCGGCGGTGGCCGGTTCGATGCGGGAATACGCCACGCTCAACGCGCTGGGCGTAGGCGTGGGCGCGCTGCGCTGGGTGGTGCTGGAGCAGGCGCTCTGGGTGGGGGCGCTCGGCCTCGCCGGGGCGACCGTGCTCGGCGCCGCGCTGCTCGCGCTGGCGCGGGAGCAGGACGTGCCGGTAGTGCTGAACCTGCCGGTCACGCTGGCCTGCGTCGTGCTCGCCCTCGGCCTCGCGGCGGTCTCTGGACTGGCCGCGATCCGCAGCCTGCGCCGCACCGATCCGGCGAGCCTGCTGCGATGAACGCGCCCACCGCCACTCTTCCTGCGTTGCGCGCCGAGGCGATTGCCAAGGCCTTCGCCTCCGGTGCCACGCGCACCCAGGTGCTCGACGGCCTGTCGCTGTCGATCCATGCGGGCGAACTGACCCTGATCTCGGGCCCCTCCGGCTGCGGCAAGAGCACCCTGCTGGCGATCCTGAGCGGCCTGCAGCCGGTCGATGCCGGGCGCGTCTTCGCGCTCGGCACCGAGCTGAGCGGCCTGGACGGTGCTGCGCTGGAACACTTCCGCCTGCAACACACCGGCTTCGTGTTCCAGGGATTCAACCTTTTCCCGGCACTTACCGCGCTCGAGCAGGTCGAACTGCCGCTGGACTACCTGGGCCTCTCCCGCCGGCAGGCGCGTGAGCAGGCGGAACGCTCGCTGGAGGAGGTGGGCTTGTCGCATCGCATGAAACTCAAGCCTGCGGAGCTATCCGGCGGGGAAAAGCAACGCGTGGCGATCGCCCGCGCCCTGGCCAAGCAGCCGCAGCTGCTGTTCGCCGACGAGCCGACCAGCGCGCTCGATGCCAGCAACGGACAAATGATCATCGACATCCTCCACCGCATCGCGCACGACCACGGCACCACCGTGCTGTGCGTCAGCCACGACCCCCGCCTGATCGGCCACGCCGACCGCGTGCTGGCCATGGAAGACGGCCGCATCCTCAGCGACCGACGCCTGTCGCCGCCGCACGCCCTGCACGGAGTCGGACCATGACCGGCTGGAACCACCGGCGGCTGTGCGCCCTGGCGCTGCCGGCCTGCCTGCTGCTGGCGGCCTGTACCCAGCACGACGATCCATCCCCCGCGGCACCGACGCCCGCCTATGCCGCCGTCGCGCGAGGGCGCATCGACGTCGAGGGCGGCCTGCTCAACCTGGGCATGCCGCGCGAAGGCCGGCTGGCCGAGGTCGACGTGCACGAAGGGCAATCGGTGCGCCGGGGCCAGGTGCTGGCCGCGCTGGACGCCCAGCCCGCGCGGCTCGCCGTCGCCACGGCGCAGGCGGAGCAGGACCAGGCGCGTGCGCAGGTCTCGCTGATCGGCGCCCGGCTCGCTGCCGCACGGCTGCGCGCCCGGCGCCTGGCGGCCGCAGCCCGCGCCGGCGCCGGCGACGGGCAGAGCGCGGACGACGCCAGGGCGGCCGCGGACGAGCTGGCCGCGCAACAGCAGGCCGCGCACGCGGCCGTGAGCGTCGCCGGGCAGAAACTGGCCTCGGCGCGTTTCGAGCTGGAGCAGCACACGCTGCGTGCGCCGCTGGACGCCGACGTGATCCACGTCGCCGCGCAGCCGGGCATGCTGGCGACCGCCCAGTCCGGTCCGCTCTTCGTGCTGTTGCCGCATGTGCCGCGCCTGGTGCGGGCCGACCTGAGCGAGGCCTACATGGATGCGGTCAAGCCCGGCATGGCCGCGCAGGTCACCGCCGACGGCGACCCGCAGGGCGGCCCCTGGCGTGCGCACGTGCTGCGTGTCGGGCAGCTGGTCGGCCCATCCGCGCTCGAGGACGACCCGCAGCAGCGGATCAATTCGCGCACGGTGGAATGCGTGCTGGCCTTCGACGTGCCGACGCCACTGCGCGTGGGCCAGCGGGTGATGGTGCGCTTCGGCGCGCCGGCGCCGGCGGCCGCGAAAGCCCGCTGAAACGGGCCCGTGCAAGGCTCTTCCCTGGACTTTCCCGAGCAGGCGACGTGATCCGCAAGACCGACTTCTACCTGGAGGGCGGCCCACTCGGCGTCCTGCTGATCCACGGCCTGACCGGCACGCCGATGGAGATGCGCCTGCTCGGCAAGGGACTCAACGGCGCCGGCTTCACCGTGCACGGCATGCAGCTTGCCGGCCATTGCGGCGATACCGAGGACCTGCTGGCCACCGGCTGGCGCGACTGGTACGCGAGCGTGCAGGCGGCGGCCGACGCGCTGCGCGGCAAGGTCGACCACCTGTTCGTCGGCGGCCTGTCGATGGGTGCGCTGCTGGCGCTCAAGCTCGCCGCCGACCGGCCCGGCCAGGTCGCCGGCGTGGGCGTCTACGGCGCGACCTTCCGCTACGACGGCTGGAGCATTCCGTGGCTGGCGCGGCTGTCCTTCCTGCTGCCGTTCGCCAAGAAGATGGGGCTCGGCCGCGACCGGGTCTTCCTCGAGCAGCCCCCCTACGGCCTGCGCGACGAACGCCTGCGCGAACAGGTCAGTGCCGCCATGCGCAGCGGCGACAGCACCATCGCCGGCCTGCTCGGCAATCCCTGGCACTCGCTGGCCGACCTGTACCTGCTGTCGCAGCGCGTGCGCCGGCAGCTGCACCAGGTCACCTCGCCCTGCCTGGTGGCGCACGCCAGCGACGACGACGTGGCGAGCGTGCGCAACGCCGAGCTGGTGTTGCGTGGGGTGAGCGCGCCGTCCGAGCTGCTGCTGCTGGAGGACAGCTACCACATGATCACCATCGACAAGCAGCGGCGCACGCTGATCGAGCGGTCCGCCCGATTCTTCCGTGCCGTGGCCGAGCAGCGCCACGCCGAGCCCGTGTCGGCATGACCCCGCTCGTGCTGGCCCTGTGGATGGCGAACATCGTGCTGGACAGCACCGGCCAGCTTGCCTTCAAGGCGGCGGCGGCCGACCCGCAGGCGGGGGAAGGGCTGGCACGCTGGCGCCGGATGGCGACGCGGCCGTGGCTGTGGCTCGGGGTCGGCTGTTACGTGCTCGAGTTCCTGGTCTGGGTCGCCTTCCTGTCGCTGCTGCCGCTGTCCGAGGGCGTACTGCTCGGCTCGATCAACATCGTCGCGATCATGCTCGCCGGCCGCTGGTTCTTCGCCGAGAAACTCACCCGGCTGCGCCTGCTGGGCATTGCGCTGGTCAGCCTGGGCGTGGCGATCGTGGGGGCCGGCGCATGAGGCGCGCCTACCTGCCCGGGTTCCTGCTGCTGATGGCGTTCGACACGCTCTCGCAGCTCTCCTTCAAGCTGGCCGGCGCGCACGCGCTGCCGGTGGCGGCCAACCTGGCCTGGGTGGCGCGGCTGCTCGACGGACCTTGGATTTACGGCGCGCTGGTGGGCTACCTCGGGGCCTTCTTCACCTGGATGAGCCTGCTCAGACACGCGCCGCTCGGCCCGGCGTTCGCGGCCTCGCACCTGGAAGTGGTCAGCGTGATGCTGCTGTCGGTGTGGCTGTTCCACGAGCCGCTGACGATCCCGCGCGTCGTCGGCGCCTGCGCCATCGTGGCGGGCATCGTGTGCCTGGGCCTGGCCGAGGCACGGGTCACCGAGGTCGACGTCCTCGACGAGCGGCCGCTGCCACGCACGGGTTGAGCATGCGTGGCCTGCCGCGCGAACTGCCGCCGACCGCCGGGCTGCCGCTGCGGCTGGCGGACCTGCGGCCGAGCCGCGCCGACCTCGCGGCCATCCTCGCTGGGCAGTTGCAGACGCCCCCGCTGCAGTTGACCTGCTCGGGCACCGCGGCGCTGCTGCTCGCGCTGCGCGTGCTGCACGCGCGCCAGCCAGGCCGGTCGGTGGTGGTGGTGCCCGCCTACACCTGTCCACTGGTGGCGATCGCCGTGCATCAGGCCGGCTTGCAGCTGCGGCTGTGCGACCTGCGCCCGGGCCACTTCGACATGGACCCGCAGGCGCTTGCCGCGGCCTGCGGCGAGGACACGCTGGCCGTGCTGCCCACCCACCTGGCCGGGCGCGTGGCTGACGTGGGCACGGCCCTGGCGGTCGCCGCACGGTCCGAAGCCTTCGTGATCGAGGATGCCGCGCAGGCGCTCGGCGCCCGCAGCGGCGGGACAAGCGTCGGGCTGCGTGGGGACGTGGGCTTCTTCAGTCTCGCCGCCGGCAAGGGCTTGTCGATCTTCGAGGGCGGGCTGCTGGTGTCGCGCGATGCATCGCTGCGGGAGGCCTTGCGCGAGGCGGCCGAGCAACAGGTCCCCCATCGTCGCGCCTGGGAGGCCCGGCGGAGTGTCGAACTGCTGGGGCTGGCCGCGCTGTACCGGCCGCGCGGGCTGGCGTTCGCCTACGGCCGTCCGCTGCGCCGCGCGCTTCGCCGGGGCGATCCCGTCGCCGCGGTGGGGGATGCCTTCCCGGCGGGCATCCCGCTGCACCGGGTCGGCCGCTGGCGGCAAGCGGTCGGCGCGAACGCGGCCGGACGCCTGCCCGGATTCCTCGCCACGCTGGAGCGGCAGGCCAAGGCGCGGCTGGCGCGGCTGCGCGCCATTGCGGGCGTGGAAGTCTTCGACGACGCACCGGACACGCAGGGCAGCTGGCCCTGCCTGCTGCTGCAGCTCCCGGACGAACGCTGCCGCGACCGGGTGCTGGCCCAGCTGTGGACCCGTGGTCTCGGGGTCAGCCGGCTGTTCATCCATGCGTTGCCCGACTACGCCTACCTCGCCGATCGCGTGCCGCCGGCGCCGGTGCCGAACGCACGCGCGTTCGCGCAGCGGACGCTGACGATAGGCAACAGTCCCTGGCTGGACGCGGCGACATTCGAGCGCATTGCCACGGTGATCGAGCGCGCGGTCAGCTGAGTTCCGCCTTCGCGTCGCCCGGCGGGTCGGGCTCGATGCGCCGGGCGATGGCATCCAGCAGCCGCTCGTTGAGTGCGTGCTGTTGCGCCTGCCAGCGTCCGAGCTCGCGCCCGTCCACCGCCGGCTGGTCGTCCAGCGCGGACAGCCGGCGCTTCCACCAGCTGCGGTAGCGGTAGGCGGAGATCTCGCCGGTGATGTCGCTGCCCACCAGCCCGCCGCGCAGGCTGGCGATGATGGCCAGCGCGTCGTCCAGTTGCAGCTGCCCCTGGTCCCAGTTCGTCCTGGCCACCTCGGGCGCGAACACGTCCTTGTCGATCGACAGGTAGGTCGGCCGCGGCTGCGCGCGTTGCAGGTTGCCGAAGGCCTCGACCAGGGCAGCCACCGAATCGAAGCCGTGGAAGGCGCCGGCCAGGCCGATCCGTGCCGCCCAGGAGACGTCCACGCCGACGCTCCAGTAGCTCAGCCGGCCCCGGCGCAACGGCGCCAGGTAGTTTTCCCACGCGTGGGCGATACCGATGTCGCGCGAACTGATGCCGACCACGTGCACGTGCTCGACCTGCGGCAGCCCGGCCACGCGCCGCACCCAGGAACCGCAGTGCACGCCGAAGGGGAAGCGCATGTTGTCCGGATGGTTGTCCAGCACCACCACCTGGAACGGGCCGCTTGCAGGCACGCGTTCGATGAGCGGCCAGCTCAGGTGGTGGAAGTCGCCGCTGCCGAGCATGGCAGTGGCGGTCCCGGTGGGCCATGCCTCGTCCAGGCCACGCCGGAACCGCGCCAGCGTGCCCAGCGAGCAGCCGAACCGCAGCGACTCCTGCCAGTGCGAAAGGGGAATCACCAGCCGCTCCGCGAGCGGCCCGACCGACTGGTCGATGTCGAGCACGAGCGGACGGTTCATGCGCGCGCTTCCGCGGGGCTGGTCGCCTCGCCCTGGAAGTGCCTTGCCAGGCGGCGGAACAGAGCGCGCAGCAGCGGGTTGCGCAGGTACACCGCATGCCGGGTGAGGCTGAGCTGCGCGCCCAGGTAGGCCTTGACCTGCGGATCGGTCCAGCCCGCCACGTAGTGGCTGAGCCCGTGCGTGCGTGCGTAGTCGAGGTTGTGCATCCAGCTGACCGCGTAGAGGTTGTGTTCGCGCGCGTCGGGATAGGCGAAGCCGACGAACTTGTCCACCAGCTTGCCGGCATGGACGTAGCAGAGGTTCCAGCCGATCAGCCGCCCGCCATGGCGGTAGGCGAACACCAGGCCGCCGCTGGCTGCGTCCTGCAGCAGGCGGGCGAAGAACGCCTGTTCGAGCAGGTCGAAATGGATCGTGCTCTGCGCGTGCACGTTGAGGTACAGCGCGTAGTACTGCGCGATCACCTCCGCGTCCGCGAAGCAGGGCGCGCCGGTGGGCAGCGCCTCGACATCGAGATTCGCGCGGGCGCGCAGCTTGCGGCGGATGTCCTTGCGGCGCGCGGCCGGGAGCCGTGCGAGGTAGTCGTCGGTGGATGCGAAGTCGATCGGCACCCAGGCCAGCGGCATGCCCTCCAGCAGCACGAAGCCGCGGGCCGCCAGCGCCGTGGCGAACGCGTCGGCCTGGGCGTTGGCGGCGGGCTCGAGCAAGGGCGAGTCCTGCGGCAGGTCCTTGACGATCAGCAGGGCGCGCTCGCGGCCGTAGGCGTCGAGCAGCTCGCGCGCGAGGGCCTCGGGCGAGGCCTGCGCCGGCAGCGGCGCATACTCGCTGACGGTGCAGCCGACGAAGCGCGTGCGCCAGCGCAACAGGCGTCCCCACCGGGCATAGAAGGGCAGGTGGCAGACCCGCCGGCGCAAGGCGTCGTCCGCGGTGGTCAGCAGGTCGAACGGGGCCAGGAACGAGGGCAGGCCCGACGCCGTGCAGCCTACCGAGAAGCCGCGTGGCGGATGCGCCAGGAAGTGGCCGACCAGCGCATCAGGCTCCAGGGCGGTGGAGTACGGCATGGGAACCGCGCCTCAGGCCCGCTTGAGCGCCAGTACCGCGTTGAGGCCACCGAAGGCGAACGAATTGCTGAGTGCCGCGCGCACCGGCATTTCCCGTGCAGTGTTGGGCACGTAGTCCAGGTCGCAGGCCGGGTCGGGCGTGGTGAAATTGGCGGTCGGCGGGACCACGCCTTCGCGCAGGGCGCCGAGCACGCCGACCAGTTCGAGCGCACCGGAGGCGCCCAGCGCGTGCCCGTGCATGGACTTGGTCGAGGACACCGCCAGCCGGTCCGCATGCGGCCCGAACACCTGGCGGATCGCGCGGGTCTCGCCGGGATCGTTGGCCAGCGTGCCGGTGCCGTGCGCATTGACGTAATCGACGTCCCCGGGAGCGAGTCCGGCATCGTCCAGCGCCTGCGCCATCGCGGCGGCGGCCCCGGCAGGGTCGGGCGCCACGATGTCGCCGGCATCCGCGCTCATGCCCAGCCCGGCCAGTTCGGCCAGGAGCACCGCGCCGCGTGCCTGCGCATGCTCCATCGCCTCCAGCACGAACACCCCGGCGCCTTCGCCCAGCACCAGCCCGCGCCGGTTCGCGCTGAACGGGCGGCAGGTGTCGTCCGCAAGCACGCGCATGGCCTCCCACGCGCGCAAGGCACCGTAGGTGAAGCAGGCCTCGGTGCCGCCCGCGATCGCCACGTCCGCCAGTCCCGCGCGGATCAGCAGGGCCGCCTGCGCGATCGCATGGTTGGAGGAGGCACAGGCGCTGACGACGCCGAACGCCGGCCCGCGCAACCCGTAGGCGATGCTGACCTGGCTCGCCGGCGCGTTGGGCATCACGCGCACGATCGTCAGCGGGTTCAGCCGGGTGGCGTTGTCCGCATACAGGCGGCGCGCCTGCTCGTTCTGCGTGTTCTCGCCACCGACGCCGGTACCGATCACCACGGCCGCCCGCCGCTTCGCCGCGTCGCTGTCCCACGCCATACCCGACTGCGCCACCGCCTCGCGCGCGGCCAGCAGCGCGAACTGGGCCGTCCGGTCGAGCAGCGGCAGGGTACGCTCGTCGAAATGCGCTGTCGGGTCAAAAGACTCCGGCACCTGCGCCGCGACCCGGACGCGGACGTCCGCGGCACGCTCGTGACGCAACGGACGGATCGCGCTGGCACCGGAACGCAACCCTTGCCACAACACGTGCGCCCCTTCGCCGAAGGCGCTGACCGCGCCCATGCCGGTGATGGCGACGCGCCGCACCGATCCGTTCACGCGGCCGCCTCGGCACCGCCGGACTTTTCGTCCAACGCCGACCGGATCGCGTCCAGCAGGTTCTGCACGGTGTCGGTATCGAAGCTCGCCTGCGATTCGGGGAAGGTGATGTCGAAGTGCTCCTCGAGGTCGAAGATCAGTTCGATCGCCTCGAGCGAACCGACACCGAGATCCTTCAAGGTCGCATCCGGGCGGAGCGCGGGCGCTTCGACGTGTGCCTCCTTGGCGATGATGTCGTACACCTGCTGGCGGATGGTTTCGTCGGAAAGAGGGCTGTTCATGGCGGCCTCCGTTTGGAAAGCGGTGGTGGCGGTCAGGCCCGCTTGGCGCGGGTCAGGAGCTGGTCGAGCAGGGCGATGGCCAGGTCGATCTCGGCATGGGTGATGTCCAGCGACGGGGCGAGCGTGATCACGTTCTTGTACCAGCCGCCCACGTCCAGGACGAGGCCGATCGGCTTGCCGTCGTGGCGCAGGTCGCCGGCCAGGCCGATGTCGACCATGCGGTCGAGCAGGGCCTTGTTCGGGGTGAAGCCGTCCTCGGTGCATATCTCCGCGCGCAGCGCCAGGCCGAGGCCGTCGACGTCGCCGATCTCCTTGTGCCGCTTCTGCAGCTCGCGCAGGCCGTCGAGGAAGTGCGCGCCCTTGGCCGGCACGGTGGTCTCGTAGTCGAGTTCATAGCCCATCCGGAGCACCTCCAGGCCCAGCGAGGTGCCGAGCGGGTTGGAGTTGAAGGTCGAATGGGTGGAGCCCGGCGGGAACACGGTCGGGTTGATCAGCTCCTCGCGCGCCCACAGGCCCGAGAGCGGGTTGAGGCCGTTGGTCAGCGCCTTGCCGAACACCAGCACGTCCGGCGTCACGCCGAAATGCTCGATCGACCACAGCTTGCCGGTGCGCCAGAAACCCATCTGGATCTCGTCGACCACCAGCAGGATGCCGTACTGGTCCAGCACCTTCTTGAGGTCGCGGAAGAAGTTCATCGGCGGGATCACGTAACCGCCGGTGCCCTGGATCGGTTCGACGTAGAAGGCCGCGTACTCGGCCTGGTTGACCTTCGGATCCCACACGCCGTTGTACTCGGTCTCGAACAGCCGCGCGAACTGGCGCACGCAGGCGTCCGAATATTCGTCCGCGGTCATGCCCCGGGGCCGGCGGAACGGGTAGGGGAACGGGATGAACATCGCGCGCTCGCCGAAGTGGCCGAAGCGGCGGCGGTAGCGGTAGCTGGAGGTGATCGAGGAGGCGCCCAGCGTGCGGCCGTGGTAGCCGCCCTCGAAGGCGAACATCAGGCTCTTGCCGTTGCTGGCGTTGCGCACGATCTTGAGCGAATCCTCGATCGCCTGCGCACCACCCACGTTGAAGTGCACGCGGCCCCGGCGCCCGAACTTGCCTTCCACGTCCAGCGCGATCGCCTTGGCCAGCTCGATGCGCGTCTGGTGCAGGTACTGGCTGGCCACCTGCGGCAGCAGGTCGATCTGCTGCTTGAGCACGCCGTTGAGGCGCGGGTTGGCGTAGCCGAAGTTGACCGCCGAGTACCACATCTGCAGGTCGAGGAACGGCACCTCGGCGCTGTCGTACATGTAGCTGCCTTCGCAGCGGCGGAAGATCTTGGGCGGGTCGACGTAATGGACCGTGTCGCCGAAGGAGCTGTAGCGCGCCTCGTCGGCCAGCAGTTGCGCGTCGTCGATCACCAGGGAGGCGAGCTTGTCGAAAGCGGTCATCGGGGTTCCGGAAGGTCAGGCAGGCAGGGGAGAGGGCGCGGGCAGGGCGGGCGGCTCGGCGAGGCTGCCGTCGAGCAGCGCGGGCAGCAGGGCGAGGGCCTCGTCGAAGCCGGTGATGGGGGCGTACGGAATGCCGGCGGCGCGGCAGTGCTCGATCAGCCGGTGCTTGGCGAAGACGAAGTCCACGCGGTCGGCTACGCAGAAATCCGAGGCGCCATCGCCGATCAGCAGGACCTTGCGCGTGCCACCGGCGGAGGCCGCCTCGGCGCAGGCGCACTTGCAGGTGCCGCTCGCGCAGCCCGGCGCACCGAAAGGCGACTCCAGCTGCCAGCGCTGCGGTGGCGTGGCCGGGAAAAGCCGGTTGGCCGCGACCGGCAGCCCGTCCAGGCCCTGGCGGCGAAGAAGCTGCCCGATCGCGTAGTCCAGGCCGTCGCTGACGATCCGCAGCGGAAGCCCGCGCTCGCGGGCGATTGCCACGAAGCGGGCGAAGCCGTGGTCGATGGACAGCTCCTCCAGGTGTGCATCCAGCTCCCCGCGGCTCATGTCCAGCAGCGCCACCTGGCCACGCATGCAGGCGCCCGAGCCGATGCGCCCGGCCCGCCAGTCGCGCTCGAGCTGCTCCCAGCCCGGGCGGCCGAAGCGGTCGAGAAGGGAATCGATGACGTCCTCGACGGAAACGGTACCGTCGAAATCACAAAGAATGGTCCAGCCGGTCGCGCTCATCGAGTCGCACGGGTAGTCAGGCTGGGAGTGACGCTAGCGGGGCGATCTTTCCCCTTCCTTTCCCTGGCCGCAGGGTGGGAAAGCACCTTGCGGGCCCTGCTTTTGCGTGCCGCTGCGTTCCCTCCGCGCCGAAGTAGCGAGCGCACATCTGACTATTGTGGTCGCCTTCGCTTGCTGGTCGAACAGCCCCGTGTGCTTTCACCCGCGACGGACGTGGTCGCCCGTAAAAGGCCTTTCCAGTCTCTTCGCGGGAAACAACCATGAGGTGGTTGGGGTGGATGTTGCTGGCGGCACTCCCTTGCCTTGCGCGCAGCGTGACGCCGGTGACTTCCGGCTGGTGGCGGCCATCTCGCCCGCGGAGGGCGCATGGACGCTGCAGGGCGGCGCGCCGCAGTGGCAGGACGCTCCGGCCGGCATGGTGCACCTGCGCGTGTTCCCGGAGGACCGCGGCAGCCTGCGGTTCGTGCCGGGGCTGGACGTGCATGCCCGTTTCCTCGAAGCGGACGGCCAGCGACTGGGCGAGGCGTCGCTGAAGCGATGGAAGCACGGTGCTCGCATTAGTGGCGTTACCAGGGCGCCCGGCATAGCTCGCCGCGCACAGCTTGAAGGTCACCGGGCCGGGGCCGGTTGGTACCAGTCAACCGCGTAGCCCTAGCGCATCCGACGCCTTGTCCCATCCGCGACATGGATGGTCCTAGGTGCTCGGTTTCATGAAGGCAGGGGGCCGAGCACGCGATTCTTTGGGCGAATAAGAAAAAAGGAACCGTGCTCAAAAGTTGAGCGTCACCGTGACCACGTCGCTGTAGGTGCCTATATAGGGATTCTGGCCTGCCGGGGCACTGCCATACACGGCATAGTCGGTATTGGTACCGGCTCCTCCCACGGTCACGCTGTTGCCGGTGCCGTCGCCCCACACGCTGGAATGGGCGAGGTCGGTGTAAAGGTTGTAGACCAGCTGGTGCGCACCGCTCTGCATGATGCGCGACGTGAACGTCCCGGTAAGCCCGGGGCTCAACACGATGGTGTAGGGCGTGCTGACATCACAGGTCACCGTGACGTGTCCCACGCTGTCCAGGTTCTGGCTGCTCTGGAAATCGTAACTGCCGAAATTCACGCCCTGGGTGTTGAGTCCGCAGGTGGCGGCGGCCAGTGGTGCGGCTGCCAGCACGGCGGTTGCTCCGAGAATCCACCTGCCGACACGAGTGGCGGTACGACGCTGGATGTCGGTGGAGCGTCTCATGGGCGCACGCCTCTGCAGATTAGGGGACCGATACGGGGTAGCGGATCATCCGTGGGTGGAAACGCCACGGTCATCGTGCAGGATTGGCCGCGCCAGCTCGCGTGCAGCCGGTTGGCGGCATCGAGCCCGGTCAGGTAGGCCTCGCCCCGGTAGCCGACCGGAAAAGACGTGGTGCTGCCCTCCAGGGTGATGGTAGCGCCAGCGGGGAGGAAGCTGCCGTCCTCGAGCTTCACCACGACCATCGCCCCGCGGGAGGCCGTCACCGGGAAGGTCAGCGCGACAGCGCTGCGGCTGTATGGCACCGCGTCCAGCTGCAGCCCCTGGATGTCCGCATCCAGCGGGAGATCGGCCTGTTCGATGCGGATCGGGTTGCGCTGGTAGGGGCGTAGCCGGGGTACCAGGGCGTAGCCCTTTTCGTCGGTCACGGCTACCGGCTGGTTGTCCGCATAGATCCGCACGCCCGAAAAGCCCGGCACCTGCACCACGGCGAAGCTGTCATCGATATGGCGGCTCGGATACACGCGGTTGGCAAGCAGCGCGAGACCGCCCCGCACGGACGCCTGGTAGGCGCGCTGCCCCCGGCTTTGCGCGGCGCCGAGGGTGTACGTGCCCACGTCGTTCTGGAGGGAGAGCTCGGCCAGGCTGGGATCGGCGGGCGAGAGGCCCTTTTGCAGGCGCCATCCGGCACCGCTGCCTGCGGGAAGGTTGTGCTGGTACTGCAGGGCGCCGCCGGCCGATCCGGTGTGTGCCTGGGCATTGACACTGACGCTGTCGACCAGGCCCAGTGGGGCGGTGAACGTCATCGACACCAGGGTGGAATCGTCGCCTCCCAGGAAACGCAACGCCGACAGGCTCACATAGCCAAGTTCGCCCACCGCACGACTGTAGCTTGCGCCAAGCAACTCGACGTCTTCCCGCTCGCGGTAGTCCTGATGCGTGTAGCTCATTCCGAACGAGCCGAGCCCGCGCCTGCCTACGCTGAAGTACGCGGACGACATCTGTCTCGGGGGACGAGCCGGGAGTTCGTAGCCCAATTGCGAGAAGCGGGGCGTGGTGAACTGGGAACGTGCGCCCCAGCTGAAGTAGGTCGATTGGCGCTGGAAGCCCAGTCCGATCAGGCCGCCCTGGCCGCCACGGTCGTGGCTCCCGGCGGCCGAGAGGCTCAACACGCCCAGGTTGCCCACCAGGAGGTCGCCGCTCAGGCCCAGCGTCTGCTGGTCGGCCAGCATCTCGGCGTGCACTTCCCCGGTCAGGTGGTCGGTCAGGCCACGCCGTTCGGTCGCCACGGCCATCGGCTTGCCGTAGTCGTTGCTCGACAGGCCGTAGTTCCTGCGCTCGAAGCCCAGTTCGTAGGAATAGTCGCGAAGCCCCTTGGCGAGAATGCCGCTGCTTGCGTAGAACGGTTGCGAGACCACCTGCTCACGCCCCAGCAGGTCGCGTACCACCATGCGGATCTCGCCGGCGCCGGTGACGACCGGGAGATCCTGGATGGTGAAGGGGCCGCTGGGCACTTCGCGCCGCAGCCGCAGCGCGTCGTTGACGTAGTAATCGACGGTGGAGGGGGCAGCCGCGACGCCATCCACTGTAGGCAGCGGGAAGGTGATGAACGTCGGACGCGTGGCGAAATTGGTCGCCCATTGCACGCCACCCATGCGCACCGCACGCCCCCATGCGCTGCCACTGCTGATCGTGTCGCCCAGCCGAAGGGTGGCCATGCGGTCGGGTTCGTCGTGGGTGAAGCTGGTGTCCAGCCGGATCGTCCGCGGATCGCCGCCGCCCTGGCGGGACAACAGAGTGTTGGTGCCGCTGCCCAGCCGTCCGAATACGCCGGTCTCGAACAGGGCGCTGGTCGTGGCGGGACCATGGGCGCCACGGCCAGCGAAGACGTCGTAGTTGAGGTACGCCCCCGGCGGGGAGGGCATCGGCTGGTCGGGGCCCAGGGACATGCCGCTCAGGCGGTTTTCGGCGAGCGAGGTCACCGGCACATTGATCGAAAGCGTGCCGCCCGACTCGTCGACCTGGTAGGTCAGGCCCTTGATCGCGGGAAGCGGGCAATAGCTGTCCCCGCCATGCTGGATCTGTTTGGCGCAGCCAACGTCCAGATGCCAGCGCTCGAGATCATCGGGTTGCACGTAGATCGTGCCGTCGCTTCCCTTCAGGACCAGCGTGGTGTCTTGTGGCGTGCCGTTTACATGTACCTCCAGCCACGCCTCGGCCAGGGCCGCCTGCGTCGCCACGGGAGGCGGTACGGGGGGAGGCGCGGGAGTGGCGGGCGCCGGCGCCGCTTTCACCACCGGGACAGGCTGCCGGGCCGCTTTCGGGGGCGTGGTCGCGGGCAGTGCCTGTTCGGGGAACACGTCGACCACGAGACGATGGCCATGACCATCGCCGGGCCCCAGGTTGAAAAGCTGCGGCTCGACGGCAGCCGGTGCCAGCAGTTCCATCCGCGTGCCCGACGCATCGTGCTCGAGCCGCACCGTCGTCAGGTAGGGGTTGGGACGGATCTTTCCGGGCAGGTCGCGCAACGCCTCATCCACGCGTACGTCGCCCAGCTCGATGGACAGCGCACCCGGCGCGGTAGGGCGCACTACGCGAGCCGCGATGGGACGATCGGATTCGAGCACCAGCCGCACGCGGTCGGCGGCGATGCCCACCCGCGTGTCCACGACGCGAGCGCTGCCGCCGGTATCCCCCCGTTGCGCAAATGGCGTCAACCTGTCGGAGCTGACGGCAATCCGCGCTGGCGCCGACGCAGCCGGAGGCGCCGTGGTTGCTTCGCTGGTTTGCGGATGCGCCGGAAACACATCCAATACCAGCCGATCTCCAAAGCCACCGCCCGCCTTGAGGTTGAACAGCCGCGTGCGCACGGGCCGTCGTGTCGGCAGCACCAGGCGTACGCCCGTGGCGCTGTCCTCGACGATGGCGTCGAGAAGGAAGGGGTTGTTCGCGCCGATGGTGCGTTTCAGCCCGGCAAGGACCCGGCCGGCATCGACGTCGTCGAGATCCATCTGCAGCGAGCCGCTGCTTCCGCCGCCCGTGAGGTGGGCCCGGATCGGTCGGTCGGACTCCAGCACCACGCGGGTATGGTCCGGATCCATGCCGACACGCACGGCCTGTACATGCACCGCTGCCAGCAACTGTCCTGGCGATGCAGCCAGCAGCAGGAGGGTTGCGCAGGCTGCACGGCGGTAGCGCGGGGGAGGGATGATGTGCGCTGAGGACAGATCATCCATCGGCGACCACGGGAGGCGGGAGTCGCAGAGCGTGGCCAATGCCTTGGGCGATAGCCCGCACCGCCTTGCGCTCCTGCCGTTGGCGGATCGTCGTCGCACTCGGGTTATGGACCGGAGACCGCCAAGTCGGTTTGCAGCGCCTGGTTGTCGGCGTCCATGGCCAGCTTGAGGTGGTCACCCTCCGCCACCGCGGCATCGACCACCCATTCATGGTTGCTGCCGGAAAGGATGTACACGGGCTTGTCCGACATCGGCAGCCGCTTGCCGCCCTCAGTCGACAGCACGAAACGGCTCAGGTGTGCGTGCTCGGTGCCAGCGTTGTCGGCCGTGATCTTCAGGTGGCCCGCATCGATGCGAGTGGCGCGCCAGTGCAGGCCCGCGGCGATCGCCGCAGCGGGCTGGACGAAGACGGGCAGGCTGATCTCCAGCACCACGTGCAGCCCCTGGAATCCGGCACGCGGAGCCGGCGGCACTTCGCGCAGGAACAGCCGGTAAGTGCGTTCCTTCTGCGCATCCGGCGCGCGGCGGGAACCGACGCGTATGACCTGCGAGCCACCGGCAGGCACGGTGAAGATCGGTGGTGTCGCCAGGATGTCGTCCGCCGGGGCGAACACATCCTTGCCGCCCGCTTGCGACCAGGCCATCACCTGGAGCTGGATGGTCGCTGCATCGGCACCGGTGTTGCGCACCGTGAGGGCCGCGACCCGCTGGTCGGCAGAGAGCGTCGCGCTCACCGGGCCGACCTGGAACGAGCCGGCCCAGGCGTGGCCGACAGCCATAAAAAGAAACGCCAGGCCGCAAGCGGCCTGGCGTACGCGTGAACGCTTCATTTCAGAAAGTGACGGTCGCAACGACGGTGTCCGAATAGCTGCCGGAGGCGACATTCTGCCCCGCGGCGACCGAGCCGTACACCGTGGTGCTCACGGCGGCACCCGTACCGGTGACGGCGGCGCCGGTGCCGGCGGTGTTGCCCCACACCGTGGTGCGGCCTGAATCGGAGTACAGCTGGTACGACAGGTAATCAGACGCGCCGCTCAGCATGCGGCGGACCGGCGCAGCGTCGGTAGAGCCGGTGTCGGCATTGGCGCCCTGGCCAAGCGTAATGGTCGCGGCGGCACCGTTGGTGCAGGTGGTGTTGATGGTGCCCGAGCCGGTCAGGTCGGTGCTGGCATTGGTGACGACCGGGTCATACGCGCCGAAGGCAAGGCCGCCGCTGGCGTCGATCGTGCAATTGGCGGTCACGCTGGCGGACACCGCCAAGTTGGACGTTGCGGTGGCGGCATAGGCCGTACCGCCCAGCGCCGAAAGCGCAATGAGCGTAGTGGCGGCCAGGGCGGACTTGAGAATCTTATTCATATGACTGTTTTCCTGAAAAAGAGCGCGCAAAGGCGCGGGCAAATGGATGTCGACGAGCAAAAGGTCTTGCGCGATGCGGGCCCCTTGTTTGTTCGTTCCCCGTCGATGAGGCAAGCGATGTGCCAGCAGTCCGCTTGACGATTGAAATCGCTCTCAGGTGATCAGTAGTTGTGATCGATGTCGCATCTTCGCGCTGAATGCGCAGCCAATTGCCGGAATGGCCAAGGGTCAATCTATTGACGCCTGGAATAACAAATTGACGGTTTGCAGACGTCCTGCTTTAACAAAAGGGCCATACGTGATTCGCGTCACATTTGTAAAGTGTGATCACCATCACGCTTCGAGCGCACTGTCGATGCCGGACCCATCGCAGCATGCCGGTAACGCGCCTGCGGCATGGGCCGCCGGCCTCAAAAACGCTGTGCGAGTGCCGACAGCGAGGGTACGGCATGGGGCTCGCCGGGTTTTTCCGCGCTTTGTGCGGCTGTCTGGCACGCGTCTTGCGCACGATAGGGCGCCGCATCCTTTCGACGCGCTCGCCCAGAAAAAGCCAATGTCATTTGCCACAACATCGCTGGACGCCCAGGTCATCCTCGACTCACTCCCGCTGTCGGTGATCCTCCTGGATCAGCAGGGCAGGGTCCGCCACGCGAATGCGGCCGCGCGTCGGCTCGCCTCGGTGGTGAACGGCGCCGTGACCGAGGGACTACTCAGCCTGGTGGAAGGAATGCCGCCGGAGGTGCAGGCGCAACCGCAGGCCGCGGGCGACGGATGGGAAGACCGCAGAGCGTGCGCGCTCGAAGGCGGCGGCTCGCTCGGAATCGTGCGCCAGTGGAGGCCCTGCGCCGATGGGTCCGAACTGACTAGCGTCACGATCCGTCCGGCCAGCGCACTCCAGCCACCTGGAACCATGGCCGGTCCGGAACAGGAAAAGCAGCTGCTGGAGCGGCAGAGCCTCGTTCACGCCGAAAAGCTCGCCACCGTGGGACAGCTGGCCGCCGGCATGGCCCACGAAATCAACAATCCCATTTGCTACGTCCAGTCGAACCTGGGATCGCTGCAGGACTACGTCAACAAGCTCTTCGGCCTGGTCGAGGTATGCGAGGAAATCATCCGCGACGACGGAACCGCGGCCCCGGGCAAGCTGAGCGTCCTGGACGCGCGCAAGCAGGCCATCGATTTTCCGATGATCGTGGAGGACTTGCCGCTGTTGTTGGCCGAATCGCGCGAGGGCGTGGAACGCATCCGCCAGATCGTGCAGAACCTGCGCGACTTCTCCCGCATCGATGCCACCGAAGGATTCCGCCTGTTCGACATACACCGGGCGATCGAAACCACCTTGGGCATCGTGCGCAGCCTGAGCGGAAGCGCGATCGGTTTTTCAACCTATTTCGAAGAACTGCCGCTGGTGGAGTGCAACCCTACCGAATTGAACCAGGTATTGATGAATATCCTGGTCAATGCCACCCAGGCTGTCGGACAGAACGGCCTGATCGAGATCCACACCGGTAGGGGACCGCACCATGTATGGATCGAGATCAAGGACAACGGGTGCGGTATCGAGGAGCACGTCCTGCCGCGGATCTTCGAGCCGTTTTTCACGACCAAGGAGGTTGGCCGCGGCACAGGCCTCGGACTATCGATCAGCTACGGCATCATCAAGAAACACGGCGGCGACCTGACGGTTCGTTCGCGCGTCGGCGCAGGGACCGTTTTCCTGATCACGCTCCCGGTCAAGCAGGCCGGCAGCACTCCAGCGTTCACCGAGTGAAACCATGACTTACAAATTGCTGCTCCTGGATGACGAACCGGCGATCCTCAGCGCGCTGACCCGCGTGATCAACCGTATTGGAGCGGCCCGGCTGGGCGCTCCCTGCCGGATCAGTGCGTTCACGGACGCATCGCTGGCGCTGGCCAGTCTGCAGAGCGAGTCATACGACCTGGTCATTACCGATTTCCGCATGCCCGCGATGAGCGGGTTGGATTTCCTGCGCGAGGCGATCCGCCACCAGCCGGACATCGCGCGCATCATCATCAGCGGCCATGCCGACCTCCCCACGATGGTCGCGGCGATCAACGATGCCCAGGTGTTCCGCTTCGTCGGCAAGCCCTGGGACGACGACGAACTGCAGCTTGCGGTCATCCAGGCGCTTCACGTCTATGCGCTTGGCCGGGAGAACCAGCGGCTGGCGGATCTGGTGCGTGTCCAGCAGGGCACGATTTCGCGCCAGGAAGCCGAGCTGCGCCAACTGGAGGCCGAATGTCCCGGCATCACGCGCGTGGAACGCGATGAACATGGCGCGATCTACCTGGACGAGGACAATCTCTAGCCGGTTGCGTGCACGCCGTTCACGACGGGCGCGGGTCTCCCGCATGGCTCGTCGCGTGACCCTGCGGTTCGCGGCGGGCAGCGGAAACCGCATCGCGGATGACCCTGCGCAGGTCGTCGTCGACCCAGGGCTTGGTGAGGAACCGGTATACGGCCCCGCCATTGATGGCCTCGGTGACTGCGCCGATATCCGCGTAGCCACTGAGAATCATGCGGATAGTGCGTGGATGCGTTTCCTTCACCTTGCCGAGGAACTCGGTCCCGCGCCCCTCGGGCATCCGGTGATCGGACACCACCACGTCGACCGACGCGGTGCCGAGGATGTCGAACGCCTGCTGGAAGGTACCGGCCGTGTGGATCGTGTAGCCGTCGCGGCGAAGCAACCGCGCCAGCGCACGCAGGACGTTCTGCTCGTCGTCCACCAGCAGGACCGAACCCGCATCGCCCCGGTGTGCACCCTCGGCGTTCTGCAGCGACGGATTGCGCAGCCGCGCCAGCATCGCATCCGCGCTGACCGGTTCGCCCAGATGGTTGCCTTGCGCGAACTCGCAGCCGTTGCGTTCGAGGAATCCCAATTGCAGCGCCGTCTCCACGCCCTCGGCGACTACCGTGCAGCCGAATTCGTGCGCCAGCCCGATGATCGCGCGACAGATGCGGGCTGCCCCGATGTCGTTGGGCACCGCAGACACGAAGGTGCGGTCGATCTTCAGCCGGTTGACCGGAAAGCGCTGCATCAGACCGAGACTGGAGTGCCCGATGCCGAAATCGTCCATCGACAGGCTCACGCCGATCTTGCGCAACTCGCGCATGAGCGACGCGACGTGGTCGGGATCGCCCATGATGGCCTTCTCGGTCAACTCCAGTTCCAGATAGCGCGCCGGAAGGCGAGCCCCATCGAGGGCGCGGCTTACGTCTTCGATGACCTGCTGCCCGCGCATCTGCAAGCCCGATACGTTGACCGACAGGACGAAGTCGCCCACGCCGCAATCGAGCCAGCGGCGTGCCTGCTGGCATGCCTGCACCAGCACCCACTGGCCGATGTCCGCGATCAGCCCGAGGTCCTCGGCCAGCGGAATGAAGCGGTCCGGAGTCACCAGGCCGAGCTGCGGGCTGCACCAGCGCACCAGTGCCTCCATGCCGGTGATTTCCCGCTTGGCCGCGTTCACCACCGGCTGGTAGGCCAGTTCGAGCTCGCCCCTGGCGACCGCGCCGCGCAGGTGCGCGCCCATATCCATGCGGTCCTTCAGGAGCTCGCGCTGACGGGCATTGAACACGTGCACGCGGTGGCCACCACGCTCCTTGGCGGTGCGCGCCGCCAGAGCCGATTGCTGGAGCAGGTCCTCCGCGCTGGCTGCGGTATCCGGGAAACAGGCGATACCGATGCTGGCGCCGAGGCGCACCTGGACGGTGCCCAGCGAAACGGGCTGCTTCAGCTCGTCAAGCAGTTGCTGGCCGACGTCGAGCATGTCCGCGTCGCCGGTGGCGTCGATGCCGCCGACGATGAACTCGTCGCCGGCGATCCGGCTGAGCAGGGAAACATCCCGCCCTCCGGCGACCAGGCGATCGGCGATCAGCCGCAACAACCGGTCGCCTGCCTCGAAGCCGTCCGTCTGGTTGAAGGCACCAAACTTGTCGATGTCGACGTAGCAGACGAACAACCGGTGGCATTGAGTGACGGCGCGCACCAGTTCGGCGGCAAGGTTGTCCTTGACCTGCCCGGGGTGCAGCAGGCCGGACACCGCGTCGTGGCTGGCCAGGAAGGCGCGCGCTTGCTCGGCGGCAACGGCGTCGCCGACATCGTGGAGGGTGACGACGACCTGCGCGGACCGCCTGTCCGCGCCGATAACCTGGCGGGCGACGAGCTTGCACCACCGGGGCTCGCCATCGATGTCGATGGGCCCGGTGCGCTCGACGACGTCGCTACCACTGAGGGCCGGTTCGATGTCTTCGAGCCAAGGCGCTCCGCCCAGCGCGAGGTTCCAGCGGACACCTTCCGCCGTCGCCGCACTGCGGCCGAAAAACCGCTCGTATGCCGGATTGACCCGAACGACGTGGAGGCCATCCGATGTGGCCGCGAGTGCGATCACCGGCGCATCAGTGCTCGCGTAGCACAGTTCGAGGATAGGGTTGCTGGTCGTTCTCGTCATCGGCGCTCGGGCAACCAGACCTTTGTGGTATATCGGCAAGGGTGGGGGGAGCTTGAGACGGGGGCGAAGCGACAGGTGGTCTACGCATGTCCCCGGCACGCGGGTTCAAGTCTTCACCAGACCGCGCCGATATTGTGTGCAAGCTATCAAGCTCTGCCGCTTCCTCTGAAAAAACGGATGCCCCACGCTGGCATGCGTGCCCATCCTCCTGCCACGGCTATCTATGCTTCACCCGATCCCGATGCCCCCTGACGTGGGGAGAGAACAGGGTGCCCTGGCACCCCTCGAGCGGTTTGCGCTGCAGCGGTTGAACACGCGCTGCCTGGTGGTTGACTGGGAAGGCACGCGTGTTGCCGTATTGGGAGAAGCGGTGGCGGTACTGCCTACGCCGGACGCGGACGAGGTCGCGCGCTGGGTTGCCTGTCCGCTGCCGATGCCAGACGGCACCACGGCGGGACGGCTGTGGGCCCCGCAAGGGGTCGACGCGTCCGGAATGCGCGAAGTGGCGGAGCTCTTCGCCCATGCACTCGCGATGAAGGCGGAGCGGGACACGCTCGCGCGGAAACTGCGTCGCGTCGAGCGCGCCGTACGCGCGGCCAACGTCGGCCTGTGGGAATGGGACGTGCGAACGGGCCATGCCTATTCGGAAAACGACTGGCCCTCGCTGCTCGGCTACGGGCCTGGCGACGTGGAGATGAGCTACGCCGGCTGGGCATCGCTGGTGCACCCGGATGACCTGCCGAGTACCGAGGCCGCCTTGCAGACCTTCCTCGCGTCGCCCGGGCCGAAGCGCTTGCGTGTCGAGTACCGCCTGCGCCACTCCTCGGGGGAGTGGCGCTGGACGCTCTCGCTCGGCGACGTAATCCAGCGATGGCAGGATGGCAGTCCGCGCGTGGTGGCGGGGACGCATCAGGACATCCACGTGCAGAAGACTTCGCGCCTGGCATTGAGCGAGAGCGAGGCCTACGCGCGCAGCCTGTTCAACTCGAGTCCGGACGCGATTACCGTAATCGGCCTGGACGGCAGGATCCACGACGTCTCGCCCAGCGGCCTGGAGCTGCAGGGAGCGAAGACTCGCGAAGAGGTCATCGGCACGGACTGGCTCAGGCGTTGGTTGCCCTCCTACCGCGGGCTGGCCGAGCAGGCGCTCGCCAGCGTGGCCGAAGGCCACGCGAACCGCTTCAGCGGCGCGGCGATCATCGCTGGCGAGCAACGCTGGCGCGACGTATATGCCGCACCATTGCGCGATGCCGATGGTTCGATCCGGTGCGCGCTGGTCACCTCGCGCGACATCAGCGAACAGGTGCGGACCGAAGAGGAGCTGCGGCGACTCACCAGCAGCATGGGCGAGCTGGTGCAACGACAGACCGCCGAGATTCGCGACAACGAGGCACGGCTGCGCTCGATCCTCTCCAATCTCGACGGCATGGCGTACCGCTGGCAGGTGATTGACGACCGGCCGGTGTACTTCGTCAGCGATGGCGCTCGCCAGCTGCTTGGCATCGAACCGGGGACGATCCTGTCGGCCAACGATGTCCTCGAGCGCTTCGTGCACGAGGACGACCGCGACCGCGTGGCCGCCGCCTGGGCGATGGTGTCCGAAACGGGCGTGCACCAGCACGAATACCGCATCCTCGATGCCAGGGGCAACCACCGTTGGATCCACGAACGCCTGTGCTTGGTGCGCTCCGGTGGCCGGAATACCGGCTGCGTGGACGCCATGCTCACCGACGTGACCGAGCGGCGCGACATGCTGCGCTCGCTTACGCTGGCCAACCACACGCTCGAGGAATCGCTGGTCTCGGTGTTCTGGCTGGACGAACACGGTGCTGGCCTGCGCGCCAACCGGGCGACCGCCCGGCTGCTCGGCTACAGCAACCAGCAACTCGAGCAACTGGACCTCACGCGCATCCATCCGGATCTGGGTGCCGAGCGCTGGGCGCAGCTGCGGCAGGTCATCCAGACCCAGGGGCCGCAGCAACTGCACGTGAAACTGCGGCGCAGCGATGGCCGCGAGCTGCCAGTGTTCGTGTTTCTCACCTCGGTCCAGTTCGAAGGACGCGAAATCTACGTCGGCTTCGCCAGCGACGAATCGCGTCGGATCGAGGACCAGCAGGCCCGTCGCGACAGCGACCTGCTCAGTCGCGCGGCGCTGGGCGCGCTTTCCTCCCGGATCGCAATCCTCGATCGCACCGGCAAGGTGCTGGCGACGAACCGCGCATGGGAGCAAGGCAATCCGGCCACCCGTGACAGGCCGCGCGCCGTGGTGGGATCCAACTGGCTGGAAAAGATCTCCCTGTCTGCCCATCCCGAGGCGCCAGCGATCCATGCGGGCCTGCTCGCCGTGGTCCAGGAGCACGCGGAAACCTTCGAGCGGGAATACGTCTACACCGCGGAAGACGAGCCGAACCCGCTCTGGATGCAGATGCGGGCGACGCGCTTCGGCAGCGGCAGCGACCTGCGCATGGTCGTGGCCATCGAGGACATTTCCCGGCACAAGCACATCCAGTTCGCGCTCGATCGCAGCCGGCGCCTGTTCGAAACGCTGTGCGTGGCCGCGCCGGTGGTGATCTTCCAGACCGATGGGGAAGGGTCATGCTGTTACATCAGCAGCCACTGGGACTTGCTCACTGGAAGGCAGGCCTCCAAGGACCTGGGTTACGGCTGGCTGGACGCGATCGACCCGGAAGATTTCAAGCCGTTCCGCCAGGCCTGGTTCGATGCCCAGGAAAGCAGCGGCAGCTTCGTTGCCGAATGCCGACTGCGTCATGCGGATGGAGGCGAGATCCAGGCGCTGATCCAGGCCGTGAGGCTGCGCTCATCCGTCGACCAGGGCGATGAGCCGGGCTGGGTCGGAACCATGACCGACCTCACCCAGGTCAAGGCAGCAACCCGCGAGCTGGCCTGCGTCGAGCAGAGGCAGCGCGAGGTGCTGCAATCGTTGCCGGCATTCGTCTATGTCTTGCGGCCCACGGCCGATAGCGTCATCGAACCGGTATGGCTGTCCTCCAGGGTGGATCCGTTCGGCCACCGCTTCGAGGATGGGCTCCCGAGCAGCACGTGGTGGTCCGAGCACGTGCACCCGGACGATGCCGAACGCGTGCTCGCCGAGTTCAACGGCAAGTTGGGCACGCACGATCGCTGGTCGTACGAGTACCGCCTGCGCCGCGCGGACGGCAGCTATGCCTGGGTCGCCGACCATCTGCACGCGGTTCGCGATGAAGACGGCAGGCTGATCGAATTGATCGGAAGCATCATCGATGTCAGCGACCGGTATGCCGCCGAGGCGGCATACCGCGAAAGCGAAGCGCGGCTGCGTGTCACCTTCGAACAGGCGGCGGTCGGCATGGCCCACCTGGAAGGTGGCCTGGCCCTGCTTCCGAATCGCCGGCTGCTGGAGATGGTCGGTCGCACAGCCACCGAACAAGCGCCTCAAGCGTGGTCCGAATGGACGCATCCGGAGGACAGGGCGCGCGACGAAGCGTTGCTGCAGCGGTTGCTGCAGCGGGAGGCCGCGGCCGGCTCCCTGGACAAGCGCCTGCTGCGGGCGGACGGCAGCGACTTCTGGGTGCACGTGACCTATTCGGTGATCGATGCCGAGGGCGAAAGCGCACCGCGTATCTTCACGGTCGTCGAGGACACCTCGGAGCGGCGGCGCATCCAGGGCGCGGCCAACCAGGCACTGAGTACGCTGGATGCCATCGCGGAGGCGACCTTCAGCTTCGATCCCGACACGCTGCAGATCTTCTACGTGAACGAAGGCGCGTCCCGGCAGAGTGCCTACACGCGCTCCGAACTGCTCTCGATGACCCTGCTCGACCTGCAGGGTGTCAAGATGCGACCGCGGGTGATGGAACTGCTTGCGTCGGCCGCGGCGCGCCCGGAAAAAGGACACCGGCTCGAGACCGAGCTGGCCTGCCGGGATGGCTCGCGGCTGCCGGTGGAAATCGCGGTGCAGCATATCCACCATGCCGGCCAGGCGCCGTTCTACGTCGCCGTGACGCGCGACATCACCGAGCGCCGCGAGGCGCACCTGCGGCTGGAGGAGCTCAATGCGGAGTTGGAAGAGCGGGTGGAGCAGCGCACCGATGCGCTCTACGCGACCAATCTCCTGCTGCGCAACAAGGAGGAGCAGATCCGCGCGATCGTCGAGAACATCCCCAGTTGCGTGATCACGATCGATCGCGACGGCATCATCACCAGCGCGAACGCCGCGGTGACGCCGGTCTTCGGCATGCCGGTGAGCGCCGCCGTGGGCAGGGACCTGAAGGAATTGATACCGGGTCTGTTCGAGCAGATCTTCCGGGCCGACCTCTGGAAGGATGGCGCCGATCACGGAGCCGGCGAGTCGCTGCTGTTGAAGGGATCCTTCGAGGGCGTGGCCGCCGATGGCGAACCCCGTTCGCTGGAAGTTTCCGTCGGTTTCTACCAGTTGCACGGCGAGCCCCAGTACGCGGCGATCATCCGAGACGTGCACGAAGAGCTGGCGGCCAAGCACGAACTGATGCGGGCGCGGATGGAAGCCGAACAGGCCAGCCGCGCGAAGTCCGCGTTCCTCGCGACCATGAGCCATGAGATCCGGACGCCGATGAACGGCGTGCTGGGCATGTCGGAGTTGTTGCTGCAGAGTCCCCTGCCACGCAGCGATCGCGAGATGGTCGAAACGATCCAGCAGTCGGCCTCGACACTTTTGGACCTGCTCGACGACATCCTTGACTTTTCCAAGATCGAGGCCGGCAAGCTCGATCTGGAAATCCAGCCGGTCGAGCTGGAGCGGATGGTCGAAGCCGTGTGCGCCACGCACGCGGCCGTCGCCGACGTCAAAGGTGTCCAGATGCGCGCGTACGTCTCGCCCTCGGTGCCCCGGACGGTCGAGGCGGATCCGATTCGCGTCCGCCAGATCCTGCACAACCTGGTCGGCAACGCGATCAAGTTCTCCGCGGGGCGCGAGGGCATCACCGGCCGGGTGGAGCTGCGCGTCGATGCCCGTGTCGGCCACGGCCGAACCCTGGAAGTGACGATCGAAATCCGGGACAACGGCATCGGCATGACGCAGGAGGTACTCGGGCGGGTGTTCAGCCCGTTCACGCAGGGCGAAGGCACCACGACCCGCCGTTTCGGCGGTACGGGACTGGGACTTTCCATCTGCAAACGCCTGGTGGAACTGATGGAGGGCGAGATCGTCTGTCACAGCCTCCCGGGCGAAGGCACCGTATTCATCATCGCGTTCCGCTTCCAGGAGGGGGCATGGACGCCACCTGCACCACCGGCCGGCGCCGTGCGGTCGCTGCATGCGTTGATGGTTTCGGACGACCGGGCATTCCTCGCCGACGCGTCGACCTGCCTCCAGGCGCTGCAGGTGCGGTACGAGGTGTTCGGCCGTGGCGAAGACATGGCGCGATGGCTGGAGGGCGAGCTCGACGAGAGTGGCACGCTCGACCCTGGCACCAAGCCTTTTGTGCTGGCCGGCCCCGGCGCGGAAGACTGGCGACAGCTGCGGCGTATGGCCGCCGCGGCCTGCGACCGGGACGTCCCGATGGTGGCCTGGTTCCCCGGCCAGCTCCAGGCGGCCGGGGCAATCGACGCCGGGGTCGTTCCGCTCAGCCGTACGGTACTGAGCGCGTTCGGACTCGATCAGGCGATGGCAGCCGTTCTGGGGCAACGCGTTGCCGACGCGCCGGCGCCGGCCGCGATGCAGGCATGCCTGGTATGCGAGGGCGTACGCCTGCTCATCGCAGAAGACCATGAAATCAACCAGCGGGTCATCCAGCGCCAGCTGCATCGGCTGGGCATACGCGGGGAGATCACCGGAGATGGCGAGCAGGCGCTGAGTGCCTGGCGCCGTGGAGGCTACGATGCGGTCCTGGCCGATCTCCACATGCCGCGCATGGACGGCTATACGCTGGCCCGGACGATCCGCCAGGAAGAGGCCCGCAGGGGCTTGCCGCGGATTCCGATCATCGCCTTTACCGCCAACGCCATCATCGGTGACGAAGTCCGTTGTTTCGAGGCGGGCATGGACGACGTGGTGACCAAGCCGGTCGAACTGGACCGATTGCGCGAGGTGCTCAACCGCTGGCTGCTCTCGTCACCGTCGGCGTCGGAGGAACCCGATGCGGCCGACTCGGCAAATGCCGCCGACGGCACGCTGCCGCCGGCCGGGCATGTGGATATCCGCGTGTTGCAGCAACTGGTGGGCGACGAGCCCGACGTGGTCGCCGATTTCATCAACGAGTTCCGGCAGGGCGCCACGCGCCTGATGCTCTCCTTGCATGCAACGGTACCTACCGATGCCTGGCGGGATGCCATGGGCCTCGTCCATCGTCTGAAGTCGTCGGCCCGATCCGTGGGGGCCGAACGGATGGGCCACCTTTGCGAACGGCTTGAGCGGCTGTGCGCCGACGCCGACGCCGGAAGGGAACAGGCATCCGCCCTGCTGATCGAGTTGCAGGAGGAGTGGCAGCTCGTCGACAAAGAAATCATCCATAGCGCCGATCCGACAACATGACGCCTCATAGACACGCCCCGCAGGTTCTCGTCGTCGACGACGACGCGTTCAGCCGCAAGTTGCTGCTGGATGCGCTCCAGCGCCATGGCTTCGCCGCCAAGGGATTGGCGCATGCGCGCGACGCGCTTTCGGAGGCATTGGCCGAACACGCGCCCGACTTCATCCTTTGCGACCTGGCGATGCCGGAAATGGACGGTATCCAGTTCATCGAGGCACTCGGATCGGCACGCTGGAAAGGCGGCCTGTTGCTGGTAACGGGCGAGGGCGCGCGCCTGTTGCAGGCGGCCACCAAACTCGCCCGCGCGTTGCGGCTCAATGTCCTTGGGAGCCTGCCCAAGCCGGTCGATCCGGGCAAGCTCGCGGAGCTTCTGGCGGGGCATCGGCACATTGTGGCCGGGTCTGCCCGCGAAGCAGGCGTGATGCCCACCAACAAGTACAGCGAGGCCGAGCTGAGCCAGGCGATCGAGCAGGGCCAGATGATCCTGCACTACCAGCCGCAGGTCCGGATGGCCGACGGCGAGCCGTCGGGCATGGAATGCCTGGTCCGGTGGCGCCATCCGGAGGAGGGGCTGGTCTACCCCGAACGCTTCGTCCCGCTGGTGGAGGACTATGGGCTGATCGATGCGCTCACCGACCGGGTCATCCTGCTCGCGACCGAACAGCTGCGGTCGTGGCGACAGCAGGGCATCAAGCTGCCGCTTGCGATCAACCTGTCGATGGATACGCTGCAGAACCCGACCGTCGTCGAACGCCTGCACGATCTGGTCGAGGCGAGTGGATTGACGGCCGCGGACATCGTCTGGGAAGTGACCGAGAGTCGCGTCATGCGGGACCTTACCGCCACCCTGACTGCACTCAGCAGATTGCACCTGAAGAAGTTCGCGATCTCGATCGATGACTTCGGCGTGGGGCATTCCTCCCTCGCCCAGTTGCGCGACCTGCCGTTTGCCGAGTTGAAGATCGATCGCAGCTTTGTCCATGGCGCCTACGCAGATCAGGTGCACGGAGCGATCGTGGACGCCAGTGCGCGCATGGCGGCCAGCCTGGGAATGATCTGCGTCGCCGAAGGCGTGGAGTCGCCCGAGGATTGGGCATTCGTCCGCAAGGCCGGCTGTACCCATGCGCAAGGATGGGCCATTGCGCGGCCGCTGCCGTCTGCGGCCATTTCGTCCTGGCTGGAGCGTTGGCCGGTCGACTTCCAGGTGCTCAACCAGGTAGCAAGAACACGCGCATGAGCGGCATCGACGTCACCGGCAAGATCCTGATCGCCTCCGACCAGAGGGGAGAGGCAGACGCCCTGCGGGCGCAGCTGGCTGCCGATTATCCAAACATCACGGTTTCCTTCGACCCCGAACACTACGTGGAGGAGTTCGAGCGTTTCCAACCCGATGTCCTGTTGCTCGTCTTCAACAAGATCGAAGACGCGCAAAGCTATTACCTAGGACTGTACCGCTTCGGGTCGACGGCTCAGCAGCACAGCCATCGCACCATCGTGTTCTGCGGCAAGGAGCAGGTGAAGAAGGCCTTCGACCTGTGTCGCAAGCAATACTTCGACGACTACGTGCTGTTCTGGCCGACCCCGTACGACGGCAGCCGGCTGCCGATGTCGATCCACGTGGCATTGCGCGAACTGAAGCAGGCCCGTGGCCTGTCCTTCAACGAGCGGCAGCTGGGCGACTACGCACGCAAGCTCGACGATTTCGGGCGCACGCTGGACCGGCGCCTGGCCGAAGGCGGCGTGCAGGCCGAGTCGGCCGCTGCGCAGATGGCACGCAACGGGGAGCGCATCGGCGAAGCCATCACGCATCTGCGCGACCGTCTCGCGCACGGCGGCCTGGGAGAGGCGGTGGCGGTGCGCGACGCGCAAAAGCTGGAGAAAGAGTTCGGTGCCCTGGTCGAGCAGATTGGGCCATTGGTCGAATCCGGCCGGATCGCAACCGAGCCGCTGCGCCAGTGGGCGAGCGAGCTGCAACGGGAATCGTCGGCGCAGCTGGAGCAGGCACGCTCGCTCTTGAAGGTGTTGGGCGGGTCCGCCCGACGGGTACTGGTCGTCGACGACGACGAATTCAGCCAGAAGGTGGTAGCAAGGATCCTGGAACGGGAGGGCTACGAAGTGATCGTCGCCGGCTCGGGAACGGAGGCGCTGAATCTTCTGCGGAAGGTCAAGCCGTCGGTGATCCTGATGGACTACATGCTCCCGGACCAGGACGGCGTGGAGACGACGCGAAGGCTCAAGCAATCCGGATCGGACGATATTCCCGTGATCATGCTCACGGGGCAGAGCAGTCGCGACACCGTCATCCGCAGCCTGGCCGCCGGCGCGGTCGATTTCGTCACCAAGCCGATCAGTCCGCAGGTATTGCTCGCCAAGGTCGGCAAATACGCGGAGCCATAAGGGCGCCGCCGACGACGGCCTCACGAAGGACGTGATGTACATCGCAATTTCGGGACATGGAGGGACATACATGGAGGCAGGCAGGCAAAACTTGGTTATCGTCCCCGGCTGCTTCGGCCCGGCTGGCACCTACGGTGGACAGGCGATCGAGGGCATGTAATGGGGTTTGGTTCTTTCAGTCAGGGTGGCCTGTTCGCATGACGGCGACTCTTTCCCTGCTGGTGTTCGAACTGGATTCGCTACGCCTGGGCCTGCCGCTAGCGGCGGTCGAGCGTGTAGAGCACGCATGCGAAGTGACGCCCTTGCCCGGCGCGCCGGCCGCCGTGCCCGGCGTGATCAACCTGCAGGGGCGCATCGCTGCCGTCGTCGACCTGCGACGCCGGCTGGGTCTCGTGCCGCGCCCGGTGGTTCCTTCCGATGCGTTCGTCGTGGTGCAACTGCCGCGCCACCTGTTCGCGCTGCCCGCGGACGAGGTCGAGGGCGTGCAGGAAGTCGACCCGAAAGACCTGGTACCGGCCGGCACGCTCGTCGGCGGGCTCGCCAGGGTGCAGGGGCTGGTGAAGACCCCGCAGGGGCTGCTGCTGATCGAGGATCCGCAACAGTTCCTCGACGTGCACGACATGCGCGCGCTGGACGATGCGCTGGACTCCCGGATGGACAGGTAAGCGCCGTGAGCATCCCTTGGAACAGCGTCAGCGACGCCGTGGAAAGGGTCTTCGGACTGCATCTGCGGGAGGGGCGACTGCCCGACCTGAAGCGGGCGTTGAAAGGGGCCGCGGCCGAGCTAGGCCACGCGGACTCCTCGGCGTGCGCCCAGCTGCTGTTGAGCGGGAAGCTGGATGCGGCCAGCAGCGAAGTCCTCGCCAGCCATCTCACCATCGGCGAAACCTACTTCTTCCGTGACAGCGACGCGTTCGCCGCATTGTCCACGCGGATACTCCCCGAACTGATCGCGGCCCGCCGTCGCGCGGGCGAACTGCGATTGCGCATCTGGAGCGCGGCCTGCTGCACGGGCGAGGAAACCTATTCCATCGCGATCCTGCTCAACCAGCTGCTGCCCGACATCGCGGATTGGCAGGTAACCCTGCTCGGAACCGACGTCAACCCACGCTTCCTGCGCAAGGCGGCCGAAGGCGTGTACGGCCAATGGTCGTTCCGCAACGTCCCGGAGGACGTGCGCGAACGCTATTTCCTCCGCCTGGCGTGCGGCCGCTACGCACTGCTGCCGGCGATCCGACGGATGGCGACCTTCGCGGCCATGAACCTGGTCGACGAAAGCACGCAGGCCAGCGTTCGCCACGACGTCTTCGACCTGATCCTGTGCCGCAACGTACTGATGTATTTCACACCCGCGCAGGCGACGAGAGTGGTCGCCACCCTGCGTCGCGCCCTGCACGAGGACGGCTGGTTGGCGGTCGCACCATGCGAGGCTTCGCAGTCGCTGTTCCATCGCTTCCAGCCCGCACACTGCAACGGCGCCATCTTCTACCGCAAGGGCCGCCCGCAACCGCGACTGTCGGTTGCCGGCCCCGGTCATGCGGCGCCGACGCCATCCGCGACCGTCGCGAGATTGCCTCTTCCCAGACCAGCGGCCCCTGCACCGCGTCGACCGGCAGCGCCCGTGGCGCTGGCGACGAAGAACCCCCAAGCAGCGGCGTCGGCGCAGGCCCTGGCGGCGCGCGCGCGTGAACTGGCCGACCAGCGCCGCATGGGCGAAGCCCTCGGGTGGTGTGATCGTTGGATCGAGGCCGCAAAACTGGATCCGGATGCGCATTACCTGCGCGGGATGATCCTCGCGGAAACCGGTGACGTGTCGGCAGCCTGCGCCGCCTTCGAGCGCAGCTTGTTCATCGCGCCTGATGGCGTAATGGCCCGCCTCACGCTGGCAGGCCTGGAGCGCGGTCGCGGGCGCGAGGGCAGGGCGGCGCTGCTTTACCGCAACATCCTCGCGACGCTCGAGGCGCTGCCACCGGACGCCACCATCGAGTACGCCGAGGGTGTGACGGCCCGGCAACTGGCCGCGCTGGTCAGGGATCTTCTCCAAGGGGAGCAGGCATGAATCCACCCGACAAGGTCGACGCCGCCCGCGCCATTCTGCGCGACCGTGCGCGGCGACTTGCGCTGGCGCCAGACAGCCAGGCCACCGAAGCCACGGTCGACGTGCTCGAGTTCGGACTGGCGTCGGAGCGCTACGCGCTTCTGGCCAGCAAGGTGCACGACGTGCAGCCGCTCAGGGAACTCACCCCGCTGCCCTGCACACCGCCGTTCCTGCGCGGCCTGGTCAACATCCGCGGCCGGCTGGTTCCCGTGATCGACCTGAAGAGATTCTTCGGCCTGCCCGAGCGGGGCATCACCGACCTGCACCGGGTGCTGCTGCTGCGTCAGGGCGAGGTCGAAATCGGCCTGCTGGCCGATACCATCGAAGGCGTCTTCGCGCTGGGTACGCACCGCATCCAGCCACCACCGGCCACGCTCGCGGGCATCGCGGCCGAATACATCACGGGCGTTACGGCAGACCGGCTGGTGGTACTGGACGCCGACGCCATCCTGGGCGATCCGCGCCTGGTCATCGAGGAGGAGGTCATTTCATGAACGACGGGCGCCACGTGAGGGGACTGCCATGAGCTGGTTCAACAATCTCAAGACCGCTACCAAGCTGGTATTCGGCCTGGGTCTGATGGTGCTGTTGATGGCGGTGATGTGGATCACCGCGCACCGCACCATGGCGGCCATCGTGCAGAGCCGTGCCATCGCCGTCGAGGCAACGTCGCTGGAGTCGTCGCTCAACGCCGATCGCGCAGTGGTGCTGACGCTGCTTTCCGCGGGGGACGCGGCCGCGCGCAACAGCCTGTTCGACGAGGCTGCGGCGAACGGGCGCGAGGCGGCCGGCAATCTGAACGACATGCGGGCGATCGCGCAGACCGAGCCGACCCTGCGCACGCTGATCGAGCAGTTTGCCGAACAGTACCGGGCGTACGCGCAGGTCCGTGATGGCCAGACCCTGGCGCTGCTGCGCAAGGGTCAGGTCGACGCGGCGCGCGAGGTCTCGCTCGGCGAGCAGAACCGGCGCTACCTTGCCTTGCGGCCCCTCGCACACGGCCTGTCCGACCAGGCCCTGGCGATCGGCACGGCCCAGGCCAGAAACGCGCGCACCACGTTCATCGTGGTGGGCGTGCTGGCGGTCATCGTCGCCCTGTTGATGGGCTGGCTGCTGACCCGGGCGATCTCCGGCCCGCTGCGCTCGCTCACTGCCGCCGCCGAGCGCATCGCGGTCGGTGACCTGCCCCCAGAGGAAACGGTGCTGGCGCGCGGCGACGAGGTGGGCCTGCTCCATCAGGCCTTCGCGCGCATGGGGCGCTCGTTGCGGCAGATGGCGACGGTGGCCGGCAGCATTGCCGAGGGCGACCTGCGGGTGCAGGTCGAGCCCCAGTCGGAACGCGACGTGCTGGGCAAGGCGTTTGCCCTGATGGTGGACAACCTGCGGGCGCTGACGCGCGAGTTGCACGAAGGCATCGGCGTGTTGAGTACGTCGGCCACCGAAATTTCCACGTCGACCAGCGAGCTTGCTGCGAGCGCCACGCAGACAGCCGCGGCCATCAGCGAAACCACCACCACCGTGGAAGAGGTGCGCCAGACCGCGCAGATGTCCAGCGAGAAGGCGCGCGCGGTGTCCGATTCGGCGCTTCGCGTCGCTTCCGTGTCCGAGGAGGGGCGCAGGGCCACGGACGATGCCGCGGCCGGCATGGCGCGCATCCAGCAGCAGATGGAACTGATCGCCGACAGCATGGTGCGCCTGAGCGAGCAGAGCCAGGCAGTCGGCCAGATTGTGGCCACCGTCGAGGACCTGAGCGGCCAATCGAAGCTGCTGGCCGTGAACGCGTCGATCGAGGCGGCCAAGGCCGGCGAGCATGGCAAGGGCTTCGCGGTCGTCGCGCAGGAGGTCAAGAGCCTGGCCGAGCAGTCCCGCCAGGCCACCGCGCAGGTGCGCAGCATCCTGGGCGACATCCAGCAGGCCACCAGCGCCGCGGTGCTGGCGACCGAGCAGGGCAGCCACGCCGTCGCCGAAGGCGTGCGGCAATCCACGCAAGCTGGGCAGTCCATCCAGGCGCTCGCCGGCAGTGTCGGCGAAGCATCGCAGGCGGCGGTGCAGATCGCGGCCTCGAGCCAGCAGCAATTGGTTGGCGTGGACCAGGTGGCCACGGCCATGGAGAGCATCAAGCTGGCCAGCGCCCAGAACGTGGATAGCGCCAAGCAGATGGAGTCGGCGGCGCACGGGATCAAACTGCTGGGCGAGAAACTCCGGCAGATCGCCGTGGGTTATCGCGTGTAACGATGAGTCGACACGAGGCCGAGTTCCTGCAACGCCTGCGCGCCGCCTTCCTGGTGGAGGCGCGCGACCACCTGCTGGCCATCGGCACGGGCCTGCTGGCCCTGGAGAAGGGTGCGTCGCTTGCCGAGCGCGGCACCCAGCTCGAGGTCGTGTTCCGTCACACGCACAGCCTCAAGGGCGCGGCCCGTGCCGCCAGCTTTCCGCGCATCGAGGCGATTTGCCAGGCGGTGGAAGAGATCTTCGCGACCTGCAAGCGACGCGGCAGGGTGCTGTCGGCGCCCCATTTCGATGTACTGCACCGGGCCTTCGACCTGGTTGGAGGCTATGTCGACGCCGGCGGCCGCATGGAACAGGGCGCATCCCCCGATGCGGGGGCGGCAGTGCTGGGCGAACTTCAGGCGATCACCCGTGGCGATCCAGGGGTCGAGTTGGAGTCCGCGACGGCGACGCCGCAACCTTCGTCCGCGAACGCAGGCCAACTGCCGCCCGCAGGGGAAGCTGCCGCCACGCCGGAAATCGAGGTTGGCGTACCGGGGCCGCGGCCGGCGATCACCGAAACCGTCCGCGTGCAGACGCCGCGCCTGGATCGCGTGCTGCTGGCGGCGGAGGAGCTGTTGACCGTCAAGCAGGCCCAGGGCGAGTTGGCCGACGAGCTGCAACAACTGGAAGCGCGCTTCGGCCTGTGGTCCAAGCGATGGCTGGCGGCGCAGCCGGCACTGCGCCAGTTGCGCAACCTGGCCACGGCGGAGGACGCGACTGCCTCACCCGCCGCGGTACCGGCGGCCGGGACCGTGGAATTCCTCGAATGGAGCTATGGCTACGTGCGCTCGCTGGAGAGCGCCGTGCGCGCGCTTGCGCGCTCGGCCGCACGCGGCGCTCATCTTGCGAGCCGGCAGATCGACGAGCTATTGGAAGATTCCAAATCGCTGCTTATGTTGCCGTTCTCGGCGCTGACCGAGACCCTCCCCAAGCTGGTGCGCGATCTCGCGCGCGACCAGGGAAAGAAGGTCGATCTGGAGGTGTCCGGCGAGAACGTGCAGCTGGACAAGCGGATGATCGAACTCCTGCGCGACCCGCTGATCCATTTGGTGCGAAACGCGCTCGATCACGGCATCGAGACTCCTGCGCGGCGCAAGGCTGCGGGCAAGCCTGAGCGGGCGAGCCTGTCGATCCGGGCGCGGCTGCTGCATGGCAACCTGGTCGGCATCGAGGTCGCCGACGACGGGGCCGGGCTGGATCCGCAGCGACTTCGCCAGGCGGCCGTCAAGTCGGGCGTACTGGGCGAGGATTCCGCTGGCCAGCTGGACGAGGGGCAGGTGCTGGAACTCGCGTTCCGCTCGGACGTTTCCACCAGCCCGATCATCACCGAGATATCCGGGCGCGGCCTGGGCCTCGCGATTGTGCGCGAACAGGTGGAGAAGCTGGGGGGACGGATCGAGGTGGAGAACCGGGCGCCCCAGGGCGCGTGTTTTTCGATCGTCCTTCCGCAAAGCATGACGACCCTGCGTGGGTTGTTCGTCGAGGCTGGCGGCCACACCTTCGTCATACCCAGCGCCCACGTCGAAAGGGTGACGCGGGTCCCGCCGGCGGGCCTGAAGACCGTCGGGCGGCACGAGACGGTCACGATTGACGGCCACGTGCTGCCAGTGGCACGCCTCCACCAGCTGCTGGAAATACCGGCCAGCGCACCGCCGGGGGCGTTGTTGCCGGCCGTGCTGGTCGGCAGCGGGCAGCAACGCCTGGCATTGCTCGTGGAGGAGGTGCTGCATGACGAGGAAGTGCTGGTCAAGCGCCTGCAACGGCCCCTGGTGCGCATCCGCAACGTGGCCGGGGCGACCGTCCAGGCCTCCGGCAAGCCGGTCCCCATCCTCAACGTGGCCGACCTGATCAAGTCGGCGAGGGGAGCGGGCCGGCAGGAAGCGAGCGTCCCGGCCGGCGGTGGGGAAGAACAGCCGCTGGCTTTGCGGGTGCTGCTTGCCGAGGATTCCATCACCTCGCGGCTGCTGCTCAAGGGCATCCTGGAGTCGGCCAGCTGCGAGGTGAAGGCGGTGGCCGATGGCGTCGAGGCATTCACCGCGCTGCGCAGCGAGGCGTTCGACCTGCTTGTCTCCGACATCGAGATGCCGCGGATGAATGGTTTCGACCTCACCGCGCGCGTGCGCGCCGATCGCAAGCTGGCGGATCTTCCGGTGGTCCTGGTGACCGCGCTCTCGCGGCGCGAGGACCGCGAGCGGGGTATCGACGTGGGCGCGAACGCCTACATCACCAAGGGCAGCTTCGACCAGCGCCACCTGCTGGAAGCCGTGCGCCGGCTCGCCATCACGCGGGAGCCGATGTGAGCCCAGGGCCGATCCGCGTCCTGATCGTGGACGATTCGCAAGTCACCCGGATGCTGCTGGCGCACCTGATCGAGCAGGATCCGTCGCTGCAGGTCGCTGGGGCCGTGGGCCGCGGCGACCAGGCCGTCGCCTTCGTGCAGGCCACGCCGCCGGACGTCGTGCTGATGGATATCCACATGGACGGCATGGATGGCTTCGAGGCCACGCGCAACATCATGGAGAGCCGCCCCGTTCCCATCGTGATGTGTTCGGCGGTCACGGACGTGCATGCCGTGGCAACCGCCTTCCGCGTCTACGAGGCGGGGGCGGTCGCGCTGGTGGAGAAGCCGGTGGGCGGTGAGCATCCGGACCACGCGCGCCTTGCGAAGGAACTGCTGCAGACCCTGCGCCTGATGTCCGAGGTCAAGGTCGTCCGGCGCTGGGCGCGCAGGCCGGTGTCCAAGGCACCACCGCAGCCGCCGACGCCGCCGCATGGCATCGAGTTCGTGGCGGTGGGGGCCTCCACCGGAGGCCCTCCGGCGCTGCAGACGCTGCTGGGAGGACTGGACAAGGACTTTCCGGTACCGATCGTGGTGGTCCAGCACATCAGCGCCGGGTTCCTGCCTGGCCTCTCGGAGTGGCTGGGGCAGACCACTGCGTTGCAGGTACAGATCGCCGCCCACGGGATCGAGGCGCGCCCGGGGCATGTCTATCTCGCGCCCGACGATGTCCACCTCGCCGTGGGCGAGAAGCGGCGCCTGCGGCTGGAACGTGGCGTTCCGGAACACGGCGTTCGACCGTCGGTCGACCATCTGTTCCATTCCGTCGCAAGATGTTGCGGACGCCACTCAGTGGGTATTCTCCTGACGGGGATGGGTAGAGACGGGGCAAGGGGGCTGCAGGCAATGCATGAATTGGGAGCGACCACGCTCGTACAGGACAAGGCCAGCTCGGTGGTGTACGGGATGCCGGGCGAAGCGGTGGCTCTGGGGGCCGCCAGCCAGGTACTGCCGCTGGACCGGATCGCGGACGCGCTGCTGCGCGTAGTCCAGCCCCATTCCGGCTCCGGGGCGACACCGTGAACAACAGCCAGAGGGACCGCGAAGCCGTCCAGATCCTCGTCGCCGAGGACAGCTCCACGCAGGCCTTGAGCCTGCAGTACCTGTTGGAGCAGCAAGGTTACAGCGTCACCGTGTGCGAGAACGGCCGCCTGGCGCTGGCCGAGGCAAAGCGGCGCAAGCCGACGCTGGTCATCAGCGACATCGTCATGCCGGAGATGGACGGCTACAGCCTGTGCCGTGCGTTCAAGTCCGATGCGGACCTCAACGACGTGCCGTTCCTGCTGGTGACCACGCTGAGCGATCCGGAGGACGTGCTGCGCGGGCTCGAGGCGGGTGCTGACAGCTTCATCCTCAAGCCGTACGACGATCCGTTCCTGCTCAATCGCGTCAGCTTCGTGCTGCTGCACCGGCGCCTGCGCCAGACCGACCGCGCCGAAATGGGCGTGGAGATCACCTTCAAGGGGCGCAGCCATTTCATCACCTCCGACCGCCTGCAGATCCTCAACCTGCTTCTCTCCACCTACGAGGCCGCCATCCAGCGCAACGACGAGCTGCGCCGGTCGGAGGAAGAGCTGCGCGAGGCCAACAATGCGCTGAGCGCGGCCAATGCCCGGCTGGAAGAGGAGATCCGCCAGCGCCAGACCGTCGAGCGCCAGCTGGCGGCCGCCAAGCAGCAGGCCGAGGCGGCCAACGAGGCCAAGTCCGCCTTCCTGGCGACCATGAGCCACGAGATACGCACGCCAATGAACGGCATCGTGGGCATGGTCGATGTGCTCGCGCACGGGCAGCTGTCCGAATACCAGGCCGATGCGCTGCGTACGATCAAGGATTCGGCCTTCGCCTTGCTACATCTGATCGACGACCTGCTCGACTTCTCCAAGATCGAAGCCGGCAAGCTGGAGCTGGAACGCACGGCGGTCAGCCTCTCGGACGTGGCCGAGGGCGTATGCGACACGCTGAGTGCGCTCGCCGATCGCAAAGGCGTGGACCTGTTCGTGTTCGTCTCCCCGGATGGTCCCTCGCAGGTGTTGAGTGACCCGGTGCGCCTGCGCCAGATCCTCTACAACCTGGTGGGCAACGCCATCAAGTTCAGCGCCGACCGCCCCGAGCAGCGTGGTCGCGTCGACGTCCGTGTCGAACTGGCGAGCGAGGATCCGTTGCAGGTCGCGTTCATCGTGCGCGACAACGGCATCGGTATCTCCCCGGAAGCGCGCGCGCATCTGTTCGAATCGTTCCGCCAGGCGGAAATTTCCACTACGCGACGTTTCGGTGGCACAGGGCTGGGCCTGGCCATCTGCAAACGCCTGGTCGATCTGATGCACGGCAAGATCGAGGTCGAGAGCACGCTGGGCTCGGGCACGACATTCACCGTGAAGGTTCCCCTGGAGCCTGTCGAGGCCGCCGGTGCCCTGGCGCTGCCGGACCTGTCCGACGTGGACTACGTGGTCGTCGGCGGCCCCAATGCTCGCGCGCAGGACCTGTGTGCCTACCTGGGGCATGCTGGAGCGCGGGTGACCTTGGCTGCCGACGCCGACGAAGCGGTGGGTATCTGCACGCAGATGGACGCACCGATCGTGGTGCACGGCGGCATCGACGAATCGCGAAGGAACGAATGGATGGCGCGCTTCGACTCCTTGCCGCACGTGCGGCACCTGCTGGTATCGCGGGGACGCCGTCGCGTGGGACGATTGATGGGCGCCGGCGTGATATCCGTGGATGGCAATTCGCTGCGCCGGCGCTCGCTGCTCAATGCGGCCGCAGCAGCCGCAGGCCTGGCGTCGCCGGCGACCGAGCAGTGGCGCTCGGCCAGCCAGCCCGAGGTCGAGGTGACCGCGCCGACCATTGCGCAGGCGCGCGCTCGCGGGCAACTGATCCTGGTTGCCGAGGACGACAGCACCAACCAGAAGGTACTGCTGCGGCAGCTCAATCTGCTGGGCTACGCGGCCGAACTGGCCAGCAACGGCGAAGAGGCCCTGAACCTGTGGCGCCGTGGCACCTACGCGATGCTGCTGACCGACCTGCACATGCCGATGATGGACGGCTACGCCCTGACTGCCGCCATCCGCCGCGAGGAGGCGGGGCAGGGACATTTCCCCATCGTCGCACTGACGGCGAATGCGCTCCGCGGCGAAGCGAACCAGGCGTTCGCAGCCGGTATGGACGACTACCTGACCAAGCCGCTTCAACTGCCGGCCCTGCGTGACGCCCTGCGGAAATGGTTGCCGCCGGCTCCGGACGAGGACGCCCCCGCGGAGGGCGAGGCGCAGCCGCCGGCGACGCCGGCGCTCGCGCGGGAGGTCCTCAATCTCAACGTGCTCAGGGGATTGATCGGCGACGATCCCGCATCGCTGCGTGTGCTGCTGGAAGATTTCCACGACGCCTTGCTTGGCATGACGGCCAGCATCCGGGCTGCAGCGACTACCGGCGACCTGGGCGAAGTGGGCGCGCTCGCCCATCGCCTGAAATCCTCGTCGCGCAGCGTCGGTGCGATCGCGCTCGGTGACGCCTGCGCCGAGCTGGAGAACGGTTCCCGCCTCAACGACAGTGCTGTGGCCATGGCTGCGGTCGGCACTTTCGAGGCCGCGGTCGAAAACCTGTTGCCACAGCTCAAGGAACACCTGGAAAAGGGAGATTGATCGTCCGACGACGCGAGCGGAAGCGACCACCATTGCCTGGAAGGGACACCGATGAAAATCCTCCTGATCGATGACGATCCATTCGCCCTGAAGCTGCTTTCCATCCAGCTCCGCGCCTTCGGGCTGGAGCGACGCGGCTTCGTCGAGGTCGTTTGCAGCCAGAGTGGGCGGGCCGCGCTGGAAATCCTCGAACAGGATCCGCGGATCACGCTCGTCTTCTGCGACCTGCAGATGCCGGAGATGGACGGTGTGGAATTCGTTCGCCACCTCGATCGGCTCGGCTACGCCGGGGGCCTGGTTCTGATCAGCGGGGAAACGCCGCGCACACGGCAGGCGGTCGAACAGCTGGCTCGCGCCCATGGGCTCAACGTGCTGGGCACGCTGGGAAAGCCGGTCAGCCCGGAGTCGCTGCTGCAAGTGCTCGACGCCACTATTCCGGCCGCCAAACCACCGCGCACGAGCCCGCCCGAGCCCACCTACACGCCGGCGGACCTGCAACTGGCCCTGCAACACGGCGAGCTGCTGAACCACTACCAGCCCAAGGTGGACCTGGTGACCGGCAGGGTGGTCGGGGTCGAAGCCCTGGTGCGATGGCAGCACCCGCACGATGGCCTGGTGATGCCCTGCCATTTCGTGCCGATGTCCGAGGAGCACGGCCTGGTCGGCTATCTGGGGGTTGAGGTGATGCGCGAGGCATTGCGCGACCTGCGGCGCTGGCTCGACGCCGGGTATCAGCTGGACATGGCGGTCAACGTGTCCCTCGGGAGCGTCTCCTCGCTCGACTACCCGGACTTCCTCGCCGAGCAGGCGCACCAAGCAAAGGTACCGCTGCGCCATCTCATCCTCGAGATCACCGAAAGCCGCCTGATGGACAACCCGCAGGTGCAGCTCGATGTGCTTACCCGGCTGCGGCTCAAGCAGGTCAAGCTCTCGATCGACGATTTCGGCACTGGTTACTCCGGCCTGACGCAGCTGCGCCATCTCCCGTTCGACGAGCTCAAGATCGACCGGAGTTTCGTGCACGGGTCGGCCAGGGATCCCGCGCTGCGCGCCATCCTCGACGCAAGCCTCGGCCTGGCCCGCGAACTCGGCTTGCGTACCGTCGCCGAGGGGGTGGAGAACCAGGCCGATTGGCAGCTTCTCCAGGCCGCTGGCTGCAACATGGCACAGGGCTACTTCATCGCCAGGCCCATGCCCGGGGCGCGCATGGACGATTGGCTCGCTGACTGGGAAGCGCGCCGGCGCGTGCTGGTTGACGAGACGCTTTCGACGAACGGCAGGTGAGGCCTCCCTGCCAAAAAAGAACGCCCTGAAAGGGCGTCAATGGGGCGCATCCAAAGCGGTCGATTCCGCGATGAGCCGTCTGGACAAGGCTCAGTCGTAGACGTAAGTCAGGACCAATACTTTCCCGTAGCGGTCCTTGGCGTACTCGAGCAGGCGGCCGGCCGGCTGGTCGCCCACCTGGTGTGCATTGAACCGGTACCCCGCGTAGCTTTCGCCGGACCGGCACGCGCCGCGCGACGGCAAGTTGCCGACCGCGGGCACTCCGCCCGCGGTCGGTGCGGCGCATGTCGCCATGAGGACCGCACCCGAGAAGGAAATGGTGCCACTCGGCGCCGCGGTGCCGGACATCGGCATACCCATGGCCACGCCCACCTTCAACAGGCAGCCTGCCGCCAGCAGCACGCCATTGCGGATCAGCCTTGATCTGAAAACCTGGATAACCGGGGACATGGGGGCCTGATGCTTGCGCGCGCACGCGCTCGGGGGAGGGGAGGCGACGAGCAAAGCCGCGCCGCACAGGACCCGTCTTCTTTCGTTCGCCGTCCCGGTCGCAAGCGAAGTGCCATGCCCGGGCGAACACCTCGGAAACGTGCGATCTCAGGCTGGTTTTGCGACGGCCACCACAAAAGAACGGCCCCAGGCGCACGAATGGGGGCTAGGAGCGGCGAAGCGGTAATGGACGCGTTCAACCAGACAACGACGTATAGGGAACGTGAAAAACGCCGATATCGTCACTGCGTGATGCGCGTCACATTAAGCGAGCGTGATGCACGTCACGAAAAATGGGCGCAGCCCCGCATGACCCGGCGGGAAGGGCGCGGCCTACGGGCCGGCTATTGGCGGGGCCTGCCCGCCTCTCGATGAGTTACCTGGGCTGCCAGCGGTCATGACCGCACAGCTCCCCTCTGGCTGCGATAGCGCGGTGCTGCCATTGGCGGTGAGTGCGAGCCGGAACGGTCTTCAAGCCACTTCTGGCGTTCGTGCGGGAGCATGCCCTCGAGGTGGTCAGAGAAATCTTCTTCGAAGATCACCTCCGGCCCTTTGTGCAGCAGGATGATCGGATCGGCTATGTCGGCCGTCACCGCTATGCGTTTCCTGGACTTGCCATGGGGCCTGGACGTATAGCCTGGCGCTAGTTGCCGGAAGGCGCATCGGGCAGCTTCGCTTCCAGTCGGGTGATCGCTGCAAGCAGACGTTCGCGTTCTTCCTTGTGGGAAGCCTCGAGGACGGCCCGCGCATGCGCCATCGACCGTACCCAGAGCGTCGCGGCAATCTGCTGAATCTCCGGCGGCGGCGTCCAGGGATCAGCCGATGGGGCGATGATGCGGCGCCCCAGGTCCTCCCACCAGACGTCCAGCAGTCCGGCGATGACGTCGTGGGAACCCGTGCCGATCAACGCCCGTACACGATCGGGACTGGGGCGTTCGCCGGCGACGAGCAGCATATCGGCCGCCTCGGCGACGGCGGCCTGGGTCACCCCCGATGGCTCATCCTGGCTTTTCATCTCCGGCGCGCTTTTGCGTTGAGCTCGTCCACCGTGAAGACGGCCTCGGGCACGGCTTCCAGATGCGCACGACCGATGGGTTCGCCATTGCCGTCGGACAAGCCATATGTATGTTCCTGGATTTTCTGCAGCGCCCGGTCGATGGCCGCGATCCGGTCCAGGTCATGCGCCAGTAGCGCCTCGTCGTTGGCTTGCTGCTCGAGGCGATCGCCGTCGTCGACGGCATCGCGGGGTTCATCACCGGCGGCAGTCTGCAGCGTACTTTCCTCCGAGCCGGCTGCATCTCCATCAGCTATGAGCTGGGCGCGCAGCCGGAGCAGCCGCTCACGCTGGCGCGCAATGAAGGCTTCATCGAGGATTTCGTGGTCAGGCTGATTCATGGTCGCTTCCGATTGGTCTGGTGGTGGCCGGCCAACTGCCTTTCCGTTGCAGCTGCCGCTTGGCGACGGGCCCCGCATCGGGGTCCATCCATTTGAAGCTGGCGCGTGCTCCGCAATTTCCTCGCGAGATGGGCGATAGCGTGGTCTTCAGACAGGCAGGACGTCGCTGCCTGATACGACGAGTCGATACCGCACAAGACGTTCCGCTTCCGGGTTGGCGGTGTGAACGTGTACACGGTCGCCCTCGACGATCCGCAGGACCGCGGCGCCGGACGAAAAATAGAATTGCCCCGTCCACTTGCGTTCGACGAGCAAGGCCAACAGCGCGACCGCATCCTCGCGCGCCGATGCGTCCAGGAGCAGCCCGGGTGCTTCGTTCAGTGGCCGGACGTCGTTCTGTGCCTGGCGATACGGCGCCGTCGGATCGCCCTCGTATTCGTCGTCCCAGATCCAGTCGTTCAGGAGCAGCAGCACCCTCGAATTCACCGAGATCCTCCAGCAGCGAGCCGATCAGGTCGGACAGCCTTACGGGAAGCGGCTGCAGATCAAACTGGAAGGAGCTGCGGCCAGGCGCGTCGGCCGCCGGCACTTCCTGCAAGCCGCGCCCTGCAAGCCAATCGATGCTTTCGGCCTGGGTCAGGAACCGGGCCGTGTGGCCTTCCCTGGACGAGCCCAGGGTCGCGGGCGACGTGCCAAGCAGTACGCCCAGATAGTCGCTCTTGCCGAGACGGATGCCCTTGTGGCGCAAAATCGAATGGGCGACCGCGACATGAAAGTAGAAGTTGGGCAGCAGCAAGGCGCGCAAATAGTCGTCCCCGGCCATGGCCGCACCCACGCGTCGATACGACTGATCGATCATTCGCGCGTGGCTGCCTTCGAAGGCTTCGGGCTTCAACGTCCGCAGGAACGCAATCGTGCGGTCGATCCGGTCGCGGTATTCCCCTATCGACTGTTCGTTGTCGGCGAACCACGGCGCTTCCCGGCCGGTCAACCGGGCCGGGCCATTCTTCGCGTTGTCGCTGGCGATCTGGAACTGACGGCCAAGCGGCAGCATGTCGTCTGCCAGGCGCGCCTGAAGCAGTTCTCCAGCGGTAAATTGCCCGGCGTCCACGGCCGCCTGCATCTTGTCCAGATACGACTGCAGCACGCCAAGCCCCCTCAACAATGCGGGCACCGTGTAGTCGTACATGTTGGAGGGCATCGGAAGTCTCCGGATTGGATGGCCGAAACGCTCGGTTGCCGGCCATGGGTATGAAAGGCATCTGGAAGGGAAGGGTGTTCGCTCATCCGCTTCCGAGGTCGTAGGGGCCGCCGCGCCGGATTGCGGCCTGATAGGCGGGCCGGCGCTGGAACCGGCGGACCCATCCTTCGAGATTCGGGAACCGGCTCCTGTCGGTCCGAAGCGCCGCCAGTTCCCCGATGAAGCTCATCTGCACGTCCGCGGCGGAGAACGCGTTCCCCACGAGGTAGTCGCGTTCCTCCAGGCTCTGGTTGATGTAGCCCAAGTGGGTGTCCAGTTCGGTGTCGACGCGCCGCTTGAGCGGACGCCACATATCGCCGAGGTGCGAGCTCAGCCCTTTCATGACCAGGGGCAGCGCGGCCGATCCTTCGGCGTAGTGGAGCCACTGCATGTACTGGTCGTAGAGCCAGCTGTCCGGGGACGGCGCCAGTTGGCCGTTGCCGTGGCGACGGACGATGTAATCGATGATCGCGCCAGACTCGGCCACCGCGCGGCTGCCGTCGGTTATCACCGGGGATTTGCCCAGCGGGTGGACCGCCTTAAGTTCCTCCGGAGCCAGGTGGCTTCTGGCTTCGCGCTCGTAGAACCGGACCCGGTAAGGCACACCCAGCTCTTCCAGGAGCCACAGGATGCGCTGAGATCTCGAATGGCTCAGATGGTGGACAACGAGCATATGTCAGCCGCCAGCAGGCTCTTCGCAGGCCTGCTCCATGGCACGGATGTGAGTCTCGTCCTCGACGCGCCGGGCGGTGGGGATCGCATACTGGCTTCGGGCGGTGACGATGTCCGACCCGGCGCTCAAGGTCTTGCTCACCGGACAGCGGTCCGCCGCTGCTAGCAGTAGTTTCATCTCCTCCCCGGTTATCGCGCCGTCGATGAAGATCGAACGCTCGAACACATCGCGCCTCGAATCGGGGTCGCGCTGGTGCGTGACCACGACCTGCACATGCGTCACGGCGATCGACTTGCGCCGGGCATAGAGCTTCACGGTCATGACCGTGCAGGCGCCGAGTGCGGCGCCGAGCAGGTCGAAGGGTCCCGGGCCGGAGGCCAGGCCACCCGACGAGATCGGCTCGTCGGACAGAAACGAGGCACCCTGGGCGCGCACTTGCACCTGGAACAGTCCGAGTCCCGTATCTTCAATGATCACTGGATGTTTGCTCATGCTGACGACCTCGATGTGTGAGGAGACTGGGCCGCTGGACGCCAGCGGGAGCCGGGTTGGTCGCGGGGGGCTAGCAGCCGTGCCCGTGCTTCCGGGCTCGATGGGTACGGTCGTCCATGACGGAACGGCGAAAGCGGGCCCTTTCGGAGCAATGGCCCCCGGCGATTCACGTTTGATGGTCGGCAGCGCGCGCCCGTGGAGGGCCGCCGGAAGCCGAGCCCGCCTCCTGCCGCGCGCGCTTGCGGAAAGCCGACGGGTCTTCGTCATAGCGCTCGCGGAACCGGAAGCTGAAATGGCTGCGGCTGGCGAAGCCCACCGCAAGCGCAATGGATGCGATGGAACCCTCCGTCGCGGCAAGCAGGTCGCGCGCCTTGGCCAGGCGCGCCCGCGTCAGGAAATCGATCGGCGTCACGCCGGTGGTTTCCACGAACGCCTTGGCGAAAGCGGACCGGCTCATGCAGGCGGTTTTAGCCAACGAGGCCACCGTGTGCATCGCCGACGGCTGCGAGAGGATGGCGATCACCGCACGGCCCACGCCGGGCTTCAGAAGGATCGACGGCGCGCTGCCGGGAAAGTGCCATTGATCGAGGTCGTGGCGCAGCAGCTCGACCAGGCACGCCTTCATCAAGGTGTTCGCAAGGGTCCGGGAGCCGGCCGTGCGGAATCTGCTCTCATCGAGCATGGCTTCAAACGCGCTCCTGACCAGAAGGTCGTTCTCCGGCCTGGCGCTTATGGGGCGGACGAGCCCGTCGAACACGTCGAAATCGTTCGCCACGCCGATCTGGATCCGGCCACAAAGTACCCGGATTTCGTGTGCGTCTCCCGCGAATGCATCGAGATACATGAGGTCGTGGCTGCCCATGTGGACGACCTCCTGCGCGTTGTACGTCCGGTGGACAGGCTCCTGGCCCGCCAGCGTGCGCGCGAGGTTCTTCGGCAGCAGGACGATACTGCCTGCCGGCGCCACCAGCGGCTCGCTGCCGTCGACGGTAAGGTGCATCGTGCCGTTGAGCACATACATGATTTTCAGATCGGAGATGGCCGGGATGACGAGCGCGGCATCCCGGGCAATCCGGCATATCGCGAAAGCCTCGGCACGGACATCCATGGAATCAAGGAGCCGCTCCGCCAGCGACACGGCCGGGTAGGGCGAAGCCGACGAGGCCGGTTCCCGCCTGAACACTTCGTCGAAATCGGACGTTTTCATGAGAGCGCATCACGCAGCGGTTTGATCAAGATCCACCGGGAGAATCGGGTGAAGGGGCCGGTACCCTTGCCGCGGCCGGGAAGAGGGTGCCGCCAGGCGTGCGAGGCCTCAGGGACAAACGCGGATAACCGTTTTCCCTGCACGTCGTTCGGTCGCGTTGAAAGTCGCAACAGCCTCCTCGAGGGCGGAAACAGTGCCGATGTTGGTCCGCAGTCGACCATCGCGGACCCGCTGGACGATCTCATTCAGTTGGGCGCGATCGGACTCGACAACGAAGTCGATCGCCAGGCCATCAGCGGGCCGCGCCTCCGCCGGCCCGACCACGGTCACCAGCGTTCCTCCGGCGCGGATCAGGGCCGCTGACCGCTTCTGGATGCCGCCGCCGATGACATCGAACACCAGGTCGACTCCGCCGATGTCTTCCAACTTGTCGTTCTCGAGGTCCACGAACTCCTTCGCCCCGAAGTCGAGCGCTTTCTGGCGGTCAGCGGCACGCCCGGTACCGATGACATAGGCGCCGGCCTCGCTCGCCAGCTGCGTCACCATCGACCCGACGGCGCCGGCCGCGCCGTGCGCGAGGACGCTCTGGCCTGCCTGAATGCGACCGTGCTGGAACAGCCCCTGCCACGCGGTCAGGCCCGAAATCGGAAGGCTGGCGCCCACCGTGAAGTCGACGTCACCCGGCAGCGGTGCGAGGTTGCGTGCCTCCATGGCGACGAACTCCGCCAGGGTGCCGTCGCGGTACCAGTCCGCGAGGCCGAACACCCGCTGTCCTACTGACAGGCCCGTCGTGCCATAGCCGATGGCAGAGACCACGCCGGCCAGCTCGTGCCCGGGGATCGACGGTGTCCGCTCATGGCCACGACGATCGGTCCAGGTCGAGGGCCAGCTCAGCTCCGTCGGGACGAATCCCGACGCATGAACGCGAACGACGACGTCGTTTATCGCTGCTTGCGGCTCCGGGCGCTCCGAGAGACGCATCCCGGCCGTTCCGGCAGTCTGGTCTGTCGCGACGATCGCTTTCATGGGAGTACTCCTCGGTCACATGACTCGTTGGCGGAAATGCTGCAGGCCAGCGCCTTGCCGGCTGTCGACGCGCTCACTTCCTGAAAATGCCCTTGGCAGACGCGACGCCAAGCAGCAAACCCGCACCCATGAGGCTGGCAGGGGGAACTCCCTCCGCGCCGGGATCAGGGTGCTCCCAGGCGCGAGACAGCTCCATGAACGGGCACGGCTCCCACGGTGACGGACTTCAAGGTGCATCGTGATATTCGTGGCGCACCGAAGGACCGTTACATGCTCGAGCCGAAGCGCTGCGCACGGATCGCGCGTCCGAGGGCCATCGAGCCGGCCGGCGGGTTGTTCGACGTACATAAGTCTCCCGCGGCTATCGGCCTGCGGGCAATGGCATGCGCGTGCGGCTTCGTCCAGCGGTCGTGCGGACTCGTCCGAAATTCGCCAGGGCCGGCGAAAGCCGCTGGCGACGGGGCTTTGCGCGAACCACACTGTCCTTGTTCTTCAACACGTGCGCTCTTTGATGAGCGCCCGCGCAGCAGGTTTCCAAGGCCAGAGAGCCCCAGAAAGAGAGCAAGCTTCATGAACGAGCCAGGGGTTGATGGCCGAAGTTCCTCGCGCAAGCAGGCGTAGCGACACTCGGTGCCACCGGCCTGTTCGGCGGCAGAGCCGTGTCGGGCACGATCGTCCGCCCGGGCGATGTCGGTGTCATCCAGACTGCGCTTGCCCTCGAACACGAGGGCATCGCCGCCTATTGCATCGCGGGCAAGAGTGGATTGCTTTCACCCTCAACGCGCAAGCTTGCGCTCGTCTTCATGGACCACCACCAGGCGCACCGCGATGAAACGAAGCACCAGAGAGCATCCATGAACCGCATCGATTTCCCCGCTACCGCGGATGGGGCTCCGGCGACGGTCCAGGGCATCCTGGCCGGCCTGCAAAAGAAGCTCGGCTTCGTCCCGAACCTGCATCGGCTCATGTCGGTCAGCCCGCATGTCCTGGCCGGGTGGTCCGGGCTCACGGGCCATCTCGGCAAGACGCTCGACCTGAAGACTCGCGAAAGCATCGCCCTGGCGATATCGCAAGCCAACGGCTGCGATTACTGCCTGGCTGCGCACGCTTACGTTGCGAGCACCTTGGCAAGCGTGTCGTCAGAGGAGATCGCGCTCAATCGCGAGGGTCGCTCGGCGGATCCCCGGCGCGCGATGGCTACCGCATTTGCCCAGAGGGTAGTCCAGACACGGGGCCAGGTTGCGGACGAGGATATCGCCAGCATCCGTGCGGCGGGCTACAGCGATGCGAACATCGTGGAGATCGTCGCCTGTGTCGCCCAGTACCTGATGACCAACCTTCTCAACAACGTCGCAAGAACGGTAGTGGATTTTCCCGCGATCGACGCGCCGGCCACGACGGCCTGACACGCCCATGGAGTTGCGATGTCTGCGGGTCGATCGCAACCATCCCGGCTGAAGCCATGGGGCGCGATCAAGCGCCTGGCGCGTTCGCCGCAAGGCTGCATGGATGCCTTCCGCCCCGGGTCGCCACCCGTCGTCACCATCCGTGTCGATGGCGGGGCAACGGAACGTCCCCGAACGGGTCCGCGCACAGGCCTCGACCGCCGATCGGCATCACCACGTAACCGATACCCCCGGAAGAGCGAATCGCTTTGAGGACGAGCCGGATGCCCGTCCGGAAACTCAGGATGCACCCATGACGATCCGGCAGGATCGAAGGAGGACCGATGGCCGCTTACCACAAGAATCCGGAGGCGATCGCCAAGCTTTCGCCCGAACAATTCAGTGTCACCCAGCAGGGTGCGACGGAGCGTCCGGGAACCGGCGCTTACCTGCACAACAAGGAAGCAGGCATCTACGTGGACATCGTATCGGGCGAGCCGTTGTTCGCGTCGACCGACAAGTTCGAGTCCGGCTGCGGCTGGCCGAGCTTCACCAAGCCGATCGAGCCCGCACACGTCGCCGAACTGCGCGATATCTCGCATGGAATGATCCGGACGGAAGTACGCTCGATGCATGGCGACAGCCACCTCGGCCACGTGTTTCCGGATGGCCCGCCCGACAGGGGCGGTCTGCGCTACTGCATCAATTCCGCCTCGCTCCGTTTCGTGCCTCGTGATGAGATGGAGGCACAAGGCTACGGCGCCTATCTCGACCAAGTGGAGGACATCCAGTGACTACCGAACGCGCTGTGCTCGCAGGCGGTTGCTTCTGGGGCATGCAGGACCTGATCCGCAAGCTTCCCGGGGTCGTTTCGACCCGGGTCGGCTACACCGGCGGCGACGTGCCGCACGCGACCTATCGCCACCACGGCACCCACGCAGAGGCCATCGAGATCATCTTCGATCCGGCCCGCACCACCTACCGCCGCCTGCTCGAGTTCTTTTTCCAGATCCACGACCCGACCACGCTCAACCGCCAGGGCAACGACCGCGGCACCAGCTACCGCTCGGCGATTTTCTTCACCAGCCAAGAGCAGGAGGTCGTGGCCCGGGACACCATCGCCGATGTCGAGGCCTCGGGCCTTTGGCCCGGAAAGGTGGTGACCGAACTCGCACCCGCCGGCGATTTCTGGGAAGCAGAGCCCGAGCACCAGGACTACCTCGAACGCATCCCGCACGGGTATACCTGTCATTTCGTCCGCCCGGGCTGGGTGCTGCCACGTCGCACGCAGGCGAAGGCCTGACCGGCACGTCGGTTGGCGGTCGTGGGCGACTACCCGGCTTGCCTTACGCGTGAGATTTCCGCACCCGAGTCCGGCCGAGCGAGGCTTTCCCAGTGGTCCGCATCGATGTGATGAAGGTCTTTATTGCCGCGCTCGATGAGGTCAGCCTGGCCGGCGCGAGCCGTCGATCGAGCGCTCGGCCGCGGCGGTGAGCAGGGCCATCGCGTTCCTGGATGCGCACGTGGGGGTGCCACTGCTGCAGCGCGCCCTCGTTCAAGCTGAGCGAAGCGGGTGAACGCTATGCGGTTGCCTGCCGCAAGCTGCTCATGGGCCTGGAGGAGGCGGATCGCCAGGCGGCGGTGAACGGTCGCTGCTCCGCGGGTACTCGCTATTTCCGCCACCGTGTTCGCTGGCGTGAAGCTGTTGCCTCCGATCGTGGACACCTTCATGGTAGAGCAGCCGTCTGCTTGCGACCGAAGTGGACGTTACGAGGGGCGTTGTCCGCAATGCGCGCCCCTGTGTAGATTCCTGCTGCCGGTTAAGCGGCCGCCCCCTCCTTGCGGCTGTAGCCGAACGTTTCTGCAACCTGACACCGGGTGAATGTCAGGGCAGGGCGTTGTGTCCGCCTTACGCGACCATGATTTCGCTTGTGGCGAGGCGTTACGCCGCGGCCAAGGCGACGGCATCGGCACCTGCCGGCAAGCGTACGGGGCTGGCCGGATCGTCGATGGCCCGCCAGACCGCTTCGATCACGTCGGCGGTATGCGTCACCGGACCGGTCGCTTGCGCCCAACCCTCGAAGACTTTCCGCGCCAGCCCGGTGTACGCCTCGTGCATCTCGCCATGCATGCGGGAGCGCGCGTTCTCGCCGAAACGGGTCTCCGGCGCCCGACCCGGCAACACCAGCCGGACCCGGATATGGAACGGTTCCAGCTCAAGCGCCAGCGATTCGGTGAACGCGTTCACCGCGGCCTTGCTCGCACTGTAGACGGCCAGGAGGTGCAGTGGCTTCATGGTGACCGACGAGCTGATATTGACGATGACGCCGGACCTGCGCTCGCGGAATTGGGGCAGCACCGCCTGGGTCATCGCGATCGTGCCCAGGGTGTTGGTCGCGAACACTTCGCGAGCCGCATCCATCGAGGTGCCTTCCAGTGGGTTGAGCAAGCCGATACCGGCGTTGTTCACCAGGGCATCGATCGGACCGGCCGCATCGATGAGTGCGCGGATGCTGCGCGGGTCGGTCACGTCGAGCGGCAGCACGCGCAGGCGTGCCGAGCGTGGCAGCAGGTTTTCGCGCGGGGTGCGCATGGTGGCGATGACTTGCCAGCCGCGGCCGAGGAAGTCCTGCGCGATCTCGAGGCCGAAACCGGACGAACAACCGGTGATCAGGATGGTTTTCATGGAAGAGCTCCTGCTTGGGACGGGTGGGATGACGTGCCCACGATAGGCACCAACCACAGGATGATCTACCATGGAAAGTCCATATTTAATTAGCGATAGTCCAGTCATGGCCGATCCGCTCTCCGAAGTCGTCACGCTGCTCCAGCCCGGGGCGGCTTTTTCCAAGCTGGTCAGCGGCGCCGGCCGGTGGCGGGTGCGCCGTACCGAGCCCGGTCGGCCGTTCTACTGCGTGGTTCTCGAGGGCTCCTGCCGGCTTGCCGTCGAAGGGCGCGAGCCGCTGATGCTCCAGGCCGACGATTTCGTGTTGATCCCCGCGGCACATCACTTCGCAACCTCGAGCCTCGATCCACCGGACGACGGCCAGGACGCCCCGCCCACCCTCCTGCCCAGCGGTGAATTTCGCCTCGGCACGGTGGAGGGGCCGCCACAGGTGCGCATGATGGTCGGCTATTGCGTCTTCGGCTCACCGGACGCCGCCATGCTGGTTTCGCTGCTGCCGCAACTGGTGTGCGTACGCGGCGACCAGCGGCTCGCCACGCTGGTGCAACTGGTCAACGAGGAATCGCGTGGACAGCGGCCCGCCCGCGAACTGATCCTGACGCGTCTGCTGGAAGTCCTGCTGATCGAGGCACTGCGATCCACCGCAGGCACTGCTGCGTCGCCTGGGTTGCTGCGCGGCCTGGCCGACGCACGCCTTGCCGTCGCGATACGACGCATGCACGAGATGCCGACACACCCGTGGACGGTGGCCCACCTGGCGAAAGAGGCCGCACTGTCGCGCTCGGCGTTCTTCGAGCGTTTCAGCCGTGCCGTGGGGTTGACGCCCATGGAGTACCTGTTGGCCTGGCGCATGGCGTTGGCCAAGAAACTGCTGCGAAAGGGGGGCGTCACCATCACCGACGTCGCCGAGCGTGTGGGCTACGGCTCGGCAAGCACGTTCAGCGTCGCCTTCAGCCGCCACGTCGGCATGCCGCCGGCACGCTATGCCCGCGAACCGTTGCCGGCATCCGGTATGTGATCGTCGGAAGAGGTATTGCCCGCCAGCGCCGCATGCCGTGGCGTGGCCGGTCGGGGAGCGATTGCGTCAGGCCGAGCGGTGCGGGAGCTGCCGGGCGATGTTTGGGAGGCCATGGCTCGGGGCTCGCGACGGGGTCTTAGGCTGCTGGTCCCCGTTGATCTAGGGCGCGGCCGTCTCTGTTTGGCCAGAAAGCGATACCGTCGGTGAGCTTGTCGAGATGGCGATTAGGCCAAGTTATCGGGGGTAGACGGGCGTCTGCTTTCGACTTAACTCGGGCACACTAAGCAGGTGGCTGAAAGAGCGGGTCACTACCGCAAGCTTTTCGCTATGCATTCCGATACAACGTAAAAGGTTCACCAAGATGGCTTCCCGCGAAGTAACTGCCGCCGTAGTACCCGTGCTAGAAGATCTGCTCGACGATCAACGATTGGCGCGCTTGTTTTCCGATCGCGGCAGCGCTTGTGTACTCCAACTCTGGGTCCTTCAGATCAAGGCGGAGCAGGCGACAGAGAATCGGGTGATCTACGGGCGGCTTCTTCCTTACAACCATGCTAGCCAAGCGTGGTCAGCAAGCGACCGAGAGTGCTTTGAATCAGTCGGCAAAGCCAAGGCCCAGGTCGTTCGCCTGAATCTCTACCACTCGGCGGTGCGTAGCGCCGATGTCGTCCGCGGGCTCAGCGCAGGACGGACGATCACCGAGATCAGCCGTGAGCTCGCCTTCATGCTTCCCCCTGCGTTGGAAGAGCGTTTCGGATCAACAGCGCTAGTTCCAGATGTGATTGCCTTCCGCCCAGTCAGCTATCTGCTGAATAGGGCGGCGCTGGGGCGGCATTCGCCGGCCAGTCCGCATGAGAGTGCGGGTGCGCTGAGCGCATCGATCACACGGGTGGATAAGATCGCACTGCTGCGTGTCGACGGGTGCTTTGAGCGGACGTTGGCCCAGTTGGTCTGCCGTCGTCTCAAGGAAGACACTGGCATGGATTTTCGAGGCGCGGATAGCGCTCGGCTGGGCGACCTAGAGTGCCTAGTCTTTCCGACGTTAGACGAGGGCCAACACAACTTACTTTCGGTGGTGCGAACCCCGGCATCCAATGGAATTCGGGTCTGCTTTGATCCTGCGCAACTTCCGGCGTTCGCGCACTTTCAGGTTCGTTTATGCATCACAAACGACCGCGAAGTGGTTTATACAGCCATTGCGTCGACGAACCAGACAGAGGGCGGGCGTGCGGAGTGCGAGTTCCGGTTGGGCTCGTACGTGTATGCCGTCGCGGACACTGCGGAGCTCGAGATATTCGGCGAGCAGGATGATGCACCGGGTACGAGCAAGCTCTGTTGCCGATGGGCTATTGGCTACGTCCGTGAGATTAGCTTTCAAACCCATGTTTCGCCTGGCAACGTCGCACCCATCAGGTTCGACTGGCTCGAGAAGACAACGCGGGGTGTCGCGCCAGAGCGTACCGCGAAGGCATTGACGTTCAACCGAGGCCAAGCGCTGTCGAGCCGTGTCGGCGGCCGCATTACTGACCAATGGGTACCAGCCAACCGCGATCTGGATGCGCTGCTACGGCGACTGGATCCGCCAAGCTCATCGGGCGGCTTCTTCCCCCGGTGGGGTTGTAGCAACGGCGAAGGTCGCTTGAGGTTCGTCGAGTGGCTGCGATCAGTCTTAGCGAAACACCCACAAAGTCAGATCGCAATCTTCGATCCCTATTTCGAGGCCTCTGGGCTGGCCTTGCTGCTGTTGGGTCGTCCCAATGCGGCAGACTACCTTGTTTTCACCAGCGTGCCCAAGCAGCCTGCAAAGGGCAAACCCCAGCGCCGCAAGGGCGATAGCGCGGGCCAAGAGCGCTTGAGGGTTCTTCTGGCCAGTTGCCAGAGCAATGCCCATCTCTTTGGCCATAATTTTAACCTTCGCATTTACGGCCTCAAAGAAGGCTGGTTGCATGACCGCTATCTTCTCATCATGGGGCCTGACGGGCTGCCGGTGGCCGGATACAACCTTTCCAACTCACTTCAGATGGCTTCGGAAAACTTTCCGCTACTGGTTACCCCGATTCCGGCCGACACGCTGTTCGAGGTCGAGCGGTACAAAGCGGATCTTATGAGAGAGGCGTGCGCAACCCATTCGCCTGAAAGCGCCGCTTCACCAGTCAGTTTGCTCTATGACTCGGCAATCGTGCCAAAGGCATCGGTTGTTTATGAGCCCCTAGCCATCCTGAAGCACGGAAGCGCCGGCGACGTGCTTAGCGGGTGGCTGGACGAGGCGTCCTTAAAAGGGCTACACGGCGAGCCTCTGGTCGATCGCATGCACGCCCTAGGCCTGATCCGCGACGGGTCGCTGAAGTTGGAGGACTTGTCCGGACTCCAGAAGTGGCTTGCGGCTCCCGGTGGCGATTTTAGTTCGTTCGATGCCTGTTGGGAGGTGCTCGGCGAGTTGCTCGCTCATTCAATAGCTGGCGACAGCTCCTTTAAAGAGCTAAGTACGCAAGCGGGTTTTCTGACGTTTCTGAAGCGGTACCTGCAAACGTCATTCGCCCGTACGCCCGATACTTCCAATGCTCGCGGCCCGACCGTATCCGCGGAGCTTTTCCAAGAGACGCTTGACGCTCTACTGCACTGCGCACAGCGAGGTGAGACCTATCACTACCCGACCAAGTACAAGTCGCTGACTTGGCCGGAGTACTACGCCATTCGGATCTTATGGACCTGTGCGCCGGCCGACCTACTCGACGTCCTTGAAGCACACATCGAGGCGCTGAATGCGCAATCGACGGTAGCGGGTGATGTGGCCCTCGCGATATTGAGTCAGTCTCTCAGCGAAATGGCCCTGTCTCTCGCGATCGGGATCGACAACGCGCAGCGCCGCCGACTGCTCGCAAGCTCTGTCGGCTTGTTCCAATGGATGGGTTTGGAGGCGGCCGAGCAGGAGATGCATGCGCCGGATCCTGATGCGGCTGTAACTCAGTGGCTTGCTAGTGAGCCGGAAAGCAAGCGTACTCAAGTCCTCGGCTGGATGGTCCAACGAGCAGCAGGAAACCGGCAGGGGATCAAAGCATATCGCCGTCTAGTGTCCACGCTGCTGGATTCCCTGCCGCCCAAAGTGCCTGCAAAGAGGCTAGGGGACGTGGTCGACGCTATGCGTGGCCATATGCGAACGCTGCCGTGGGTCGAGCCGTGGCTGTTTAATGACGTCATCGCCCCGTTGCTCAGCACCGGTCGCGCATCCGTAGATGCCGCGGGAAATATATGGATGCAGGAGCTAGTTGCCTTGCTGGGCCCTAAGGCTGACGGCAGCTCGCGCCTTTTCGACCTGTCTCGAGAGGGTCAGACGACAAATGTCGCCGCGGCGCTTTTTGCGCAAAGCAGCGCCGAACGACAGAAGGCCCATCTCCGCAGCATAGAACGAATCTTGAGTCAGAATCGTCGCATCATCCAGCAACCCCTTGCCAGCACGACCAACTGGGCGGCATGGTATGACGCGCTGACAACGTCGCTGTGGATCGCGGGTTTCGCGCGTTGGGCGCGCTACTACCAGCGCACGTTGAATAAGGAAGTGGATGAGCTGGAACAGCTTGCAAAGGATGCGGATGCGCTGGCTGCAGCCCGGAGCCAGGAGGAGTGGGATTCCGCAAGTACACATCGGGACATGATTGAGTTTATCGCACGAGTGGACCAGCTGCAGGACGCGGACTAGTGAATTCCGTCGGAACACTTTGGCCGGCCCTGATGACTTAGATAAGGCGCAACGCCCGATCAATTGCGTGCACTCATGAGGGTTTAGGGCTGGGAACTGCAAGTAGACTAATGTCGCTGAGGCCCCGGATCTCTCCTGGCGGCCGAAAACAGGCGTCAGGGCAGGGCGATAAGGGTGCGTTATCGAGGGTAGGGCGGGCGTCTGCTTTAGACCCAAGCGGACATGTCCGTTGCCTAGGAACTTCGCCATTCCGCCCGAGGGCAGCGCCAGAAGGCACTCTCCGCCAACATCGCTCGAGCACGTCTTATGCAGGCGAACTGAATAGGTCAAAGGTCGTGTCACGATCGGGGACCCCGGGCATGGCGTGAATCATCTCGTCGACAACGTGGCCCGGGGCAATAAATCGCCGATGCTGACTGGCTCGAAACTCGTCCGTTACCCTAGGGCGTTCGGACCGGTAAAAAAGAGCTTGGCGCGCGTAGATCTGCACTACCTGATTGAGCACGTCGGCCTCGCCTGCGTCGATGAGGAGCGTCGACAGGCGCGGCTCATCCCTATATCGCATAGGAATAGCGTAAAGGACTGCGAGCCGCGGGGTGAGCGGCGCAAGGATGCGAGGCTGGCTTGGCGGGCCAGTTAGCGAATTGAGGTTGTGAAAGAAGCCGTCTCCAAACACGAACTCACGGTCAGGAGACAAGATGGCCGCAGCCTTGCCACTTACACCAAAGGCCTTCACGGCGCGGGTATGAATGTCTCGCAGGTTTAATGCGATGAGGCTGTTCCGCTCACGTTCGGGCAAGCGCCCGCGCAAGTGTTCCGCGAGGGAAACACATGTTTCACGTGTCATCGGGCTACGAACGGCCAGTGAGGTCAAAGATTCGACCATATGTCCGAAAAGTTTGTCCGAGCTGATTTGTGGAAGATACCTTTCTCGCTTGGGCTGCCCCATTCGTGGCTCAAACGCGAGAGATTCGAGCCAATCGATGACAGCCGGAAATCGATCGTCTGCCTGTTGAAAGACGGGTTCAAAATTCTGGTCCCAAGACGTGGATTGGCCTGGCTGCCGGCCAAGCTTTATGAAGTGACCATTGCCAATCACGCCAAACGATGCCGGTCGCGCATGGCGCTCTTCTCCAGTCGGGAGCAGCCAATGAACACCACCTGTTGTGTCGGTCCATCTTTCAGAGACGCACTGCGGCCACCAATGGTGCCGCTCCGACTTCATTTTGCTCATCAAGCGTCTCCGCTACTTACTTGTGCGGAACAGAGATAGGCCGGCAGGCAAGGTCCCAGCGAGGGCGAGCCGCCACCATTGCAACGGTTCCGCACTTTGGCAATCCTCGCACGCGGGAAGGTAGTGCTGTTTCCAATCGGAAATGCTCCGTTGAGCTCTCGAGGCATCACTAATCTACCGCCCAGCGGCAGCGGTTTGTGGCGCCCCTTCCTCAGCAGGGCCGTTCTTTTATGCAGGTCCGGGCTAAACGGACCTGTCCTTCCCTTTGCTTGTGGCGCGCTCGTCCATAGTTTTCGGTTTGGCCTTCCTAGCAAGCCCCTTTCTTGCTGTGGCGGGAAGCACTTCACACGCGACAATGAGACGTTCAGCGTAGAAGAACGCCGCTTGCCGTACCCTGCCCTGGGTGAAATACAGCAGCCAGAGGAGGGCCATGCACACCGCGGTGAGCACAGTCGCCACTTCCCCGGCGCTCAGAACGGATTCCAGATCGGGAGCCGCAGCAACGCGCTGTTCGAATGCCACAAGACCGTGCCGAAGGAAGGTCCAAGCAATGACGGCGCCGCAGATTCCTAACCCGAGCCACCTCAACCCGTAACCATTACGGCGGTACCCGTAGTTGATGTTGGCGCCAAACAAAAGAGCAAACTTCTTCTTGTCTCGTGTTGCCTCCCTCAACCAGGTGCAGCCCGCCGCGTAAACAGCATCCGCAGCAGTCGGGTCGACCCGCTCATCCGCTTCTGAGGGGAAGTTGACCTTGATTTTCTTCGCCAAAAAAGCGTGATAGCGGCGCTTGGTCATCGCGTCGAACACCTCGTTGCGGTGTCGCAGCACCTGCGTGCTTGGCACACCGCCCCAACGCGCGCGCAATTTTTCTTCCTTCGCCTTGCCCAGGCTCCGCGCCACATCCGCGAGCAGGTACATGACGCCCACGGTTACCGCGAGGCTGGCCAGGCTCCAAAGACTCCAAAGCTGGCTTGAATACAGGGAAACGGCCATGACCATGGCGGGCGCCAGGCACAGGAACGCCGGCGACAGACGTGCCTGGCGCTCGTAGGGATCGAGAACCAGGGCGGCTTTGGTCATCCAATTGCTGGGCAAGCGAGGAGTCATTCGTCACCCTCCTGAGCGAAGGGCACATATCTGAGCGCGCCGTAGCCCTCACGAGGAGGCATGCCAACACGGAATCGTATGTGGGTGCCTTTCGTTTGCGCGACTTGGAAGCCGCGACGGATGAAGGCGTTGGTCACGGAGCGCTTCGGATGCTTGGGTGCCTTCTTGGACGCGGACACGAAGGCCATGCGGGTGGGCTGTCTAGTCTCGGGCACAGGGTAGCCAACAATGCGGTTGAGTACATCGGTCGACACGTTATGGCGGCCACCATGGTGGGGGATCTGGACAAACGTAAGTTGCGCCGGCAACTGGATGCCTTGCGCTGCCGCGAAATCCGCAGCGGCCGCGAGTGATACCACCCCTGCGTCTCCGGTCAGGAGGTAACCCTGTCGGTCGTAGTGCGCGTAGAGAATGGCGCTGCTCTCGTTTTCTGCGCTCGTGCTGACGTTGCTTGGCAGGTACTCCGATTCCCAGGCGCTGTTCTGGTCTTCCATGGTGATGCGTTCAGCCGTCTCCAGCACGCTTTCCACCTTACGTTGTGGCGTTTTCTCAAATGCCGGCACCAGCTCATGGATGTAGCGGGCCCTGCCAGGCGATAGCACCTTGAAGATTCCCACCGTGGTGCCCGCGAACGGCTCATACACGGGAATGTTCCGCTTGAGCGCGGCCTACTCCAAGCAGTACGCCGCGCTCATTTTCTTCTGCAGGCGTTCTCGCAGGCTAGTGTCGGTCATGCGTCCATCGTGGAAGTACTGCCGAATCTGCGTGGAGTACTCCCAAGGGCGATGCATCCAAACCTCGCCCACGGTGAGGTTCTCCACGAGGTGGACAAGCCCTGCGGCGTGATCGTTGTCCGGATGGGAATTGACCAGGTAATCGATGTGGTCGGTGCCGTAGTACGTGCCGATGTGCTCAGCCAGCTTGCGGCCGTACTCCGCCGTGCCGCCGTCGTACACCAAGACGCGGTGCATATCCCCCTCGCGCCATCGCATCGCGATCGCGTCGCCACAATGCTCACCGTCGCCGACGGGGAGGAAATCGATTTCGAAAGCGTAAGTCATCGTCCCGTCTCATACTGCTGCTGTAGAGGCGAGCGCCTCTGAACCGGCAAGACGTCTCACGGAGACCTTGCCCACGAAAGAGGGTTGGACATCGCACAGGCACGGCATCAGAGCACCTGGCCCAGGGAGACGCTGACCTCGCCATGCGCGCCAGCGATCACCATGACGGAGGGCACGCCATCGGCCACAAGCGCGCAAGCGAGCTGGCCGAGCAGTTCGGCGTCGGTGGGACTTGGGGTAGCTCCAACTCCTGGGGGATGGGAGTGCCATTCGCCCACGTAGTCGACTTGCCCCTGGGTGCGGTCAAGGCAGGCCTGGCGTGTTTCAACGACGCCTTGCGTGCCGCGAATGAAATCGTGAGGGGTGGCTTGGCTGTCGCTGGGCGCAGGACATGCCTCGACCAAGTGGATGGTGTGAAGCTTGTGATCGACCACGCCCAACAGGATGCCTCCTGTTTCGCTCGGAAGGGCACCGTTGCGCATGGACGCAAGATCCGACTCCAACCCCAGATCCCAGTAGATGGTCCATCCACTCCGCGTCTGCTGGCATACCTCGAACACGGGCGCCTGGTGGAATGCCACCGCGCCGGTGTTCGGGTCTACCGTCCACGCGTGGATGCTGGCCGCGTCGTTGGCTACCGAGCGCTGTATTGCCTGATCCAGCAAGGCCGCGTGCAGGACAATCTGCGCGGCAGAGATCACGAACGAACGATCACGGCAGCCCGCTCCGACACGCACCGCGCCCTGTGGTCGCAGATGTACCGCGCCCCAGGGTTCCCGCAGCACGGCGCGGTAATACTGCGCTTCCAGGGCCGCCATACGGATGGCACGGAAGCGATCCTCCAGCAGCAAGACCGATCCCCGCCCCGAAGGCGTGAGGAAGACCGAGGCAGTACGTGGCATGTCGGTGGCTGACCAATCCCGTGGCACGTCCAGTGTGGTGGTGGCATCCACGAGCAGATCGGCCCCTGCGAGGGCCCGCTGGAGGGCCGCGTGGTCTTGCGCGTTGGCGCTCGCCTGAATGGCTTCGGTATCGCAGGGTTCCCCGAGGATGTCCTGCGTGAGGGCTTTGACCACGGCCACTTTGGGCAACCCGATGTGCGGGTCTCTGGCGAGGTGGCGCACCACGTTATGCGGCTCGACGATGTCAGGGTCGACCAGATCCCAGCGTCCCCATCCTTCACGGGCCCAGAGCTCGGCCAGCGCGCTCCCCAGGGCCCCAAGGCCAGCCAGCACTCCCCGCGGCCCCTCGTCCAAGCTGGCCAAGCCAGACAACAGGCGGGCCGTTCGGTTATCCACGCGGTAACGGATATGGATGGGGTCCAGGGCAAGCGATCGCCAAGCCTCGACCGTGGCTCCCGGCGCTTGCGGCTCGGACTGCATCGTCGTGAACGCAAACGCCGCTCCCCCGGGCTGCACCTGATGCAGGACGCCCAAGCAAAGCCCCAGCCCGGCGATATCGCCTTGAAGCAGGAACCCGACCACATCGACGCGCTCCACGTCGCCCGCCCGTAGTCGGGGCACACGCACGAGCAGCAGTACATGTGCGTTTGCGCTATCCCGGGCGGGCGTGAGTCCGCCCTTGGATGCCTGCCGGATAGCATCCGTCAGGGCAGGAAACAAGGACGAGCCAGCTTGTTCCAGCCGCGCCTGCAGCTCGCCCAGGGAACGGGGTGGGGATTGGATCGGCGGGTGGGCAACACCCGGGACCTCGCAGAGCAGCGGTACGAACGGAAGCCCCGGCGAGGCAAGTCCAGGGTCCGAGCCAAACGACCCGATCAGAGTCGTGTGCGGCGGCCCTTGATGGGCCAAGCGCAACCGCAAGGGTTGGTTGGGAAGGGCGGTCACGCCACGGAAGACTGAGGGCAGAACCAGGTGGACACCGGCGTCGTAAAATAACTGTTCCAGTGCTTGATCGTCGGCATGGAGGGAGCCATCGGCCGTTCGCTCAAGCCACTGCAGCACGCGGGTCAGAAACTTGCCCGCTGTCCAGGAGCGCTCGAGCTCGGACCATGGCTGGTCATACAGGCAGAGCGAGCGAGGCTCGTCCGCAGCGACCGAATGCTGGTGCAAGGTTTCAGGAAAGTCGCGGCGTAGCGGACGCACTTCGAATGGCATCGCGGCCGCCGGTCGATAGACCAAGGCCAGCCGTTCGCGGCGCAGGATGCCGACCGCGTTGCCGGGCGCTACCGTGCCATCGCCGACGTCCACCACGATAGCGAGACCGAGGGCATCGCCCGGCACACGCCGCAGCTCGACCACCTCCATATCGGGATGCTCGCCACAGGCGCGCAGCAAAGCCTGCAGCTGCGGCTCTTGCCGCTGATCCGCGGTCGCTCCCGGGATCAGCTCGCCCCACTCAACGAAGCACATGCGTCCCCGCTCGCGGGGCGGCGGCGGCGGCCACGGCGGCGATGCCCCGCGCACGTGCGGTCTTCTTCTTCGCGCCAGCCGCCGTGATCTCGATCTCCAACGGTTCGGGGGCGGACCGGTTGGGTTCTTCCCCGGTACATAGGAACAGACCACCCGGGCGCGACAAAATGGACTGATATTCGCTCTTGGCGCGGATGCACGGCGGGTCGCAATCGTCGTCTTGGATGGGCTTGGCGCTGGCGATGATCAGCGCCCCAAACTTGGCCTGTGCCAGCGCCGAGCGGGCGTCCGGGGCCACCTTCGCCTGTTCGCGCAAGGCCGACCAGCTGTCATAGGACAGCGAATGCCATGAACAATGATGGGGGGCCAACAAGACGTCGTAGGCGAGGACCTCCGGAGTGGCCTGATAGCGGCGCCACAGGCGCTCCCAGATGGCCACTTCGGCATCGCCGGCGGTGAGGAAGTGGCAGCTATCCTGCCGGAGCAGCGACGAGGCCAGCCGCATGTTGAGTACGGTGCTGGAGTGGTTCTTCGAGAGGAGTATTTCGTCGTCCTCCGGCTGCCGAGGCAGCGGCCCGAGCAACTGCGCTTGGAAAAAGCTGTTGGGCCTCCCGTTGACCGCCCTGAAGGTGTCGCCCGTGCGCACGAGAATTGCCGTCAGCGCATCGGTCTTGCCGTTTTCGTCCTCACCCAGGATCAGCACCCGCTCGCCATCGATCAGCGGCAGCCCCTCTTTGAAACGCTGGACACGGCGCTTGGCTTCCCGGTTGAAGGCCTTGGCGTCCTCGCACAACGTGTGCGTTCGCGAGGCGCGGCGGAAGACCATCGGCGAGGACCAGATTTCGCGGATGACGATCTTCTTTAGGTGATCGGGGAGCTTATCGTCCGGGTAATCCGCGATCGCGCCCAGATGGAAGTGGTTCTGCAGCCCAGTGCAATGGTCCTTGTCCGGGTGACTGAGCAAAAAGGCATCCACATACGGCCGGCCCTGGCCATCACGCGGGAGCCGTGCGCGCAGATCCGCGGCCACGTCCCGGGTGGGATCGTCCGGATCATCCGCGGCGCCACGGATGTTCACGTCGATCAAGATGTGAGTGGCCGGCTCATCCGCGAGGCGGACCAGCGCCATATCGCCACAACCGACGGGGAAAAAGGTGATCATGGCGCTCATTGGCGATCCTTCCGGGAGACAGGCCCTAGGGTGTGTGCCCAGTATACAGCTAATTTCTATATCCGTATAGTCACTATACGTGAAATCACGTTCACACGATAAGCCAATGAAAAATAAAGCGATCGACAAGCCGACCGCCCGCAGGGGACGCTGGGGTCAGGACAGGCGCCTGGAGTTCATCGATCACCGGCTTACCTGGGAGGGACGCCTGAACCGAACGGCCCTGACCGAGTTCTTCGGGATATCCATTCCCCAGGCATCGCTGGATCTGGCGCGCTACATGGAGCTAGCCCCGGGCAACACTGAGTACGACCTCTCTCAAAAGACCTACGTGGCGTTGCCGACTTTTCGGCCGCTTTTTGTCGATGCGAGCAGCGGGCGCTACCTGGCCGAACTCTATGCGCTGACAACCGGCGTGTTGTTGCCTGACGTCAGCTTTATCGGCTCGGCACCCCCGGCCGATGTGGTGCGGCACCCGACCCGAACGGTGGCCGCGCCCCATCTGCGGCTTGCGCTGATGGCCATACGAGAGGGACGCCAGTTAGTGATCAGCTACCAAGCCGTCAGCCGACCGGAACCGACTGAGCGGGTCGTCAGTCCTACGGTCTTTGCTTACGACGGCTACCGCTGGCACATGCGTGGGTACTGTCACTTGCGCAACGGGTACCGGGACTTTGTATTTGCTCGCATCCTGAGCATGACGATCGGGGACCGATCGGACCGAACCCTCGCCCAAGATGAAGCCTGGCATCGCATGCTGGATGTGGTGATTGCGCCGCACCCTTCGTTGGCCGAAGGTCCCCGCCGTGCCATTGCGTTGGACTACGGCATGGAAGACGACCAGCTTACTGTTCCCACACGCCAGGCCCTGGCTTACTACCTTCTCAAGCGCCTGGGCCTGGCCACGCCATCGGCGCTACCTGCCACGGAGCAGCAGATCGTGTTGGTGAATCGCGAGGACCTTATCCCCTACGTGCCTCAGTTGGCCCATCAGGCCGGCTGACCCGATCCCATGCAGCGTCACCCCCGTACACGCCGCACCGCCACGGCAACCTCGACCCCTTTGTCGCGCACCGTGGGTGGCGGTGGCGGAAGAGCGCCAACTGCAAAGCTCTTCGGTGATGAGGGCGCGTTGTTTCGCTGAGGTAGTGCATCCGATGGAAGGAGGGATTGCCTTACGTGCATTCCTTCTGGCACGACGCAGGAGAACGAGTGTGGCGGTGATGATTCCCAACTGTGGACCGGTTCCCAGGGCCAGCCACGCGGAACAGGAGGTCTATTACCTCATCCGGGATCAGTTGCAAGATGACTTCACGGTCATCCATAGCCTGCCTTGGCTGAGCGCCGCGGTCCGCGAGATCAGCGACGTCAAAGCGGTGACCGGCGAAATCGACTTTCTCGTGGTGCACGCGGACCTGGGTGTTCTCGCGATCGAGGTGAAGGGCGGCGCGCACAGCGTGCAGGGTGTGGCCTTCGTGCACATCGAATCGGGGACGCAAACCCGGGCGCTCGAGCAAGTCCGAGCGAGTACGCATGGCCTGGCGAGGTGGCTGGGAGGCCAGCCTGGCATCTACCTGCGGATGGGCTACGCGCTGGCGTTCCCGCACAGTGACTTTGAGGGTCAGGTGACGAGCCCGGGGTTAACGGATCTGAGCGTAGACCCTCCGCAAACCATCGTGATCGACAGGCCCGGTTTGCCGCATATGGGACGGCGGATCGTGGAGATCATGACCTATTGGCGCGGGGCACTGCGCAATCCGCCGTTGGGTGAGCAGCGGATGCGCGCATTGATCAACGCCATCTGCCCGGCCTTCGATGGCACTCCGTCGTGGGGCGCACGGGTGATCTGGGACGACAAAACGTGGTTGCGTCTGACCCCCGAGCAATCCGTCGTGATCGACGACATTGTGGGCGGCGATTCCACGGTGATCACCGGCTGGCCAGGCACCGGAAAAACTCTCCTGCTGATTGGTAGCGCCAGACGTCTGCTCCAGAAGGGCCAAAGGGTGTTGGTCTTGACCTTCAATGCGCTCCTTGCGCAGTTCATTCAGAGGCAGCTCGGACGTCATAAGCGGCTCAAGGTGGCCACGTGGCACGCGTTCTGCGGATCTGCTGCTGGGCGACCGAAGGGGGGAGGGGAGCGAGACACCGCGTGGCTGGACCAGGGGTGTGTCGACGATATTCGGCACGCCGCCGCGCATGGGGACCTCGAACCTTTCGACGCCATCCTGATCGATGAGGCGCAAACGTTCCGGCCGGCATGGATCCACTGGCTGAGCACTTGGCATGCTGATCGCCAATTGGTCGCGTGCTGCGATGAAACGCAAGTGTTCGCCTTCGAGGAAGAACGCGTCTCCGTCCCGCAACTTTGCCAATCCCTCGGCGTCTCACAGCCGTTTGGCCTCACGATCGCCCTTCGCGCACCCAGCGCGGTGTACCGGCGGCTCCGAGCGGTTAGGCGACCCGATTATCAGCTCACTATGCCGCGCGACATCGAGTCAGACACCTTGCAAGAAGTGTTGGTCGTCGGCGTGCCCGAGGCGCTGCACCGTACCCTCGCCATGCTTGCGGACAAGGGCGTGCCGACGTCGGACATTGTGGTGTTGGAAAAATATGGATGGGTTGCAGCGAGCGATCAAGCTGCACCCGTTCGCTTCTACTCGGTCTCACGCTTCCGCGGGTTGGAAGCGCCGGTCGTGATCGTGTTGCACGCCGAACAAATGGACGATGCCGAGCTGTTCTGTGCGTATTCCCGTGCCACGACGCTATGTATCGCATTGTATGACGCAGAAGTGTTGGGCGTGAAAGGGGCTGAGGGTGTGGACAGCCTTTTCCAGCAAACGCTGTTGGCCATGCCCGGCAACACCGCGCGAGCCGAGGCGGCGCGCCTGAGGGCCCATACCGGCGAAATTCTGCAGGCGAACTTCGATTTGAAATGGCTCGATTTGCGGAGCGCGCGGATCGCATGGTTGCCCGAGTGGGGAGCTTGGCTGATGGTCGCACACGAGGATCTGTCCCAGTTCTGGATCGACTATCTCGCGACCTACTACTCGTGGCCCATCTGCTATTGGCACGAAGATTCCTTGCGTGACATTTGGCTGGCATCGTCCGTGCGCGACGTCGCGGCGGATAGTCCCGGCGGCTCTCCGCACAGCGTGCGGCTTTGTCCGCGCTGCGCCTTTGTCACGCCCCACCGGCTTAACCCGCTGTCCCCAGAAGAGCCCAGGGCCTGTTCCATCTGCAGCCAGGCCCACGCACGGCCGGCACCACTCCCTGCGCAAGCCGTCCCTGAGCTTCAAAGACTCGATCGCCTCGTCATGGCGACCGACCCGAAGGCGCTGAGCGAGGCCGAGAAAAAGTCGTTGCCGCTATCGCTTGCCGCCGGCGCGGCGTGGTCGCTGGCCGAGCGCCATGGGGGCCATGATCTGGTGGGAGGTGGCCAGGTTGTCGGAGGCCGCGTCGCCTATCACGCCGCCGTCGGCTTCATGTATTCGTTGATCAATTTGCTGCCGCCGCATAAACCGTTTGAGGTACGCCGTATCGCGGCCGAGCTCTATGTTCGCTATTTGCCACCGCAGGGCTTGACGCTGGAACTCTGGCAGCGCGATTTCGCGCTTGCGTGCGGTGTCGCCTACAAGCGTGGCCATCTGAGCAAGGTGGCGAAGGGGATCTATGCCATCCCGCCAAGGTGATTAGACGAGCCTTGGCTGAGCAACTGGACGCTCCGTACCCATGGACGCTGACCTCGTTACGCCCCTTAGTGTGCGTGTCCGAAATGCTCGAACACGGCGAACTCGACCGCCGTCCCTTGCGCATCGAACCAGCCCAGCAGCTTCTTCAGTTCAGCGCGGCCGTCGGGCGCGAGCACCAGTTGGTTGATCATCGCGCGCACGCCGAGCCGATTGCGGTACTTGCGCCAACTGGCGGCCGGATTCCATGACAGGCTGAATCCATCAAAACCCACGCTCATCGACGACTGCGCGAGCCCGGCGCCAGCCAAAGCGTCGTCGACTCCTCGGGCGATGTCGACCAGCGTGCGCTCGTAGGTCGAGATAGGGCCGCCACTCGGGTTGTTGACGTGTTGCTGATATAACCCGAGCCAGTCGCGCACCGACCGGAAGCGATCGCGCAGTGCCACGGCACCGGCAATCAGGGCCCCAGGGCTGCTGGCCTCACGGATGACCTGTAACGGAATCGGGTCGAGCATCAGCCGTAGTGACATCAGCGATTCGCTGCGCGTCTCGCGTCGCTGCAGCTTGGTCCGGCTGGTACGCACCATGTCGAGGGTGCGATCGGCTGCACTGGCGTCAGGGAGTGCGACGCCAGCGATCTGATAAAAGCGGCGGCGCGCCGGGTGCGGCGTATAAGGGGTGTCGAACTTCACCGCACGTGCCAGCATGCCGGCGCCGCCCCATAGGATCTGTGATTCCAGCGGGTGGGAGCTGACCCCGTGCTCACGGTACGCGGTCCTGTATTGCTCATGAAGTTCCCGTAGCGGCGCAGTGAACGCCAAGCGCTCGACAAACGCCTCTCGCACTGCACCCAACTCCGGGTCGCGCGGCTGGAAGTCGTATCCGCGCAATGCACCTTGTTGCGTGGCGGGAGCGAACAGATGGCCGGCACGCTGCCACGCGTCGACGTGGGCGGCCTCGACCAGGATCTGGTCGCGCAGCACCAAGTCTGTGAGCAGGTCAAACAGGCACTCCAGCGCGATGGCAGCCGCGGGCACCGACTTCAGCTGCGGCGCCCCGTCGGCTGTAACCTGCAGCAACTGACACTGATCGCGATCGAGCCCTTCGGTTAGCAGCTCCGCCACAATCTGCAATGACCAGTTGTCGGCAATGACCGCCTGTCCCATACATCCGTACCGTCTGAAGAGTTCTGGCATCGTACCCAGAATAGGCCCAACTTCTGTCGCTCAAGACTGTCATCGAGCGGCCAATCAATAGGCTCGCGATGCTCGACCCCGTAGCGACCGCGTGCGCAGCATTAGCTATCTTCGAGCAGACGAGCGGCAGGATTCGCGGAAGCGTTCCCTGTCTGGAAATACCCCACCACGCTGGACACGGCCCGGTGCTCCGTCATCGCCATGATCGCCGGCAGCGCCACACCCTGGCGGCTGGCCTCGGTGACGAAGCCCGAGCGCAGACTGTGTCCGCCGAAGTCGCCCTCCAGTCCGGCCAGGCGGGCCCGGCGCTGCACCAGCTCACCCACGGCCGCCGGGGACAGGGGAGGGCCGACGCGGTCCTTCCAAAGCCGCCGAAAGAGCGCCCCCTCGGTGATCCCGGCGGCGCTCAGCCAGGCTTCCAACGCCGCGGCGGCCCGATTGAGCACCGGCTTGTCTGGCGTCGAGCCGGCCGTGACGCCACCTTGCTGGGTCTTGCTGTGCTCGAGGCGATAGATGTACGCCTGCGGGCCGATCCGGCGCAGGTCGCGCAGATCCGCCGCGGCGATCTCGCTGCGCCGACGTCCACCGCTGGCAAAGCCAAAGCAGAGCAGGGCGCGATCGCGGATTCCTTCCAGGCTATCGTCGCAGGTCGCCAGCATTGCCTCGAGTTCCGCCAGGGTGATCGCAGTCTTCTTCCGCGGCCGCTCGCCGCGTTTGACCGCGGCGCGGGCGGCGCGGCTGAGCACGGTGCGGATCGCCGGCTGCTCGCACGGGTTCGGCAGCCGCTTGAGCCGGTGAGCCGTCGAGAGCACGGCGACCCGATGGCGCACGGTGGCCAGCGTCCACGGACCGGGTTTGGCCTTGAGGCCGGCGGCCACCAAGGCTTGGTCGACCGCCGGCGGCAGTTCCCAGGCCAATTCGCCCTCGGCCGACCGGCGCACCACGTGGTCGACCACGAACTGCAGCACGGTGGCTTCCGGCACCGCTGCGGGTGGTGTTGGCCGCAGCCGCTTCGGCGAGCAGTTCACGCACCGCGTCGGCGGCCTGTTGGGCCAGTTGCTCAGGAAGCGCCAAGCTGGCCGCGGGTTGGGCAGGGGTCGGAAGGGCGGAAATATCTTTCATAGCGTGTAATGTATACTACGAAATGGGGCGTATACCCGCGATAATCATCACTTATCGCGGCTGAAAACGCCGGATAGGGCCGCCCGACCCAGGAGACACGCGCATGCCCCGGGGCATCACCCAAGAGCAGGTCAATGCTGCGGCGGATGCGATTCTGGGCGCCGGCAAGAACCCTACGGTCGAAAAGATCCGCGCGGCGCTGGGTACGGGCTCGCCCAACACGATCATCCGTATGCTCGACGTGTGGCGCAGCCAGGTCGGGGGGCGGTTGCGTCAGGTCAACGCCTTACCGGAGGTGCCTGGTCATGTGAGCCACGCCATGGCCGAGCTGTGGCGAATGGCCATCGAGGAATCCGAGCGCGCGCTGACCGACCGCTTCGCGGGCGAGCGTGCCGCGCTGGAGGCTTCCGCGGCAAAGCTGACGCAGGAACGTGATTCCTGCAAAGCGCGATTGCAGGAAGCGGCCGCTGAGGTCGCACGGGCCAGAACCGAGCGGGATCTGGCCGAACACGCCTGCGCAACCCTGGACAGCCAGTTGCAGGACAGCCATGCGTTGCGCACGGATCTGCTGCAGCAACGCGATCGGCTTCAGAGCCTGTGTGACCGCCAGTCCGAAGAACTGCGGCAACTGAGGGGACAGCAGTAGGGGGCGGCCTGGATGCCGATCGTGCCTGAAACAGCCACGTCTTTGATTTTACATAATAGACAGTTTGACGGGTTCAGCGACCGCACCACCCCCGAACGGGGGTCATTGTGGGAATCGTTGCAGCACAAGGCCTGGCAGGGCACGAGACGCCGCATGATGATGCTGGCGCACGTGCAGCGCGCGTGCATGACCCGCGGCTTTCATGGCCGGGGCAGCACTGATGGAGTGGTGCCGCCAATACTTCGGTGAGGCCTGCGATCCGCGCTGGCTTGGCATCGCCCGTGAGGCCGGCCCAAGCGTAACGCCTGGGCACGTCGCCGCGATCATGTGGACCCTCAAGGAGTGCGCCTCCAAGGCACGCCCTCGCGGCTCCGTCGCCGGCTACGACGCCCAGGCGATCAGCGACTTCTATGGGTGGTCGCTGGACTCGATCATCCGGCCGACCGTGGCCGCGATCGAGGCGCGCGGGATCATCGTGGACGGCCACCTCGCCAACTGGGATGACCTCCAGCCGGTCAAGCACGATCGCACCAATGCCGCGCGCCAGCAGGCTTATCGGGACCGCCAGAGGGTCAAGAAGGCGGAGGGGCAAGTGCCTGCTCCTGGCGCCGCCTGCCCCGCCCGTAACGGCGTTACGAGCGTAACGAGTAACGAGTCACGCGAAGTAACGACCACAGAGGAGAAAGAGCAGAGCAACTGCTCTTTCTCCGATAGCTCTAGGCAAGATACAAACACCTCGCTTAAGTCAGATACATCGCGCACCGTGCGCGAGCGCGGGTGCGCGATCGTTAATCCGGGTGAGTTCTGGGGGTGGGCAGAGGCCCACGGCATCCCCACGACATTCGGCCTTCGCCGGTTCCAAGCCCGGAACCTCAGCAACTGGATCGTCCAGGGCATCACCGACGCTCAGCTCGGCGATGCGCTCGGCCGTGCACAGGCAGCACGAGCCAAGGCTGGCAGCCAGGCACCGGTCAACCTCGGCTACCTGGCGTGCTTCGTCGACGAGGTGCTGTCCGGCGAACAGCCCCGATCCAACCAGCAAACGGGAGGTGGCAATGAGCGAGGTGACGAGCTCAGCCGCGAATTCGCTCGCGTTGGCTGACCAAGAGGCGCTGCGCGTTGCCGTGGCCGAGCTGTTCTGCGTGTTCAAGCGCAAGTACGGCCATCGCTGGCGAGAGCAGTTCGAGGATCCGCAGGCGCGGCCAGTGTGGTTTGCATCCTTGCGCGCCGCTGGCATCACGGCCGATGCGGTCAAGCGCGGGCTGGCCATGCTGTCGAAGGTCGGTACCGGCTGGCCGCCGAGCGATGAGGAGTTCATCCGGCTGTGCAGTCCGGATGCGCCGCCGCTCGAGTCGGCGTTGAGCGAGGCGCTCAACTGGGCGAGGGACACGAAGGGCGAGTTCACGTTCAGCCATCCGGCGATCGGTGCCGCGGCAAGGTCGGTGAGCGCCTGGGCTTTGCGGTCGGAGAGTGCGAGCCGAGTGCGGCAGCTGTTCGATGGCGCCTACCGCGTGGCCCTGAACCAGCACGCGATGGGCGCTGACTTGAGCGCGCCGCTGCCGAAGTCGCTGCCGGCGGAGGTGCGCAAGCGGATCCCACCTGGTGCCGCCGATCCGCCGGCGGTGGCTGCTGCGCGGGCGAAGGCCGCGCGTCTGCTGGGGCTCGCGTCATGATGGTTCGCCTTACCGTTGTTCTACCCACCACCACACTTACCTCAGGGGTAGGGCTGGAAGCCCTCAACCGTGGCGGTCTAGCCGCTGCACCCTCGACTCAGGGTTCGGTGCTACGTGGGTTTGGACTGAACCCGAAAGGCGACGGCCCGAAAGCCTTGCGTGGTGCGGGCTGCGGGCGTGCTGCTGGGGTCGGGGCAGGACACCCCCCTCCGAAAGCAGGCCCCACGGCCCCCGGGGGCCTTACCTGTTTGCCCCTCGAAAAATGGGAGGCCTCCCGGGTTTTGGCCGGAGGGGGCGCGGGGGAGGTGCTGCGTGGCTGAGGTGCCGCCGATCCCGGCCGGGCTGGTCCTGCCGGCGCAGGAGCTGCAGCTGCGGGCGACCCTCCTTGCCGAGGGCGGGCCGCTGGCGAGTGCGCTGCGCGCCGTGGAGGCTCGGGCGTGGCGTGATGCGACGTGGTTGTGCACGTGCTGGCTGTGGGTGCAGTGCCTGGTGGTGGTGCGCGGGTTCCGGGGCGCGACGACCGTGGCCGACTACGTGGAGGCGGTGGCGCGTTTCGTCAGCTGGACCGAGGAGCAGGGGCTGAACTGGCGCGAGCTGCAGACGCGCGACCTAGACAGCTGGCAGCGGTGGCTGTACGTGCGGCGGCGTCTGTCCGCCTCTGCTCGGCGGCAGGCGCTGATGGCCGTGCGCAGCCTGTTCAGCTACCTGGACACACGCGGCGAGGGCAGGGACGTGACCCGCGGCTATGCCGCGCCCAAGCGCGTCACCAGCCAGGCGAAGAAGTACACGCCGGCACAGCTGCGTGCACTGTTTGCCGCGGTCGACGAGGGCGACACGGAGGAGGTTCGCCAGCGCGACCGGGCCATGCTGCTGGTGCTGCTGACCGCCGGCCTGCGGCGCGAGGAACTGTCCGCCCTGCGCGTCGACCAGCTGGAGCTGGCCAGCGATCGCAAGGGCCTGGTGCACGTGTTCGGCAAGGGCGCCAAGGAGCGCACGGTGCCGATCGAGGGGCCCGTGGTTCGGGAACTGCTGCGGTGGCTGGACATGCGCAGCCGCTTGCCTGAGCTGCACACCGACGCGGTGTTCGTGAACCTGTCACGCAGCGGCGGCAAGGGTGCCGGGCTGGGCGTGCGGGCAGTGGAGAACACCGTGACCCGCACGGCGCGCCGCGCCGGACTGGGCACGTGGGGTGTGCACCGGTTCCGCGTGACGTTCGCAACGATGCTCTACGACGATGGAACTGACATCGAACGCATTCGCGTGCTGATGGGCCATGAGTCGATCGAAACCACCCGGCGCTACCTGGCGGTCAGCAGCCGCATGAACCGCCACAGCCTGAAGGCCCACCGGCAACACGCCGCGCTGGGGACTACGCCCGACGACCTGCCGTTGTGGGCGCAAGACATCGAGAGGAAGCGCAATGGATCCGGCATTCTCCCGTCCCG
>NZ_DASSES010000016.1:0-6293 GCF_035695185.1 Frateuria sp.
GAAGCCGACGTCGGAGGAGTCGTAGCCGATGTCCAGGATCACCTTGCGGGTCAGGCCCTCCAGGTCGATCCAGGCGGAGGTGGTGATCTCGCCGGCGACGATGGCCACGCCGGTCTTCACCATCGTCTCGCACGCCACGCGCGCGCGCGGGTCCTGCGCGAGGATCGCGTCGAGGACGGCGTCGGAGATCTGGTCGGCGACCTTGTCCGGATGGCCTTCGGAGACCGACTCGGAGGTGAAGAGGTAGTTGCTCATCGCGGGTTATATCCTTCCTTTCGGATACAGAGATAAAGAAGCCGCGCATGATACACGCGGCCGCGGCGGTTTGCAGGCCAGCGTACTACCCGGGGGTGAAGGTTTCATGCCCGTTCAGGTGGGGACGGCTGGATGGCCAAATGCTCCTGGTGCCCGCTCCGTCGGGGAGAAGGCTGGGTGAGGGGCCATCCTCGCGAGGAGGTCGGCTGGCGCAGGCTTTCAGGGCAGGGCTCCGTTCGGAAGAACGTTCCCCGCGAGCCGGTCCCTCACCCAACCCTCTCCCGGGGGAGAGGGCCCGTATCGACGGGTGTCAGGCTGCGACTTGCCGGAGCTCGCCGAGATCGGCGAAGTACTCGGCGGTCAGGCGCAGCTGCTCGGTGGCGCTTTCGGCCCGGTTGACCACGTGCCGGAACGCGGCGTTCTCGGGCCGGTCCTTCGCATACCAGCCCAGGTGCTTGCGGGCGATGCGCACGCCCGCGTGCTCGCCGTAGAAGGCGTACAGGTGTTCCAGATGGCCGAGCAGGATCGCCGCGACCTCGGCCGGCGTGGGCGCGGGCAGCTTCTCGCCGGTGGCCAGGTAATGGGCCACCTCGCGGAAGATCCACGGTCGGCCCTGCGCACCGCGACCGATCATCACCGCATCCGCGCCGGTGACCTCGAGCACGTGGCGGGCGCGTTCCGGGCTGGCGACGTCGCCGTTGGCGAGCACCGGGATACGCGTGGCGGCCTTCACCGCGGCAATGGTGTCGTACTCGGCCTCGCCCTCGTATTTGTCGGCGCGGGTGCGCCCGTGCACCGACAGCGCGGCGATGCCGCTGTCCTCGGCGATGCGGGCAATGGCCAGGGCGTTCCGGTGCTCGCGGTCCCAGCCGGTGCGGATCTTCAGGGTCACCGGCACCTCGACCGCGTCGGCCACCGCCTTGCAGATGCGTGCCACCAACGGCTCGTCCTGCAGCAGCGCCGAACCGGACCACACGTTGCAGACCTTCTTGGCCGGGCAGCCCATGTTGATGTCGATGATCTGCGCGCCGTTGGCCACGTTGAAGCGCGCCGCCTCGGCCAGCATGCCCGGGTCGTAGCCGGCGATCTGCACGCTGACCGGCTCCGGCTCGCCGGCGTGGTCCATCCGGTGCAGCGACTTGCGCGTGTGCCAGAGCTTCGGATCGGCGGTGGTCATCTCCGAGACGGCCAGGCCCGCGCCCAGCCGCTTGCAAAGCAGCCGGAAAGGCTTGTCGGTGACCCCGGCCATGGGCGCGAGCACCACGGGCGGGTCGATGCGGTAGGGGCCGATCTGCATCCGCCCATTGTATCGCCGCCGTCCTACAGGCGCGGCGCGGGGCCGGTCGCGCGCCTGGTGCGGGCCCGCCAGAACAGGAAGCCGGTCACCAGGAAGAAGGGCGGCAGCAGGCCGGAAAGGATCACCAGCGCGCGCCAGAGCGGTCCGGTGGTGCCGGCATGCAACGGATAGATCGCGTTGTTCACCTGCACGCCGGTGTCGGCGCGGGTGGCGTCCGACACGCCCAGCACGCGCGCCCGGTACGGATCGACCCAGAGGATGCTGCGGCCGGTCGGGTTCCATTCGCCGGGCAGGCGCACGCGGAGGGTCACGCGGCCATCGCGTTCGCTCGGGAACGAGAGCCGGCCCAGTGTCGCGCCCGGCAACGCCCGCCTGGCCGCGCCGAGTACGGCGGGCCAGTCGATCGGCCTGGCCTGAAGCGCGATGGTTGCGGGCTGCGGCGGCTCCGGTGTGTCGCCGAACAGGTGCTGCAGCGCTCGCCGGCTACCGGCGTGGTAGCACATGAGCGTGCCGGTCAGGGTCACCAGCAGCACCACCGGCAGGCTCAGCGCGCCGAAGCTGCGGTGCCAGCTCAGCCAGCGTCGCACCGGTGGCTGCGCATGGGGCTTGAGGTGCGCCAGGAACCGGCCGCGCCCCGGCCACCACAGCACCGCGCCCGAGAGCAGCAGGAACAGGCTGGACCCGCCGAGCAGGCCGAGCCAGCTTTCGCCCGCGTGGCCGGCGAGCAGGTGCGTGTGCCACTCGCGCAGGGCGAGCAGCACGTCGGTGTCCGGCGTGCGGGTGAGCAGCAACCCGCCGCTGGCCGGATCGAGGTAGCGGCGCACGCCGCCGTTGAAGTAGAGCTGCCACACCGGCAGCTCGTCATCGGGCAGGTCCGCGCTGCGCAGTCCCCGCGGCGACCATTCGCGCGCGATGCGCGCCAGCACCGTGGCCTCCTGGGCGGGCGTGGGCAAGGCGTGCGATGCGAGTTCGGGATGCGACGCGCGCAGCAGCGGTCCCTGCAGCGCCAGCACGCTGCCGCTCAGCGCCACGAGCGCGTACGCCGTGCCCAGGCTCAGGCCCAGCCACCGGTGCAGCTTGCGCAACCCGTGGCGCAGCCCTCGCGCGGCGCGGGCCGGTGTGGCCTGGTGGACCGCGTCGCGCATCAGAACACCCGCTGCCAGGCGAGCGAGACCGTGCGGCCGCGGCCGGCGAAGTAGGAGTCGTCGTCGCCCACGGTCTGCGAGACGTAGTTGATGTACTGCTTGTCGGCGAGGTTCTGCACGCCGAGCGTCCAGTCGCCCGCGCTGCCGCCGTGCCACTTCACGTAGGCGTCGGCGGTGACCTAGCCGTCGAAGTGCGCGGTGCGCTCGCCCAGCGTGGCGAAGTCGCGACTGGCCAGGTGCGAGAGCTGCAGGTAGCTCGAAAGCACGCCGTTCCAGCGCTGCGTCCACGAGAGATTCAAGCGGTCCGGCGCGATGTTGGCGCCGTCCAGGTCCGAATCGACCCGCCCGTCGCCATCGCGGTCGGAGCGGCCGTGGTTGATCGCATAGGAAGCATCCAGTCGGGTGCCCGCGCGGGGCGTCCAGCCGGCGCGCGCCTCCCAGCCGCTGATCTCGGTGCGCTGGCGGGTCACGTTGTAGACCTGGTTGGGCGCGTCGAACACCAGCAGCGCGCCCAGCCTGGAGGTCGAGGTCCAGTAGCTGATGCGCGCGTTGAACGCGGCGCCGGCGTATTCGGCGCCCACCTCGCGGTTGTCCGATACCACGGGCTTGAGGTCGAGGAACTCGCCGACGCGCTGGCCGGGCACGCTGATCGCGCGCAGCACGCGGCCGACGTCGGGCAGGGTATAGCCCTCGGCGTAGCTGGCGAACAGGTCGAGCGCATCGGCCAGGTACCAGACCGCACCGAAATTCGGCAGCGTTTTCCGGAAACTGCGCGAACCGCCTTCGACGGCCACGCCACCGTAGGACGCCAGCGTGCGGAAGCTCGGCACTTCCAGCCGGCCGTGCTCCTGGCGCAGGCCGGCGTTGACCGACAGCGCCTGCAGCGGCCAGTACTCGGCCTGCAGGAACGGCGCCCAGCCGGTGTAGGTGCTCTCGGGCACCCAGTCGCGGCCGGTCCGCGCCAGCGACTGGTGGGTGCGGTCACGGTAGCCGTCGGCGCCGGCGAGTACGGCCAGCGTGCCATCGAGCAGGCCGCGGCGGGCCCACGACAGCCGCGCGCCGTCCTTGACCGACTCGTTCTGCGACTGGTCGAACACCAGCGGGCCGTAGGCCGGATCCTGGAAGGTGCCGAAGGTGCCGCCGCCGAACAGCTCGCGGTTGCGCTGGTGGTAGAGCTGCGCGCGCAACTCGCCGTCCGCCAGCTGCGGGTCGCGATAGTCCAGGCTGGTGGTCAGTACGCGGTTGCGCGGCGCCTCGCCCGGCTGCTTCCGGCGCACCGAGGTGGTCGGGATGCCGGCGGCCATGTCGCCCGAAGCCGCGGTGTAGTCGCCGTTGCCCTGCAGGTCGAAGCGGTTGGCGGTCAGCTGCAGGCGGCGCTCGCCGGCAAAGGTGTAGCCGAGCTTGGCGAAGCCGTCCCAGCTCTTCGAATCCATCAGGTCGCCCTGGGTGCCATCCACGCCGATCAGCCGGCCGTGCGCGTCCGAATACATGCCGCGCTTTCGCCAGGCGGCACCAGCGGCCAGGTCGAATGCGCCCGAGCGCGCACCGACCAGCCAGGCCGCGCCGTAGCCGAGGCCGTCGGTGCCTCGCGTCGGCGCGCTGGCGTCGAGCGTGATTTCCTGGCGGACGCCGTCCTTTGCCGGCGCGTGCTTCGTAATGATGTTGATGATGCCGCCGGCGGCGCCCAGTCCCTGCAGCGAGTTGGAACCTTCGACGATCTCGATCCGCTCGATCATCGCCGGATCGATCGTGTAGCCGTCACGCGAGCCGTTGCGCAACGGGCTCGATTGCGGCACGCCGTCGATCATGTACAGCGGATTGCGCCCGCGCAGGGTCTGCCCGCGCACCGAGAGCTTCTGCGTGGAGGGGGCGAAGGAGGGCACCAACGCGCCGATGGCGTCGCCCAGGTCCGGCGTGATGGCCAGCTGGTTGGCGAGTGCCTGCCGGTCGATCACGGTGATCGTCATCGGCAGCGCGCCCTGGCTGCGCGGCAGGCGCAGCGTGCTCCCGGAGACCTCGACCCGCTCGAGGTTGGTCGCCTGCGGCGCATCCGCCGCGTGCAGCGGGGCCGCCAGGGCCAGGGTCAGGGCGAGCGCGAGCGGGCGTGCGGCAGACGACATGACAGCCTCCAGTGGGGAAGGCTGCGCATGCTAATGAAAATGATTCTCAACAACAAGCAAGAAATTGCGCGCTCGCGCCGCGTTGCTCCTCCCCCTGCACGCAGGGGAGGGCGCGCGTCAGATTCCGGCCTGGTGCCCCAGGTTCGCCCGCGCCGCGTTTTCCGGGATGTGCTTGTGGCGGAACAGGATCACGAACAGCACGGCCACGACCAGTGCGTAGCCGGCAAAGCTCAGCCAGATGCCGTGCCACTGCAGTGCGCCGTCGGGGGCGGTGAAGAAGCGTTCGATCACCTGGCCGCTGATCGAGCTGCCCAGCACCGCGCCCACGCCGTTGGTCATCAGCATGAACAGGCCCTGGGCGCTGGCCCGGATCTTCGGGTCGGCCTGGCCCTCGACGAACAACGAACCGGAGATGTTGAAGAAGTCGAACGCCATGCCGTAGACGATGTTCGACAGGATGATCATCCACAGCAGCTCGGCCGGATTGCCGTAGGCGAACAGGCCGAAGCGCAGCACCCACGCGACCATGCTGATCAGCATGACGGTCTTGATGCCGAAACGCTTGAGGAAGAACGGACTGGCCAGGATGAACAGCGTCTCTGACATCTGCGAGATCGACAGCACGATGTTCGGGTAGCGCACCGTGAGCAGGCCCTTGTAGGCGTCGACCTTGCCGAAGTCGTGCAGGAAGGTATCGCCGTAGGCGTTGGTCAGCTGCAGCGCGGCGCCTAGCGCCATCGCGAACAGGAAGAACACCGCCATCTTGTAGTTGCGGAACAGCGCGAAGGAGCGCAGGCCGAGCACGTCGATCATCGAGGAGTGGCGCGTGTCGCGCGGCGGGCAGCGTGGCAGCGAGAAGGCGTACAGGCCCAGCAGCACCGCGGCGACGCCGGCGATGCGGAATTGTCCCGGCGAGGTTTCGATGTGCAGCAGGCTGATCGCCCACATCGCCGCGATGAAGCCCACCGTGCCCCACACGCGGATCGGCGGATACACCTTGACGATATCCACGCCCTCGGTCTTCAGCGCGTTGTACGCCACCGTGATGGAAAGCGCGATGGTCGGCATGTAGAAGCACATGTTGACCAGCATCACCCAGAACAGCGTGGCCGGGGTGTCGATCGTCGGCACGATGAACAGCATCAGCGCGCCGCCCAGGTGAAGCATGCCGTACAGGCGTTCGGCGTTGATCCACTTGTCCGCGATGATGCCGGTGATCGCCGGCATGAACAGCGAGGCGATGCCCATGGTGGAGAAGATCGCGCCGAACTCGGCGCCGCCCCAGTGGCGGGTCTGGAACCAGTAGGCGCCGATGGTGGTGAGCCAGGAACCCCACACGAAGAACTGCAGGAAGTTCATCACGATCAGGCGCAGCTTGATGTTCATGGTGCAAAGTCCCGCATGTGCTTTTCCCCTGCAAAAGCCGCGGGACGAACGCCGTGGCCGCGAAGTCCGGCAGGTTAGAGAAAGGGATGC
>NZ_DASSES010000017.1:0-54455 GCF_035695185.1 Frateuria sp.
CAGCCATGCCTTGAGCCGATGGCCGGGCCTCCCGCACGTGCGGGAGGCCCGGAAAGGCTTACTTCTTCTCGGCGGGCTTGGCTTCGCCTTCCGGCGCGGCGGCTTCGGCGGCCGGCTCGGCTTCTTCCTTCACCGCATTGGCGGTGACCACGGCGATGTCGTGGTCCGCGCCCAGGTTCAGCGCCGGCAGGCTCACGCCCTTGGGCAGCTTGACCTGCGACAGGTGGATGATGTCGCCGGGCTTGAGGTCGCCCAGGTCGAGCTCGATGAACTCCGGCAGGTTGCCCGGCAGGCAGGACACTTCCAGTTCGGTCAGGTTGTGCGAGATCACCACGCCGGAGGTCTTGCCGGCCGGGGACTTCTCCTGGTTGAGGAAGTGCAGCGGCACGTTCACGCGGATCGCTTCGTTCTCGTTCACGCGCAGGAAGTCCATGTGCAGCATCTGCTGCTTGAACGGGTGCTTCTGCCAGTCGCGCACCAGCACCTTCTGCACCTTGCCGTCGACGTTCAGGTCGAGGATCGAGGAGAAGAACCACTCGTTCTTGGCGGCGAGCAGGATGGTGTTGTGCTCGATCTGGATGCTCTGCGGCGGCTGGTTCGCGCCGTACACGACGGCAGGCACCATGGCGGCACGACGCAGGCGGCGGCTCGCACCTTTCCCCTCGTCGTTGCGGCTCTGGGCCTTGATTTCATGAGTCTGGGCCATTGCTGTTACTACCTTGGTTGTGTTTGCCCGCCTCGCGACGGACAGGTGACTTCCCCGCGACCAGGGAAGCCCGTTACCTCCACGCGGCATCCATGCCGCGAAAAGCGAAGATCAAAAACCGCCCATCCTGGGCGGACTCTTAACTCAGTCCACGTAAAGCGAACTCACCGACTCGCCGAAGGCGATGCGGCGAATGGTTTCGGCCAGCAGCTCGCCGACCGAGAGCTGGCGGATCTTGCTGCAGCCCTGCGCCTCGGGGCGCAGCGGCAGGGTGTTGGTGACCACCAGCTGGTCGAGCTGCGAGTTCTCGATGTTGCCGATCGCCGCGCCGGAGAGCACCGGGTGCACGCAGTAGGCGACCACCTTGCGCGCGCCACGCTCCTTCAGGGCCGCGGCCGCGGCGCACAGGGTGCCGGCGGTGTCCACGATGTCGTCGACCAGCACGCAGGTCTTGCCGTCGACCTCGCCGATGATGTTCATCACCGTGGCGACGTTGGCCTTCGGGCGACGCTTGTCGATGATCGCCAGGTCCGCGTCGTCCAGCCGCTTGGCGATCGCGCGGGCGCGCACCACGCCGCCGACGTCCGGGCTGACCACGATGATGTCGTCCATCGAGTGGTTTCGCCAGATGTCCGCCAGCAGCAGCGGCGAGGCATAGACGTTGTCCACCGGGATATCGAAGAAGCCCTGGATCTGGTCGGCGTGCAGGTCCACCGTGAGCACGCGATCGACGCCCGCGGTGCCGATCAGCTTGGCCACCATCTTGGCGGTGATCGGCACGCGCGCCGAGCGCGGGCGGCGATCCTGCCGGGCGTAGCCGAAATACGGCATCACCGCGGTGACGGTGGCGGCCGAGGCGCGCTTGAGGGCGTCGACCAGGGCGAGCATCTCGATCAGGTTCTCCGCGCTCGGCGCGCCGGTCGGCTGCAGTACGAACACTTCCTGGCGGCGGACGTTCTCCTCGATCTCGATCTGCACCTCGCCGTCGCTGAACTTGCCGACCAGCGCCTTGCCCAGCGGCACGCCGAGTCGCTGCGCGACGTCCTCGGCCAGGGCGCGGTGGGCATTGCCGGTGAAGAGCATCGGGGTGGACGTATCCACGTGGATTCCTCAGTAAGCCATTTTTGGAATGGCTGGGGCGGCAGGATTCGAACCTGCGCATGCGGGAATCAAAATCCCGTGCCTTAACCAGCTTGGCGACGCCCCAGTGTTTCGTTTGCAGGCCGTCGTCCTGACCACCTGTCGTTTGCTATGCCCGCAACGGCTGCCCTGGCAGCGCGGCCCTGTCGCGATGGCGCGCCAGGGTTCGCTGCAGGGGCGAGACCTCCACCCCCGCGGCCAGCTGCGCCGCGAACGCCGGAGGACACTGCCGCACCACCTTCCGCGCCTGAGCGAGCGAGGCGGCCTCCAGGAACACGCACCCTCCGCTGCCGGAAAGCCGGGCGCGGCCGAACCGCGAGAGCCAGTCCAGCGCCGCGGCCACCCTGGGGTGTCGCGCGCGCACGACCGGCTCGAACGCGTTTTCCGCCGTTTCGCCGGAAGCAAAGGACGAAATTGTGGCCGGCGGTGCATTTCGTGTCAATTCAGGCGCTTGAAACAGGGCCCCGGTGGGCACGTGTTCGCCCGGGTCGAGTACCACGTACCAGCGCCTGGGCAGCGCGATGGGCGTGAGCCGCTCGCCCACGCCCTCCGCCCAGGCCGAACGCCCCCGCACGAACACCGGGACGTCGGCGCCGAGGCGGTGCGCCAGGCTGGCCAGCGCATCTTCGTCGAGGCCACAACCCCACAGGTGGTTGAGCGCGACCAGCGCCGTCGCGGCATCCGAACTGCCGCCACCCAGCCCGCCGCCCATCGGGATGCGCTTGTCCACCGCGATGTCCGCGCCCGGCGCCCCGCCGGCGTGTGCCTGCAGCAGGCGCGCGGCGCGCACCACCAGGTCAGCTTCGGCCGGCACGCCAGGCACCTCGTTCACGCGCACGATGGCGCCGTCCTGGCGCACCCGCAGGCGCAGTTCGTCGCCCCAGTCGAGCAGCCGGAACACGGTCTGCAGATCATGGTAGCCATCGTCACGACGGCCGACGATGCGCAGGAACAGGTTGAGCTTGGCGGGCGCGGGCCAGGCGCTCCAGGCCGTGACCGAAGGCGCGGGAAGGCCCCGCGACATGAACACGCGCAGGTCGTCGGGAAACCCGTTCTCGCGATCGCGCTCGCGGGCACGGGCAAGCGCCGGGTCGGCCTTGTCGACCACCGTGAACCCATGCCTGGCATAGAACGGCGCGTTCCATGGCACGTCGCCCAGCGTGCCCAGGTCCACGCGCCGGTAGCCGGCCTCGCTCGCCCAGGTGCAGGCATGCTCGAGCAAGGCGGCACCGATCCCGCGGCGACCGCGCGAGGGCAGCACGTCGATCTCGGCGATCTCCACCGCACCCTCGCCCGCGCCGTCCTGCAGCCACACGAAACCGACCGGCACGCCCTCCTCCAGGGCCACCCACACCAGGCCGCGCGCGATCGCGACCTCGAGCAGCTCGGGCGGGACCGGCATCGCGGCGTAGGTACCCCACGCGCGATGGCCGCGGAACAGCTCCACCGCCGCACGCTCGATAGCGCACAACGCGGACGCCTGCGCCACCGAGGCGCGCGCGATGGTCACCGCCACGGGGTCAGCGTCCGCAGTCGGCGCAGGGCGCCGGGCCGAGCTGGAAGGTGTCGATCGACAGCTTGACCTTGTACGGCGGCCGGCTGGCGAAGACCTTCTGCGGCAGCGGCGGCTGGTGGGCCAGGTCCCAGGCGCGGTAATCCACCGTCCAGCCGTCCTGGTTCAGCAGCGAGGGCAGGTCGTGTTCGCCGAAGCGCAGCCCGGCGCTTGTACCGGCTGCACGCAGGCCCAGCACCCAGGCGCGCAGGTCGTCCAGCGGCACCTCCCAGCCCAGCGCCTTGCGCATCAGGGCCTCGGCGTCGGGACCCCGCAGCGGGCCGCCCTCGACCCCCTCCAGCAGCGCACCCTGCGGGCCGCCGCTCAGGCGGAAGCTCTTGCCGGTGATCGGCGCGCGCAGTTCGAAGTCGTAACGCTCGCCATCCTGCATCCAGCGCAGGCTGCCGCTGCCCCCGTCGTGCCCGTCGGACACGGCCAGATGGCCTTCCAGCGTCCACTGCCGCACGTCCGCCAACTGGCGTTCGCGGGCCGACTGCGCGGCAAGTGCCGCTTCGTCGGCCGGCCTGCGCACCGGGACCGGCGCGCAGGCGGCCAGCAGCAGGCCGGCCGCCGCGGCCAGAAAAAGGAGCCGCCTCATGGCTCGAGTCGCCGCAGCGTGTCGCGCAGGCTGGCGTTGCGCGGGTCGATCTTGCGCACCTGGTCGAACACGTGCCGGGCATCCTGGCGCTGGCCGAGCTTCCACAGCACCTCGCCCAGATGCACGCCGACGTCGGCGTCCTTCGCCTCGCTCCATGCCTGGCGCAACGTGCGCGCGGCCTCGTCCAGGTGGCCCAGGCGGTACTGCAGCCAGCCCCAGGAGTCGGCGATCGCCGGATCGTGCGGCTTGGCGGCACGGGCGACCTCGATCAGCCGCTTCGCCTCGGGCAGGTCGCGGCCGGCGTCGGCCAGCGTGTAGCCCAGCGCATTGCTGGCATCGACGTCGTTCGGCTTGATCTTCAGCAGGTGGTGGAAGTCGGCCACCGCCTGGTCGGTCCTGCCCGCCTCGGCGTAGGCCAGGCCACGGCCGTACAACAGGCCAGGCTCGTCGGGCAGCACCTGCAGGGCGTGGTCATAGGCCTTGGCCGCCTGGAGGAAGTGCCCCTCGCGCATGTAGAGCTCGGCGTCGGCCTGCCAGGCGCGGCGCAATTCCTCGGGCTGGTCGAGATAAGCCGTTTCCAGCTGTTCCAGCAATGCATGGGCGTCGTCCACCTTGCCCTGCGTGTGCAGGATCACCGCACTGCGCAGGTCGGCATCGAAGGCGTGCGGGTCGTCATCACCCACCTGGTCGTACCAGCCCAGTGCCTCGCCGTCGCGGTCCTGCATCTCGGCCAGCTGGCCGAGCAGGAACGCGCTGCCGGCGCGCACGCCGGCCGGAGCCCGCCTGAGTTCACCGTAGAGCCTGGCTATGGCCTTCTCGTCGTGGGCCTGTGCGGCCAATCCGGCGCGCAGTGCGTAGGTCTCGGCACTCTGCGGGCCCTTGTCCAGCAACCTGGCGGCCGCCTGGTAGTCGCCACCCTGGCTGAGCAGGCTGGCATAGGTCAGCCGCAGGTGCACGTTGCCCGGGGCACGACCCAGCGCCTGCCTGAGCAATCCGCTGGCGCCCTGCCTGTCGCCGGCCTTGAACTTCATCTGGGCCGCCCAGGCATAGGTCTCGGTGCTGTGGAAACGCGCCACCGCGGCATCGGCCACCTGCATGGCGTACCGGGAACGGCCCAGCTTTTCGCCCAGCTCGCTCATCGCCAGCCAGGCCTGCGGGTCGGCCGGCAGCCGTTCGGGCGTGGCCAGGGCCTCGAGCAGTTGCCCCGCCTGCGCCGGGTCGCGCGCGCCGAGCAGGGCGCGACCGAAACGGCGCCAGGCATGCGGGTCGCCGCTTCCGAGCAGGCGCTCCAGCTGCGCGCGCGCGTTGGCGGTGTCGCCGGTGGACAGCGCCAGCTCGGCGCGGGCCTGGGCCAGGTCCGCCACGCCGGCGCCGAGCGCCTGCCAGCGGTCGATGGCCCGCTGCGCGCCGGCGCTGTCGTGCACCGCCAGCGCGAGCTCCACCGCCCGCTGGGCGACCTTGGGGTCGCGGGAGAGCGCCATCGCCCGGGTGTAGTGGGCCGAAGCGCCCTCGAGGTCGTTATGGGTCAGCGCCATCTCGCCGGCCAGGAGTTGCGCCAGCACGTCGTGTTCGGCATCCGGGGTGACGACCGTCAGCCGGTCCAGTGGCTGACGGGGAGCCGGCGCCGGGGTCTTGCCACCGGGCAGGCTGGCGCACGCGGCCAGGCCCAGCGCACAACCGGCCGCGCTTGCAAAATGCCGCAGTTGCTTGAACTTGCCCTTCACGCTCAGCACACTAGTCCTCATCCCATCGTCCGTCCGGCCCGTACCTGATCGCGCCCGGTACCGAAAGCTTAGCCTACGCCGCCGCGGATACCCCGTCGTCAATTCGCACTCCACGCCATGCCGCTGATCGCCCTCGGGCTCAATCACCTCACCGCGCCGGTCAGCCTGCGCGAACAGGTGGCGTTCGACGCGGACGCCGCGGGTGAAGCGCTGCGCGAGCTGCGGGCCGAACCGGGCGTCGAGGAGGCGCTGATCCTTTCCACCTGCAACCGCACCGAGCTGTACGTCGGCGTGGCCGCGGGTGCCGAGCAGGCGCCGCAGGCATGGCTCAACCGCCACCACCGCTTGACCCCGGGCAAGCTGGACGAGTTCCTCTACCGGCATGACGAGGACGCGGCCGTGCGCCACATGTTCCGCGTCGCCACCGGACTGGACTCGATGGTGCTGGGCGAACCGCAGATCCTGGGCCAGGTCAAGGACGCCTACCAGCTCGCGCGCGAGGCGCGGGCACTGGGCGCGCCACTGGACCGCCTGCTGCAGCACACCTTCGCCGTGGCCAAGCGCGTGCGCACCGATACGCGGATCGGCGCGCACACGGTATCGGTGGCGTTCACGGCGGTGCGACTGGCCGAACAGGTGTTCACCGACCTCAAGCAGGCCTGCGTGCTGCTGATCGGCGCCGGCGACACCATCGAGCTGGCGGCACGCCACCTGGTGGACAAGCAGGTCAGCCGCCTGATCGTGGCCAACCGCACGCTGGAAAACGCACAGGAGCTTGCCGGCCGCTACGGCGGGTACGCCATCGCCCTGGCCGACCTGCCCCAGCACCTGGCCGAGGCCGACATCGTGATTTCCTCCACCGCCGCACGGCAGCCGGTGGTGACGCGGCCGATGGTCGAACGGGCGGTGGCGGCGCGCAAGCGCAAGCCGATGTTCATGGTCGACATCGCGGTGCCCCGCGACATCGATCCCCAGATCGCTTCGCTGGAGGATGTCTATCTCTATGCGATCGACGACCTGCAGCAGGTGATCGACGAGAACCGCCGCTCCCGCGAAGCCGCGGCGCGCGAGGCCGAGACGATCATCGACCTGCAGGTCGACCGCTACATGGCCTGGCGTCGTGCGCTGACGCTGCGCAACCCGGCGATCGACCTGCGCCAGCACGCCGAACGTTACCGCGACGAAGTGCTCCTCAAGGCGCAGGCGATGCTTGCCCGCGGCAAGTCGCCCGACGAGGCGCTGGCCTTCCTCGCCAACACGCTGACCAACAAGCTGCTGCACCACCCCAGCGCGCGCCTGCGCGAGGCGGCGCTCAATGGCGACCTGGACCTGCTGCACGCGGCCGGGCGGCTGTACGGCGAGTCCGACGCCGAGTCCCGGGACGAGTAGCGAGGGCGGCTGGCTGCCGCATCCCGCCCCCGTGAGCCGGCGCATGCCGGTCCCTGCCCACTCGTGCCACCCTAGTCGCCCATGACCCCATCGATCCGCCGCAAACTCGAGTCGCTGGCCGAGCGCCACGAGGAAATCGGCCTTCTGCTGGCCCAGCCGGACGTGCTCGCCGACGCCGGCCGCTTCCGCGAACTGTCGCGCGAGTACGCGCAGATCGAGCCGGTGGCCGCCGCCCTGCGCGAGCACGACGGTGCCGAGCGGGAGCTCGCCCAGACGCGCGCCATGCTGGCCGACCCGGAACTGCGTGAGATGGCCGCCGACGACGTCGCGCGGCTCGAGGCGCGCCTGGCCGAGCTCGACGGCGAATTGCAGATCCTGCTGCTGCCGAAGGACCCGCGCGACGAAGCCAACCTGTTCCTCGAGGTGCGCGCCGGTACGGGGGGCGACGAGGCGGCCCTGTTCGCCGGCGACCTCTTCCGCATGTATGCACGCTACGCCGAGCGGCGCCGCTGGCACGTCGAGGTCCTGAGCGAGAGCACCGGCGAACATGGCGGCTACAAGGAGATCGTCGCGCGCATCGAGGGCAAGGGCGCCTATTCGCGCCTCAAGTTCGAGTCGGGCACGCATCGCGTGCAGCGGGTGCCGGAGACCGAATCGCAGGGCCGCATCCACACGTCGGCCGCGACCGTGGCGATCCTGCCGGAGGTGGACGAGATCGAGGACATCGAGATCAACCCGGCCGACCTGAAGACCGATACCTTCCGTGCGTCGGGCGCCGGCGGCCAGCACGTCAACAAGACCGATTCGGCCATCCGCATCACCCACCTGCCGACCGGCATCGTGGTCGAATGCCAGGACGAGCGCAGCCAGCACAAGAACCGCGCGCGCGCCCTTTCCCTGCTGAAGGCGCGGCTGCTGGACGAAGCGCAGAGCAAGCAGGCCGCCGCCCAGGCGCAGGAGCGCCGCCTGCAGGTGGGTTCGGGCGATCGCAGCCAGCGCATTCGCACCTACAACTTCCCGCAGGGCCGGATCACCGACCACCGCGTCAACCTCACCCTGTACCGTCTGCCCGAGGTGCTCGCGGGGGACCTGGACGAACTGGTCGACACGCTCACGCGCGAACACCAGGCCGACGAGCTCAAGAGCCTGGCCTCATGACGCCCTGCCTGGCGCAGTCCGCGCCAACCGGAGAGGAACCCGCGATGCACGACTCGCACCAGCGCCAGGTACCAGCAGCTGGCGGTTATCCGATGACGACGCGGGGCACCATCCGGCGATGAGCGGGCCATCGAATGCGCGCGCCGAGCTCGAAGCCACGCTACAGCGACTGGCGCACCTGCTGCGCCAGGGTGCCAGCCGCGATGCCGCCGCTGTCGCCTCCAGCGCGCGCCAGGCCTTTCCCCTGTCGGGCGAGCTGGTACGGCTGCACGGTATCGCACTGCTGCAACTGGGGCACCGGCAGGATGGCCTGACCGCCCTGCACCGCGCCGCGGAGCTGGCTCCGGACAGCATCGAGGTGCAATGCGACCTGGCCAACGTGGCGCTGGAGGACGGCCGCCCGGAGGCCGCGATCGAGCGGCTGCACGCGGCGTTGGCGCGCCACCCCGGTCACCCGGTCATGGGACAGTTGCTGGGCGTGGCACTGATGGCCGCCGGTCGCCACGAGGAAGCCCGTGAAACGTTCGCCCGCGCAATCGGTGCAGCCCCGCAGCACCCCGGACTGCGGCTCAATCTGGCCGAGACGGAACTTGAGCTGGGGGACGCCGCGCAGGCGCTGGCGCACGTGCGCGAGGCGCTGGCCCTTGCCCCACGCATGGATGCCGCGCACGCCCTGCTGGGTCAGGTACTGCAGTTCCAGGGCCGCAGCGCGGAGGCCGCCCGGGCCTGGCTGGAAGCCGAGCGGCTGGCGCCACGCCAGCCGCGCCACGCATTCCAGGCCGGGCGCATGCTGGAGGACGCCGGCCAGCTCGCCGACGCGGCCGGTGCCTACGCCCGCGCGCTGCAGCTGGCGCCCAACTCCGGCGCAGCCCTGAGCCGCCTCGCCTACGTGCGGCGGTGGCTGGCCGACTGGCGCGAGCAGGCCGCCCTGACTGCACGCCTTCGCGACGGGATCAACGCCGGCATGCACGGCATCGCGCCATTCGTGCTGCCGCTCGAGCCTTTCGACCGCGCCCTGCAGCGCCGGGCGATGGAGCATTTCACCGGCCCGATCGACCAGCACCTGGCGGCGCTGCGGCAGAAACTCGCGTTCGCCCCGCCCCGCCCTGCACCGGATGCGGCCATCCGGGTCGGCCTGCTTTCGGACGGCCTCGGCGAGCACCCGGTCGGCCATGCCTTGGTGGGGCTGGTCGAGGCGCTGGCGACGCTCGGCGGACTGGATCTGCACCTGTTTGCCACCACGCCCGACGACGGTGGCCCGATCCGCAAGCGGCTGGCCGCCGCGGCGCACTTGCACGCCCTCGACGCACTGCCGCTCCCCCAGGTGGCCGAGCACATCCACGCACATGGCATCGAGGTGCTGCTCGACCTGGCCGGGCACGGCACCCATACCACCGTCGACATCCTGGCCCTGCGGCCCGCGCCGGTGCAGGTGAACTGGCTGGCCTACCCGGGCACCGCCGGCGCGCCCTGGATCGACTACATCCTCGCGGACACCGTCGTACTGCCGCCGGCGCACCGCGCGGACTACAGCGAGAAGGTGCTCCGTCTGCCGCGCTGCTTCCTGCCCGTAGCCTCCACCACCACGGCCCCGCCGCCCACGCGCGCCGAATGCGGCCTGCCCGCCACCGGCACGGTGTTCGCCTGCTTCAACGAAACGGCCGCGATCAACCCGGAAAGCTTCGCCCGCTTCATGCTCGTCCTGCGCGAGGTTCCCGGCAGCGTCCTGTGGCTGCGGACCGGGCCGGCCGGAGCCGACGAGCGGCTGCGCGCCGCCGCGGCCGAACTGGACGTGGCGCCGGAAAGGCTGGTGTTCCTGCCGGCCCTGTCCCATGCGGATGTCCTTGCCCGCCACGCCGTGGCAGACCTTTGCCTGGACACCCTGCCCTGCGGCGCCCGCACCGAGGCGGCCGACGCACTGTGGGCCGGCTGCCCGGTGCTGACCTGCGCCGGCGACACCTTCGCGGGGCGCATCGGGAGCAGCCTGCTTCACCACGCACACCTGCCCGAGCTGGTCGCCGAGGATCCGGACGCCTTCGTGGCCATGGCCGTGCAGCTCGGCAGCGACCCGGCTGCCCTCACCGCGATCCGCCGGCACCTGGCCGACCTGCGCACGCAGTCGCCCCTGTTCGACGTGGCCGGTTTCGCCGCCGACTTCCGCCGGGTAGTGCAGACGATCGGTACCCGGCACCGCATCGGGCGGCCGCCGATCGACCTGGATTTCTGACGCCCGCGGGTCAGCCCGTGGTGAAGGTCCGCGGTGGCGCGTCGTCCAGCAGCGTGCGCTCGACGCCTTCCACTGCCGCGGCCGGCGGGCCTTCCCACAACCAGCGTTCCAGCGCATCGAGCGCATCGGCCTCACCGTGCGCGACCACTTCGACGCGGCCGTCCGGCAGGTTGCGCGCATGGCCGGTCAGGCCCAGTTGCTGCGCCTGCCCGCGAGTGCTCGCGCGGTAGAACACGCCCTGCACCCGACCGCTGACCAGATAACGCGCGGCGGCCATGTCACTGGCCGATGGCCGCGCCGAGCGCCTGGCCCGTCACCGGGCCGACGAACCGCTTGGCCACGTGGCCGTCGGGCGCGATCAGGTAAGTGATCGGCAGGCCGCGCGGCTCGTCGAAATCCTTCGGCAGGTCGTCCAGCGTGACCTGGGCGATCGGGTAGCTGACCGGATGCTTGGCCAGGAAGGCCTCGATGTCGGCCTTGTCGCTGTCCTCGTACGCCAGGCCGATCGCGCGCACATTGGCGTGTGTCCGCACGAACCGCGAGATGTCCGGCATCTCCTTGACGCACGGCCCGCACCAGGTGGCCCAGAAGTTGACGATCACCCAGTGTCCGCGCTGCGCGGCGAGGTCGTATGGCTGGCCCTCCAGCGTGGTCACCTTGAGCGCCGGCTGCGCGGGCATGGCCGCCTGCACGGGAACCGTGGCGGCGAACAGACAGGCGGCGAGGGTGAACAGGGCGAGCTTCATGGGATGGGGTTCTCCGGTTCGGGCGGGGGCGAGGCAGGGAAGGTGCGATCCAGCCGCGTGCCCAGGGTCTCATCGAGCATGCGCGCTACTTCGGCCAGCAGTTCGATCAGTGCGCGCGGCAGGTTGATGCCGAGGGCCCGCGACTCCTCGGTCGGACGCAGCGGCAGGCGGTAACTGGTATGACGATACACCCGCAGCAGGTCGGTACTGTCGAGGCTGCGGCTGAGCAGCCAGCCACCCGCCTCGCCGCGCTGGATGAGGTCGGCGCGCTGCAGGTCCTCGAAATAGGCGGCGATGCTGGCGCTGCGCAGGTAGGGTTCCTGCAGCCGCACGGTCGCCGGATCCACGCTGCAGCCCTGCCGCTGCGCCTCGACGAAGTGGCGCAGCACCACCATCAGGCCGAGGAATTCGGCGCCCTCGGGCAGCGTCTCGGCCGGCGCGTGGTACTCGTAGGCCGACAGCGAGGCGGCTACCGAGGCGCCCAGGATCGCGATCACCCACGAGAGGTAGATCCACAGCAAAAAGATCGGGATGGTCGCCAGCACGCCGTAGATCTGCTGGTAGGTCTGCGCATTGCTGACGAACAGCGTGAAGCCCCAGCGCGCCACCTCGAACAGCACCGCGCCGATCAGTGCCCCGATCGCCGCATCGCTGCGGCGCACCTTGCAGTTGGGCACGCCCGCGTACATCAGCCACAGGGTGACGAAGGTGACCACGAAGGGCAGCACGCCAAGCAGGCGCTGACCCAGCCCCAACTGCGCATAGGCGCCGGCCAGCAAGGGCATCGCCGTCACGTACGAAGTCACCGCGATACCGCCGACGGCCAGGATCGGTCCCAGCGTCAGCGCGGCCCAGTACAGCAGCAGGCGCGACCCCCAGCTGCGGGGCTGGTGCACGCGGAAGATGCGGTTGAGCCGGTCCTCGATGCTGATCATCATCGACAGTGCACTGAACAGCATCACCAGGATGCTCAGGCCGGTCAGCTGGCTGGCGTTGGCGGCGAAGGTCTGCAGCGTGTTCTGCACCTTCGCCACGGTCGAGGGCAGGAAGTTCTGGAACACGAAGTCGAGCAGCACGTCGCGCGCGCTCTGGAACACCGGGAACACCGACAGCATGGCCAGCACCGCCACCATCAGCGGCACCAGCGAGACCAGCGTGGTGTAGGAGAGCGCGCCGGCGGTCTCGAAGCACTTGTCGTCGATGAACCGCTGCCAGATGAAGCGGCTGAAGCTGAGCGCGCGGTCGCGGTCGAAACGCCAGGCCATGAGCGGCACCATCAAGCGGAAGGCGGCCGCTACACTACCCGATCGCCCGCGAACGCCCAACCAGACGAACGCCCATGAACCACACCATCCTGGTCCTGTACTACAGCCGCAGCGGCCACACCGCCCAGCTGGCGCGACTGATCGCGCGCGGCGTGGAGGAAGCCGGCCTCCAGGCGCGCCTGCGCCAGGTGCCGCCGGTGGCGCCGGTCACCGAGACGGCGCAGCCGCCGGTTCCCGACGAGGGCGCACCCTACGCCAGCCGCCAGGACCTGGCCGAATGCGCCGGCCTGGCGCTGGGCAGCCCCACCCGCTTCGGCAACATGGCCGCACCGCTGAAGCATTTCCTCGACAGCACCGGTGCCGAGTGGGCGAGCGGCACGCTGGCCGGCAAGCCGGCGGCGGTGTTCACCTCCACCAGCACGATGCATGGTGGACAGGAGTCCACATTGCTGACGATGGCCTTGCCGCTGTTGCATCACGGCATGCTGCTCGTGGGCATTCCGTACACCGAGCCGGCGCTGACCGCCACCGGCAGCGGCGGCACGCCCTATGGCGCCAGCCACGTTGCCGGGGCCAGTGGCGACAACGCGATCAGCGAGCACGAGCGGGAGCTTGCCCGTGCCCTGGGCCGGCGCCTGGCCGAGGCCGCACGCAAGCTGGCCGCACAGGCATGAGCGCGCCGGTCACCCTGCCCTATCGGGTCGGCCGCGCCGCCTGGTTCGCCTTGATCGCGCTGCAGGTGCTCTGGCACGGCTGGCTCGCCCGCCCGGAACACCTGCCCGTCTGGCTGGTGCTGGCGGTCACCGTGGTGCCGTTGCTGCTGCCCTTCACCGCCCTGCCGGACCTGCGCCGGGCGCTGCTGTGGGTGGGCATCCTCAGCCTGTTCTATTTCTGCCATGGCGTGGCCGAAGCGTGGAGCGCGCCGACCGAGAAGTGGCTGGCGCTGGCCGAGCTCGGGCTGACGCTGCTGCTGATCGTGGCACTCGGGGCCGGCGTGAAGCGGCGCAAACCCTGAGCCCGCTCCTTTCCGGCAGGGACTCAGGAGGAGTGGAACCGGGCGCTGACTCCGCTTGCGGGTCGACACCGGCGCAGTCGAGAGGCCGCTGCTGCGCTTAGCCGCACCTGGCGTAGCGCCCAAGCAGGAGCCCCGCACTCCATCCACGACCCGGCACCTATACTCGCGCGTATCCTGCAACGGGACCGTGCCATGGATTTCCTGCAGACCGCGCCGCAGCTGGTCCACCCCTACCGCAACGACCGCACGCTGCTGGCCTTGCTCGACCGGGTGATTCCGGCCGAGCGCCGTCCCGCCCTCGATGCCGACCTGGATGCGCTGGGCGACTACGCCCGGTTCGCCTGGGAGCGGGCCCGCCGCAGCACGCCCCGGACGCCGGTGCTGACGCGCTGGGACGCCTGGGGCCGGCGGGTGGACCGCATCGAGCTCACGGCGGCCTGGCAGGAGGGGCCGGACCTGACCACCCGCCACGCCATCCTCGCCGCCGGCCACGCGCCGCACGAGCACGCGCGGCTGGAGCAGTTCGCCCGCGTGTACCTCTACCACCTCGCCAGCGAGTTCTATACCTGCCCGCTGGCCATGACCGACGGCGCCATCGCCGCGCTGAAGGCATCCGGCAACCAGGTGCTGATCGACCGTGCGCTGCCGCATTTCCTCAGCCGCGATCCGGCCACCTTCTGGTTGAGCGGCCAGTGGATGACCGAGACGGCGGGCGGTTCCGATGTCGGGCGCACCGGCACGGTGGCCCGCCAGGGCCAGGACGGCCAGTGGCGCCTGCACGGGCGCAAGTGGTTCAGCTCGGCCGTGGTCGGCGAGGCCGCGCTTGCGCTGGCGCGCCCGGAGGGGGGCGGCGACGGTGCCGCGGCGTTGGCCCTGTTCTATGTCGAGACCATGGCCGGCGGAATGCGCAGGCCGGAACTGTCCATCGACCGCCTGAAGGACAAGCTCGGCACCCGCGAGCTGCCCACCGCCGAGATCCATCTCGAAGGCCTGCCCGCCTGGCCGCTGGGCGGGCTGGCCCATGGTGTGCGCCAGGTCGCGCCGATGCTCAACGTCACCCGCACCTGGAACGCGGTATGCGCCGTGGCGAGCATGGCGCGTGCACTGGCGCTGGCCTGCGACTACGCGGCGCGGCGCGAGTGCTTCGGTCGCACGCTGATCGAGCAGCCACTGCACGCGCAGACCCTGGCCGACATGCGCGCGGAGTTCGAGGGCGCCTTCGCGCTGGCCTTCGAAGTGGTGCAGTTGCTGGGATGCGTCGAACAGGGCCGGGCCGCGCCACACGAAGCGGCGCTGCTGCGCCTGCTCACGCCGCTGGCCAAGCTGTGGACCGGCAAGGCGGCGGTGGCACTGTGCTCCGAGGCGCTCGAATGCTTCGGCGGCGCCGGCTACATCGAGGACACCGGCCTGCCGCAGCTGCTGCGCGACGCCCAGGTCTATGCGATATGGGAAGGCACGACCAACGTGCTGGCGCTGGACAGCCTGCGAGCGCTGGGCGAGGGCCTGGATGCGCTGCGCACGGCGATCGGCGAGTGGGTGGCCGGCAGCCACGAACCGGAGATGGTGGCCCCGATCCAGGCGGCGTTCGACACGGTGCAGCGCCAGGCCCAGGCACCGGGCAACCAGCGCGAGCAACTGGAGGCCTCGGCCCGTGGCCTGGCCATCACGCTGGCGCGCTGCGCCGCGGCGGCACTGCTGGCGCGCCAGTCCACCTTTGCCCGCGAGCGCGGCGACATGCGCCCCGGCGCCGCACTGCGGCGCTTCGTGGCGCATGGGCTGGATCGACTGGCGGCGGCGGACCCGGCCGACACCCGGTTGTTGCTCTGACCCGAGCGACCGGTTCGGCCGGCCGTGCGGGCGGCAGCCCACACAAGCTGCGCTATGACCCATTAAACTTGCGCTTCTCCCCCAGCCGGCATCGAAGCCATGCAGCACCTGACCATCGTCACCACCGGCGGCACCATCGACAAGATCTATTTCGACGACAAGTCGGACTACAAGATCGGCGCGCCGCAGATCGGCGAAATCCTGGGCCAGCTCGGCGTGGCGTTCGCGTTCGACGTGATCCCGATCCTGCGCAAGGACAGCCTGCACATGAGCGACGAGGACCGCGCGCTGATCCGCTCGACCATCGAGGCACAGCCGCACCGGCACGTGCTGGTCACGCACGGCACCGACACGATGGTCGAGACCGCGCGCGAGCTCGCCTCCATCCCCGGCAAGGTCATCGTGCTCACCGGCGCGCTCAACCCGGCCCGCTTCCAGGGCTCCGACGCGGTGTTCAACATCGGCTGCGCGGTGGCGGCGGTGCAGACCCTGCCCGAGGGCGTCTACATCACCATGAACGGCCGCGTGTGGGATCCGGCCAAGGTTCGCAAGAACCGCGCCGAGAACCGGTTCGAGGAAAACTGAAACCGAGGACGCCGAAACGGACCGCCTTCAGGAAAACAAGAACCCCGGCCAAAGCCGGGGTTCTTGTTTCCGCCAGACCGCGCCACTGACGGGCACGGTCCAGGGGCCGACCGTCACGTCAGTTCAGCGTTTCGGTCAGCGTGACGCCGGAGAACGTCTGGTACGCACGCACCTTGATGTAATAGGTGGTGGTCGTCGAGGGTGTGAAGGTGCAGCTCTCGTTGTTTCCGGTCAGGTACGGACGGCAGCTGTAGGCACTGGTGGTCGGCGCAGAGCCGGCCCGCACATACAGGTCGGCGTCACCGGTGCCACCGGAGATCGCGAACTTCGCCGTGTGACCGGCCTGCACCGTCTCGGTGTAGGTGGCCGACCAGTTGCCGGTGCTCACGGTCGGAAGATTCACCGAAGTGGTGCCACCGCCGCCACCGCCGCCCGTGGAGTAGGACGCCTTCACGGTGACGCTCGAGTAGGACGAATAGCCGTGCACCTTGATGTAGTAGGTGCCCGCCTGCGGCGCCGAGACCGTGCAGCTCTCGTTGTTGCCGGTCAGGTACGGACGGCAATCGTAGCTGCTGGTGGTCGGCATCGAGCCGAACTTGGTGTACAGGTCGGCGTCGCCGCTGCCGCCGGAGATCGACATCACCAGGTTGCTAGCGCCGGCCGGCACCTGGATGCTGAAGTTGTTGTCGGCACCCGAGGCCCCGGACACGCCGCTGACCGGCACGCCGTTGCTCAGCGCGGTGGTGCCACCACCACCGCCGCCGCCACCACCCGGGCAGGTCACGCCCACGCCGTTGAAGGCGGTGATGACGTCATTCTTGGTGTAGCCCAAGTCGGTGGCCGCCGACTCCACGCCACAGGCACCGTTGTTATAATCGGTGGTGGCGGTCCAGTACGACTTGTTCGCCAGCTGGAACACCTGGAAGGCCTTCTTCACGTCCCAGCCGCTGGTCTTGGCCAGCAGGCAGAACGCCTTGTTGTAGACGCCCGAGGAGTAGTGCACGTCCAGGCCGTTGTAGTAGTCGGCCGCATTGTCGATGGACCCGCCGTCCTGGGGCGGGTTGCACATGAAGCGCAGCGCGGTGCCGCTCTTCATGATGTCCGCACCGACCAGGAAGTCCGCGGCGCCGCGGTCATAGAACTCGGCCGCTTCGCCGGCGATGTCCGAGTAGGACTCGTTCATGCCGCCGGACTGGCCGCTGTATTCCAGGCCCGAGTTCTGCTCGGTGTAGCCGTGGCTGATCTCGTGGCTGGTCACGTCCAGCGACACCAGCGGATAGAACGTGCTGGCGCCGTCGCCGAAGTTCATCGACGAGCCGTTCCAGAACGCGTTCTCGTAGTTGCTGCTGTAGTGCACGTTCATGCGCAGCTGCATGTTCAGCGGCGGCGCGCCGGTGTAGGCGACGTACATGTCGTGCACGACACCGCCGAAATGGTGCGCGTCGTTGACCGGCGAGTAGGCGCCGTTGATCGGGTCGGTGTTGCTGGTCGGGCAGGTGAAGCTCACCAGCGTGCCGCCGCTCGTCGCGTGGTTGAGGTTGTAGGTCACCACGTTCGTGTTCTGCAGGTAGCAGGTGCTGCCCGACTGGGTGACCTGCAGCGCGGCGTAGTCGGTGCCGTAGTAATACTCGCCGGTCTTCTGGTTGCCGCCGGGGCCGTTGGCGGTGGCGTCGGTCAGGCCCTCCCAGCTCTTGATCACTTCGCCGGTATGGGCGTCGACGATGGCGGTCGGGCGGCTCGGGTGGTTGCCGCTGACGAAGTAGGAGGTGCGGTAGACCAGGCGCGGCGAGCCGTTCTCCTGCGGATAGACGAACAGGTCGGCCTTCCTGTTGCTGATCGCGGTGCCGCCCTGCAGCGTGGTGTGCGCGTGCGCCTGCAACTTTGCGATCGCCTGGTCGGCACTGAGCTTGGGCGTCACCGAGAGCGGCGCCGCAAGATTGGCCGGAAGCTTGAGCACGTCGCCGGAGGCGCGCAGCACGTTGCCGTGCGCGTCCTGCACCACCGCGACGCTGCGGCCGTACACCGGCACGCCGCGGTACATCTGCTGCTGGCGCACGACCTGCCTGCCGTTGGGCAGGTGCGCGGTGCTGCGCGCGGACAGCGACATGTTCGCGCCGAGGTTCAGGCGGGCCGCGAGGCTGCCGGCCGGCACCGCACCGAGGTTCTGCACGTTCACGTGTTCGCCGTTCGCCGCCATCGCGGTCGAGGCGCAGGCCATGCCGATGGCGGCGACCAGGAGTTTCAGACGGATATTGCTTGGCATGTGAGGTACTCCATAAGAGAGAAATTCGGGACGAGCGACCCTGATGCGGTCGCTTCGGACCCCATGCGAATTGGCCGTGCCGGGCACGGCGCCACTGTTTGCCAACGGTCCTGGCTGCATCCCGATGCGCGCTGCTTCTCCCCCTTTCTTCCATGAGAGGGCAGTACGCGGGCTCATCATGCGAGGCGGCGCCGCTAACCCCCTGGCGCCACTGCAGGACCATCCGTCAACCTCCCCGCCAACGGATTCGTCGACATTAAGAGCCCGCTTGCAAGGGGGTCAAGAGTGAATTTTTCCTAGGCCATCGAACTGTGACGATCGGTGTTAGGAGCGCGCGAAAACCGCGTCACGGCGCGCATCGCGGCCGGTTCCCGCACGGCGCCCGAAAACGCGAAAAGCCCGGGCCAGCCGGGCTTTTCATGATCGTGAAGGTTTCGCTCGCGTCAGAGCATGCCGGTCTCGAGTTTGGCGGCGTCGGACATCATCGAGTGGTTCCACGGCGGGTCGAAGACGAGGTCGACGTCGGCTTCGCCGACCGTGGGAATCAGTTCGAGCTTGGTGCGCACGTCGTCGACCAGGATGTCGCCCATGCCGCAACCGGGGGCGGTCAGCGTCATCTTCACGTAGACCTTGCGCGTGCCGTTCTCGCCCGCTTCGATCGAGACGTCGTAGACCAGGCCCAGCTCCACCACGTTGATCGGAATCTCCGGATCGAACACGGTGCGCAGCTGCTGCCAGACCAGTTGCTCGACGTCATTGTCGCTGGCGTCGGCAGCCAGCTCGATCGGCGGGGGAGGCTCCTTGCCGAGCGCGTCGGCGTCGTTCCCGGCGATGCGGAACAGGTTGCCTTCCACGTAGACGGTGAAGCTGCCCCCGAGGGCCTGCGTGATGTAGCCGATCTGTCCGGCAGGAAGCGTCACGCTCTCCCCCTGGGGCACCATCACCGCGATGCAGTCACGCTCCAGGGTGAAGGGTTCGCTGCTCAGACTGAAGCCACTCATGCCTATCCTGCCGATCACTCGTCGAAAGCCGCCGGGACGCGGCGGGGAAGCGCCCTATTATGCCGCGCCGGCGGCCAGTCCCGCTGACCAAGATCAGGCCCGCGCGCCGTTTCTCAAGTAAGACCGACGGGCGCACTTCGCAGTGTGGGCCTCAGCGCGGGTTATCATGGGCGTTTGCTCCGCGATCCCACGGGAATTGCATGCCTTTCGACACCTCGCCGCCCGGGCAACGCCAGTGCGCCTGATCCCGCTGTTGTTCGCCGCCTTCAGCGCGGCCATGCTCGGCCTTGCCGCCGGTGCGGTGTGGATGCTTCCGACCATGGCGCTGCAACGCCCGTTGCCTGCGCTGGCACTGGTGGTCGGTGCCCTGCTGGCGCTGGCCGTGCGCAGCTGGGTGCGTCCGGCCGGGCGGGTGGCCGCCGCCCTCGCCGCCGGCGCGACCGTGCTGGCCGCGGTCTACGTGGAGCTGCTCACCGCTGCCGCGCGCATCGCCGGTTCCATGGGTATCGGCCTGCTCGACGCGCTGCGCGCGGCGGGCCTGGCCATGCTGCTTGCGCTGGCGCAGCTGGCCGTGCGCCCCACCGATGTCGTCTTCACGCTGGCCGGGGCGTTGCTGGCCGCCTGGGTCGCCAACCGCCGGCGAACGCCGGGAGCCTGAACCGCCTGCCCGTACGGACGCTTCGCCGCAGGCTAGCTGTCCAGCGCCTTGAGGGCGGACACCAGTTCGGCCGCCACCGCCTGGCCGTCGCCGTAGAGCATGCGCGCGTTGTCGGCGTAGAACAGCGCGTTCTCGATCCCCGCAAAACCGGTACCCCGGCCGCGCTTGACCACAATGACGTTCTTCGCGGCGGCCACGTCCAGGATCGGCATGCCGTAGATCGGCGACGCCGGGTCGGTTTTGGCGAGCGGATTGACCACGTCGTTGGCGCCGATCACCAGCGCCACGTCGGTGCTGGGAAATTCGGCGTTGATCTCTTCCATGTCGGCGATGAGGTCATAGGGCACGCCCGCCTCGGCCAGCAGCACGTTCATGTGCCCTGGCATGCGCCCGGCCACCGGGTGGATGGCGAATTTCACCTTGACCCCGCGCGCGATCAGCTGCCGCGCGAACTCCCACACCTTGTGCTGCGCCTGCGCCACCGCCATGCCGTAGCCGGGCACGATCACCACGCGCTCGGCATAGGCCATCATCACGGCCGCGTCGCTCGCCTCGATCGGCTTCTGCGCGCCGCCGATCGCCTGCGCGGCGCCGGTGGCGGCGCCGAAATTGCCGAACAACACGTTGCCCAGCGAGCGGTTCATCGCCCTGGCCATCAGCTGGGTCAGCAGCGTGCCGGCGGCGCCGACCACGGTGCCGGCGATGATCATCGCCTCGTTGCCCAGCACGAAGCCCTCCAAGGCCACCGCCAGGCCGGTGAATGCGTTGTACAGCGAGATCACCACCGGCATGTCCGCGCCACCGATCGGCAGGGTCATCATCAACCCGAACAGCAACGCGAGCGCGAAGAAGCCCGCGACCAACGGCGGCGCCAGCATGCCGGCGACCAGCATGGCCCCGAGCCCGAGACCGAGCACCAGCACCAGCAGATTCAGCGCGCGCTGTCCGGGAAACACGAAGCGCCGGTCCAGCCAGCCCTGCAATTTGGCGAAGGCGACCAGCGAGCCGGAAAAGCTCACCGCGCCGATCAGCGCGCCCAGCGCCGCCAGCGCCAGCTGCGCGCTGCCCGGCGCCCGGCCGTCGGCGGTGAACCGGCCACCATCGAGCAGGGTGACCGCCGCGCCCGAGAAGGCCACCAGTTCCACCGCGCCGATCGCCGCCGCGGCGCCGCCGCCCATGCCGTTGTACAGCGCGACCATCTGCGGCATGGCGGTCATCGCGACGCGCCGACCCGACCACCACGCCGCCACGGTGCCCAGCAGCAACGCCGCCAGGATCAGGCCGCGGTTGGCCAGTCCGGGCAGCGCGAACGTCGCAGCCACGGCCAGGGCCATGCCGACACCGGCCCACACGATGCCGCCGCGCGCGGTGCGCGGCGAACTCATGCGCTTGAGTCCCAGGATGAACAACAGCGCGGCGAGGAAGTAACAGGCCTTGATGACCCCGGGCAGCCAGGCCATCAGTGCGTCTCCCGGCCGCCCGGGCGGCTGGACTTGAACATCTCCAGCATCCGCTCGGTCACCACGTAGCCGCCGGCCGCGTTGCCGGCGCCCAACAGCACGCCGACGAAACCGATGCCCATTTCCAGTGGCGTCTGCGCGTGGCCCAGCGCAATCATGGCGCCGACCAGCACGATCCCGTGAATGAAGTTCGAACCGGACATCAGCGGCGTATGCAGGATCACCGGCACCCGCGCGATGATCTCGTAGCCGGTGAACGCCGCAAGCATGAAGACATACAGCGCCAGGAAACCGTCGAGCATGACCCCTTCCCCTGTCCGCGCGCCCCTTCGAGCGGTTGCTGCCGCATCATACGGTCGCGCGTCAACCCGTGCGAGTCTTCCGCGTTGAAGCATCCGACCGAACCGCAACCGGGCGAGCGCGCCGATGACGCCGATCTCGATGCCATGAACAGCTTTGCAGGCACCCTCGACAGCGACCTGCTGGCGGCGGACGCGCGCGCCGTGCCGGCAACGCTCGACGCCTTCCTGGCCAACGTGGAACGCCGCGCCTTCCGGCTGGCCGAACTGCAACTGGGGCATCGCGAGGACGCGCTCGACGCCGTGCAGGACGCCATGCTGCGGCTGGTCAAGCACTACCGCGACAAGCCCGCGCAGGAATGGACGCCACTGTTCTGGGGCATCCTGCGCCGCCGCATCGTCGACCTGCAGCGCCGCCGCAAGGTGCGCTCGATCGTGGTCGGCTGGCTCGGCGGCAGGGATGAAGACGGCGAGGACCTGCCCGCCTGGGAGCCACCCGACAACGGGCCCGGCCCGCTGCAGCGGCTGCATGACAGCCAGTCCTGGGCCGACCTGTCCGCCGCGGTGCAGCGCCTGCCGCGGCGCCAGCGCGAAGCATTCCTGCTGCGCATGCTCGAAGGCCTGGACGTGGCGCAGACCGCCCAGGCCATGGGCTGCTCCGAAGGCAGCGTGAAAACCCATCTGTCGCGCGCCATGCATCACCTGCGCGACCAACTGGAGGACTGGCAATGACGCCCGATCCCGATAAGTGCCGTCCTGACAGGCACGATCCCGGCAAGCTGGCCCGGCGCGCCCGCGCGCTGTACCTGGACGCCAGCCGGCAGCTCGATCCGGCCACCGCCGGGCGCCTGCGTGCCGCGCGCCGCCAGGCGCTGGACGCCACGCGACCGATGCCCGCCCGGCTGGCTCCGCGCCTGCTGTTGCCGGCCGGCGCGTTCGCCGTGCTCGCGCTGGCCACGCTGATGATCTGGCAGCCGCAGCGCAACGCGGACCACGCGCCTGCACGCGCACTGCCGGCGGCCACCGCGGCCGACGCCGATACCGACCTGCCGCCGGACGCCGACAGCGCCGATCCGCAGCTCTACCAGAACCTGGATTTCTACGGTTGGCTGGCCGCCAACGACCGCGTGAAGGTACGCCGCTGACCCATGACCCGCCTCGCATTGCTCCCGCTGCTGTTCGCCCTGGCCGGCCTGGCGCCGCTGCATGCCCAGGACGCGCCACCGCCCGGTGCCGCCTCCGCAGCGCCGGCGCCGCGCCCCTGGCAAAGCCTGGACCCGGCCCAGCAGGAAGTGCTTGCCCCGTTGCGCGGGCACTGGGACGCCATGCCGCCGCGCAAGCAGGCCCACATGCTCAGGCGCGCCGAACACTGGGTCACCCTGCCGCCGGACCGGCGCGAGGAGATCCGCCAGCGTATCGCGCGCTGGCAGACCATGACCCCCGAGGAACGCGAGCGCGCCAGGGCGAACATGCACAAGTTCCACCGCCTGCCGCCGGAACAGCGCGAGCGCCTGCACGAGGCCTACGAGCGCTTCCAGCACATGCCGCCGGACCAGCGCGAGCGGCTGCTGCGGCAATGGCGTTCGCAGACGATCGAGCAGCGCCTGCGGGGGCTCGACCACCCGCCGGGGCCGCCACTGCCTCCGCCGCCGGCACCTCCGCGGCCCCCGCACCCGCCGGGCCACTGACTGCCCGCTGCCGGCAAGCCAGGCGAGCCGAGCTGAAACCCGCCTCGCGGCGTCCGTCAGGGCCGGTGGGCGTGATTGCCGTCGCCCTGGGCGCAGGGCCTGCCGTCCTGCGTCAGGCAGGTCCGGGCAACCAGCTCGTCCCCGAAATCGGGCGCCAGTGCGCCGTCGCGCAGCAACAGCTCGACGAAGTTGAACACGTTGCGCGCGTACATCTCCGAGGCATGCAGCGGTGCTCCGGCAGGCAGGTTCAGCGGCCCCAGGATGGTGACGCCCGCATGCTCCACCCGCTCGCCCGGCCGGGTCAGCTCGCAGTTGCCACCGCTCTCGGCGGCCAGGTCCACGATCAGCGCGCCGGGCTTCATGCCCTCGACCATCGCCTTGCCGAGGATCTTCGGCGCCGGGCGACCGGGCACCGCCGCGGTGCTGACGACCACGTCCAGCGCTTTGAGATGGTCCGCCAGCGCCTGCTGCTGCGCGCGCCGCTCGTCCTCGGACAGCTCGCGCGCGTAGCCGCCGCTGCCGGCCGCGCTGACACCCAGGTCGAGGAACTTCGCGCCCAACGACTCCACCTGCTCGCGTGTCTCCGGCCGCACGTCGTAGCCTTCGGTCTGCGCGCCGAGGCGGCGCGCGGTGGCGATCGCCTGCAGGCCGGCGACGCCCGCGCCGATGACCAGCACGCGTGAAGGCCGGATGGTGCCGGCCGCGGTGGTCAGCATGGGGAAGAATTTCGGGCAGGCCTCGGCGGCGATCAGCATGGCGCGGTAGCCGGCCACCGCCGCCTGGGAGCTCAGCACGTCCATCGCCTGCGCACGGGTGGTGCGCGGCAACAGCTCCAGCGCGAAGGCGCTGAGCCGTCGCCTGCCCAGGGCCAGGGTGCGCGTGGCCGCGTCGTGCGGACGCAACTGCCCGACCACGATCGCCCCTTCGCGCATCTGTTCCAGGGCCGCGTCCGCCGGTGGCAGCACGCAGGCGAGCAGGTCGGCCCGCGCAAGCACCGCGGAGGCCTCGGCGAACTCCACGCCGGCGTAGGCAGCGTCGGGAAAACCCGCCGCGGCACCGGCACCACGCTCCAGCAGTACCTGCATCCCCCTGCCCTGCAGCTTGCGCGCCACCTCCGGCGTGACCGCCACCCGCCGCTCGCCGGCCGCCACTTCGCGCAACGCTCCCACCGTGATCGCCATACGGTTCCCCCGGACGTGACGCCACATCCTAGCCCAACGGCCGGGGCCGCAAGCACCGGTCCGGCTTGACCTGCGCCGCGCCCATCGCAGTAGACTGGCCCACCGGCAGCGCCACAGGGCGCGCACGGGGTCTTTGCAAGGGAGATCCCGATGTCCACACCGATGCCCCTCCCCGCCGTCGACCCGCTGATGCTCGCGGCCCGCGAAGCACGCGGGCAGGCCTATGCGCCTTACTCCAGCTTCCAGGTGGGCGCGGCCGTGCTTACCCGCGACGGGCGCACCTTCACCGGCTGCAATGTGGAAAACGCCGCCTACGGCTTGTGCAACTGCGCCGAACGCACGGCGCTGTTCAGCGCGGTGGCGGCCGGATGCCGGCCGGGCGACTTCGTGCAGCTGGCCGTGGTGGCCGATACCCCCGGACCGGTGAGCCCCTGCGGCGCCTGCCGGCAGGTGATGGCGGAGCTGTGTGGCGAGGCCATGCCGGTACTGCTGGGCAACCTTGCCGGCGCAATGGAACAGACCACCGTCGGCGCATTGCTCCCGGGCGCGTTCGTCCTTCCCTCGCGCTGACGCCGGGCGCGCGCGGACCAACGCGGCGCCAACGCACAATGGGGCCGTCCATGGCCCCGCGGTGGATCAATGACCGTAGCCCTGGCTGGGCTCGATCCGTCCGTACAGGCCGTGCGCCTCGTCGCCCGGGCCAGCGGTGAAGTACAGCGTATCGACCGACTGCCCGGCATAACCGTTGCCAAAGGCCAGGCCCCACAGCCCGTCGACGTGGATGGGCCGGCCTGCGTCGTTGCGCAGGCTGCCCAGCAGCTGGTCCGAGACCGGGTCGTAGACATGGATCAGGCCGTCACCGAAGTTGCCGACCAGCAGGCCGCCCCCGGCCCGGCCGAAGCCAGCCGGCGCCATGGCCATGCCCCATGGAGCGTCGAGCGCGCCCTTCGAGGCGACCCTGTGCAGCAGGTGGCCGGTGGGCGTATAGACGTCCACATAGCCCAGGCCCGGACCGTGCACGTCGTCCTCGCGGGCGGCATCCTGCCTGGCATAACTGACGTAGATGTCGCCGTTGATGTTCTGGATGCCGAACGGCGCGAAGCCGGCGGGTATCCCGGTGTCGACGAAGTCGCCCGGGGCCGTCGCCACGCGCTTGAATTGGGTGTCATAGACGTCCACCCGCGCGTGGTGGAAGTCGGTCGCGTAGATGCGCCCGCCCTGCCCGCAGGCACCGATCGCCAGGCCCTTGTAGATCGCCCCCGGCGCAAACGCCATCCTGAGCGCGTGGGTGGCGTCCACCCCCGGCGCCCAGCCGGCGATGACGCCATCCTCGGTCGCAAAAATGAAACGCGCCGGCCCGGACAGCGCGCCGCGGCTGACCACGAAGTCCGCCGAACCGTTGTAGACCATGCCGGTGGGGTTGCCGCCCATGGCCGCGGTCGGCGTAGGAATCTGCACGACGAGCGGGACGGCCGTGCCGCTGCCGTCGTAGATGGTCGACGTGCCGGTGCCGTTGTTGGCCACCCACACCGGTCCGGTGGGGTTGAACGCGATGCCCCAGGCGTTGACCAGGTTCGGGTCGACGTGGTCGGCCATCACGTGGCCGTCGCTGACCAGGTTGTGCCGCGTGTAGCCGGCACTGTCGGCGGCCACGGCGGGGGCGGCGGCCAGGACGAGCGCCAGCGCGGCGCACAGGCGCAAGGGGGAAAGGGAGGTGGGTCTCATGGCGATGCTCCTGCGGAAGTGGGGACGGGACTCCACGCGAAAGGAAACGCTTCCTCCACACCGGTCCGGCAGCGCCGGCGTATCGTCGGGTGGCCTTTCCGCGTGGGCCGGTCAGTACCCGTCGGGCGGATCGCGGTTCATCGCCATGGCATGCGTCGCCGGCATTGAACCGGATCGCCCGAAACGGGCATCCACGCGGACGGTGCATCCGCGGGAAGATCCATGCGCTTTCTCCAAGCCACCAGCGAAGCAGGCCGTGCGGCGGGCCAGGACGAGCTTGTCCTGCTCGAGCGCATCTGCGCCGGGGACGCGCAGGCGTTCGACGCGCTCTATCGCGCCTACCAGCCGCGGCTGAAGCGGTTCATCGGCGGCATGACGCGCCAGCCCGGGCTGGTCGAAGAGGTGCTGGACGACACGATGATGGTGGTCTGGCACAAGGCCCCGACCTACAACGGCGAGGCCAAGGTCTCCACCTGGATTTTCGCCATCGCCTATCGGCAGACGCTGAAGGCGTTGCGCCGGCACGGCGACGAGATCGAGCTGGCCGAAGAACGCGACGCCGCCTCCTCGCCCGAGCCCGATGTCGAGCGCCAGCAGCAGGAACTGCACCGGCACCTGGGTCGTGCGCTCGCCGGGCTGTCGGCCGAGCAGCGCGCGGTGATCGAGCTGACCTACTACCTGGGCTACGGCTGCCGGGAGATCGCCCGGATCATGGATTGCCCGGTCGACACGGTGAAGACGCGGATGTTCTACGCGCGGCGCAAACTCAGGACGCTGCTCGAGCTGAAGCAGGAGGAAGCGCTGTGAGCGGCCGCGTACTCCGCTTCGGAGGTTCCGCCCACGCCGATGTCGACCGGCTGCTGCCGTGGCTGGTCAACGGCACGCTCCAGGGCGAGGAGCTGGAACGCGTACGCGCACACCTGGCCGGGTGTGCCGCCTGCCAACGCGAAGAGGCCTGGCTGCGGTCGCTGCAGGAGGCCTGCCGGACCGAGGATGCGGCGACAGCGCCGTCGCGGCGCGCGGTGCACCGGCGCGGGCGACCGGCGATCCATCATGCTCTCCGCCGCCGCGCCTGGCAGCACTGGGTGATCGCGGTACAGGCCGTGCTCGTGCTGGTGCTGGGGGTGGCGCTGCTGCGTCCGGAGCGTGCGCCGCCCGCTGCCTACCACACCCTGAGCGCGCCGGACGCATCCCGCGCGCGGCTGGTCGTGGTCTTCGCGCCCTCCCTGAGCGAGGCGCGGATGCGCCAGTTGCTGCGCGCCTGCGACGCCCGCGTGGTCGACGGCCCGACTGCCGCCGGCGCCTGGGTACTGAGTGTCCCGGCCGCCCGCGCGACGCCGATCCGCGAAGCCCTGCGGGCAGCTCAGGGCGTCACGCTGGTGGCCAGCCTCGACGCCGGGCGCTGAGCATGTCGCGCCTGCTGCCCGCCCTTGCCTGCCTGCTGCTGGCGGCCTGCGCCCTGCACCCCGTGCAGCCGCCCGCGGCGCCGCCGACCGTCGCCCTCGCCCAACGGCAGTTGCTCGTCACGTTGCGCCTGCCACCGGCGCATTTCCGCGCCGACGGCGACTACGCCGGCGACTACGCGGCCGGGCCCGGTGCCGCGGCACGGCGCGCCATCGCCCGTCGCGTCGCGGCGCGCTATCACCTGGTCCTGCTGGACGCCTGGCCGATACCCGCCCTGCGGCTCGACTGTTTCCTGATGCAGTCGAGCGGGGACGCGGTCACCCCGGCGCTGCTGCGGCGGCTGGCCGCCGATGCCCGGGTCGCTTCGGTGCAACCCCTGCACCTGTACCGCTCGCTGGGCGGCAAGGACCCGCTTTACGCCCTGCAGCCGGTCGTCGGCGACTGGCAGCTGGACCGGCTGCACGCCCGTGCGACCGGCCGCCGCGTCACCGTGGCCGAGGTGGACAGCGGCGTGGATGTGACGCACCCGGACCTTCGCGGGCAGGTCGCCGCCACACGCGACTTCGTCGGCGACGGCGGCTACCGGGCCGAGGCCCACGGCACCGAAGTGGGCGGCATCATCGTGGCGCGCGCCAACAACGGCCTGGGCATCGCGGGTGTCGCGCCGGACGCTCGCCTGCTCGCGCTGCGCGCCTGCTGGCAGACCTCGCAGGACGGCGCCGCCTGCAGCAGCTTCACCCTGGCTAAGGCCGTGCAGTACGCGCTGCAGGCACGCGCCCAGGTGCTCAACCTGAGCCTCGCCGGGCCGGACGATCCGCTGCTCGGGCAGCTGCTCGACGTGGCGCGCGCGCAGGGGATCGCGGTGGTCGCCGCGGTCGACGGGCGGCTGCCGCGGGGCGGCTTCCCGGCCGACCATGCCGGCGTGCTGGCGGTCGCCGGCGAGCGCGACGGGACCCGCGTGCCGGATGCCCTGCGCGCACCGTGGCGGGACATTCCCACTACCCAGACCGGCGCACGCTGGGGTTTCGTCAGCGGCACCTCGTTCGCGGCGGCGCAGGTCAGCGGCCTGGTCGCTCTGCTGCGGCAGATGTCCCCGGGCCTCCCCCCCGCCCGACTGCGCGCGGCGCTCGACCGCCAGATGCGCGGCAGCGCCGCCGGTAGCCCTTCGCCCGCGTGTCTGCCGTCCAACCTCACGAAAACTGTGCGCGCGGCTGCGCACTATCCGCAGGCCGCCCAGGCGGAGACCCGGCCGTGCGACGCCATGCGACTGCCCTCGTCAGCTTGCTGCTCATCGCCGGCGCCCGTGCGCAGGTTTCGGGCAGCGTCACGCTGGCGTCCGACGACCGCTACCGCGGACTCTCGCTGAGCGACGAACGACCCGCGGCAGAACTCGGCGTTGCCTACGATGCGGCCGCAGGCTGGTATGCGGGCGCGATGCTGGCCACGGTGCGCCCGGACGGCGGGCTCCGCCTGCAGCTGCTGGGGTATGCCGGCGTCGCCAGGCCGCTGCGTCCCGGCGTGGACTGGGACGTCGGTGTCCAATACACGACGGTGGCCGGCGATGCCCGCTACCGCTACCCGGAAGCCTACCTGGGCCTGAATGCCGAGCGCGGCAGCGTGCGCCTGGCCTACGCCCGACGCTATTTCGGCCAGCCCTCGCCGGCGCTGTACCTCGCGCTGGACCACCGCTGGCCGCTGTCCGGGCAGCTACACCTGCTCGGTCACCTGGGCGTGCTGCGGTATAACGGGGAGCTGCGGCATGACAGCACGCACTACCGCTTCGATGGTCGCATCGGGCTCGGCCTGGACTGGCACCATGCGCAGCTGCAGCTGGCCTGGACGGTGGCGCGCGGCAGTGAGGGGCCATATCCGTTCGGCTACCGGGAGGGCGATGAACGGGATCGCCAGGCATGGGTGCTGAGCTGGTCACGCGCCTGGTAAGTCCGAACGGGTGGCAACGGGCCGTGGGCTGCCTGGCTTGGTACGATGCGGTTTTTGCGGTTGCCCCCCATGTCCCACCCGCTTTCCTTCCTGACCGGACGCGTGTCCGTCCCTTCGCGTCAGCTCGCCGAACCGGCGCCGGACGGCGACGAGCTGCGCGCGCTGGTCACCGCCGCGGTGCGCGTGCCCGACCACGGCAAGCTGGTGCCGTTCCGGCTGATCGCGCTGCGCGGCGCAGCCAAGCGGGCCTTCGGCGAACAGCTGGCCGACATCGCCGGGCGCAACCCCGCGATTTCCGAAGCCAAGCGCGAGAAGGAGCGCACCCGCTACGACTTCGCACCCCTGGTGCTGGTGGTGGTCGCGCGGGTGACCGCCGGCAGCAAGGTGCCGCCGATCGAGCAGGAGATCGCCGCCGGCTGCGTGGCCTACAACCTGCTGCTGGGTGCGCACGCGCTGGGCTATGGCGCGCAGTGGCTGACCGGCTGGGCCGCGTACGACGAGGACGTGGCCGCGCTCCTGCGGCTGGCGGGCAACGAGCGGGTGATCGGCTTCGTGCACATCGGCACGCCGCAGATCGAAGTACCCGACCGCGAGCGCCCCGCGCTCGAGGAGGTCTTCTCGACATGGACGCCGTGACCGCGCCCGCCCGCGCCGTCCACCTGGTCGACGGCAGCCTGTACGTGTTCCGCGCCTGGCATTCGATGCCCGACCAGTTCCACGACGCCGACGGCCATCCGGTCAACGCCGTGCATGGCTTCACCCGCTTCCTTTGCGAGCTGCTGGAAAAGAGCCGCGCCGAGCATGTCGCGGTGGCCTTCGACGCCTCGCTGACCAGCTCCTTCCGCAACGCCATCTACCCCGCCTACAAGGCCAACCGCGAGCTGCCGCCGCCGGAACTGGAACGCCAGTTCGTGCTTTGCCGGGCGATCACCGAGGCGCTCGGCGTCAGCGTGCTGATCGACCACAGCTACGAGGCCGACGACCTGATCGGCAGCGCCTTGTGGAGCCTGCGCGGGCACGGGCTGGACAGCGTGATCGTCTCGGCCGACAAGGATTTCGGCCAACTGCTGGGCGAGCGCGACGAGCAGTGGGACTTCGCCCGCAACCTGCGCTGGGGGCCGGCGGGCGTGCACGAAAAGCTGGGCGTGCACCCGCACCAGGTGGCCGACTACCTGGCGCTGTGCGGCGACGCGGTGGACAACATTCCCGGCGTGCCGGGCATCGGGGCCAAGACCGCCGCCGCCCTGCTGGCCCATTTTGGCAGCCTCGACGTGCTGCTGGAGCGGGTGGACGAAGTGGCCTTCCTGCGCATCCGCGGCGCCGCCGCCTGCGCCGCGCGCCTGCGCGAGCACGCCGAACTGGCGCTGCTGTGCCGGCGCCTGACCCGCATCGCGCTGGACGCACCGGTCGCACCCACCGCCGACGCATTGCGTCGCCAGGCGGGCAACGGGCAACTCGAGGCCCTGTGCGAGCAACTGCGCTTCGGCCCGCTTACCCGCTCGCGATTGCGATCGTTGCTGGGGTCGACAGTCGCCTGAAAACCGCAGGCGCGAGGCTTGGCGCCAGGGGCGCCGTACCGTCGCCTTGCGGGCGGATCGACTAGAAGAACTCGTATTCGAGCTGCGCCATCCAGGTGCGGTCGGCGGCATTGCGGTTGAGGCCGAAGGCCACGCCAAAGCGGTATTCGAGGTTGCCGGTCGTTCCCGGTACATGCCACTCGCCGTTGACCACCGGCCCGGCGTGATAGGCGTCGTCCGAAGGCCGGGCAAAGACCTCGATGCCCGGCTGGAAGGCCTTGGACACGGCGTAGGTGCCCGAGTACGCGTAACGGTGCTCGTACCTGCCGCCAAAACCGGTACCGACCTCCTTTTCGAAAATCGCGTTGAACGTGTGGGTGAAGCGGCCGATGGTTTTGGTGATCAGCGGGCCGAACTCCACTTCGTCATGCTCGTCGCTCAGGGTGCTGTGCTCGTAGGCGGCTAGAAAGCCCACGTCGGCCCAATGTTCGCCGGGCGTGGTGATCTGGAAGGTGTTCTCGAACTCGTAGCCGGTGGTCTGGCCGCCGGCGCCGGGCTCACGCTCGTAGTTCACCAGGTACAGCTCCGGCTTCCACCAGGAGGTAAAGGCATGTGCCACGGAAAGCTCGGCGCCCTGCTCGCCGTGGATGTCCGGGCGGCTGTCGCTGAAGCGGTACCCGCGCACTTCCAGCTCGGTCTGCGACTGGTACACGTAGGGGGTGTACACGACGAAGTCGTTGGCCCGCGCGCTCTGGAAGGCCGCCGGCAGAGCCGAGGCAAGAACCAGCGCAAACGCGCGCAGGGTGGTGGAAAGCGACGACATGGAGAGCTCCTGAAAGGCAAAAGGGGACATACGCCCGTCTCGACGAGCGGAACAGGTGACAATGGAAAGCGAGTTACCCGGCGTGGGCCGGCCGCGGAGGCTCGCGAAGCAGTCGCGCGCCCACCCCGAGCAGCAACAGCGTCCCAAGGTAGAAAGCGATCTGGATGCCTGACGGGGATGCGTTGTAGCCAACCAGGACCCCCAGCATTTTCCCGGGCAGCGATCCGTTGGAGATCCATCCGGACGTATTCCACAACTGCGTGCCCCAGGCCGGCAGCAGGTCGGACTGCAGCAGGAGGCCGGCTGCGGTCGATGCCAGGCCCGCCGCCAGCAGCATCAGCAGTGCATTGGTGATGCGGAAGAAGGCCCGCATCGGTATGTGCAACAAGCCCGCGTAGAGGGCCCAGCCCATGGCCGCGCCACCAGCCACTCCAAGGCAGGTACCGGCCAGCAGCGAGGCGGTGCCGATGCCCCCCGCGCCCATGCCGTAAAGGAACAGCACGACCTCGCTCCCTTCACGGAGCACCGCGAGCGCGACCAACACCAGCAGCACGCGCAACGAACTGTCGCCCGTTTGCACCGCACCGCCGAGTGCTTTCATGTCGCGTGCCATCTGGCGGCCATGCCGCGACATCCACAGCACGTGCCAGCCGATCATGCCTACTGCCGCCAGCAGGACGGCCGCATTGAAAAGATTCAGGCCCGCGCCGCGCGCGAACCCGGCGATCAGGCCGGCACCGGCGGCGACGAGCATCGCTCCCAGCACGCCCAGCCCCACACCGCCGGCGATGAATCGGCCACGGCGGGGAACGCCGCGGGTCGCTGCGCCCACGATCGAGATGATCAGTGCCGCTTCGAGCACCTCCCGGAACACCAGCAGAGCGACGGCGGGCATGCGGTTACTCCACGATCAGCCGGCCCTGGGCCGTGTCCTGGTGGAAGTCGCCGAAGAAGCTGTAATGGCCTGCCTTGAGCGGACCGACGAAGACCTCGACGGTCTGGCCCGGCAGCACGATCGATTCGCGGTTCAACTCGGTACTTTCGAACTCTTCCGGCGTGGCATCCCGGTTGGTGATCAAGATACGGACCTTGGTGTCGGCCGGGATCCTCAACTCGCTGGGGCTGTAGGCGTGGTCCTTCAGCACCAGCGAATACTCCGACGCCCCGGCTACGGAGGGTCGGGAGGCAAGCGCGGAAAGGGCGAGGAAGACGATGACAGGGATACGCATGGCGAGGTTTCAGCACGTTCGTTGCGGTCGGCGCGGCGGATGATAATCGTTCTCATTTAATGCCGCAACTTAAGCAACCGCCGATCGCCCCCGGGGGAACCGGCGCCGGTACAGGGCGAGCCGCGCGCCGACGTGATTGCCTGGCCCATGCCCGGCGCGGCACCATGCGGTATTCCGCCCCGACGCCCGCCATGAACGACGACCGCATCCCCGCCGACGCCCACGCCCACGTCGAAACCCTCTGCGAAGGCCGCTGGCTCAGCCTGCGCAAGCGCGGACGCTGGGAATACGCCGAGCGCAACAATCCCGGCGGAGCGGTGATCATCGTGGCGGTCACCCCGGACGACTGCGTGCTGTTCGTCGAGCAATACCGCGTGTCGATCCTCCGGCACACCATCGAGATGCCGGCGGGACTGGTCGGGGATCTCGCCGACCAGCCCGACGAAAGCGTGCTGCTGGCGGCCGCGCGCGAACTGGAGGAGGAAACCGGCTACCGCTGCGGGCAGGTGGACTTTCTCCACGAGGGCCCCTCCTCTTCCGGGATGAGCACCGAAATGATCGCCTTCGTGCGGGCCCGCGAGCTGGTCAGGGTCGGTGCCGGCGGCGGCGACGAGAGCGAGAACATCGTGGTCCACGAGGTGCCGCGGCGCGACGCTGGGGCCTGGCTGTTCGCCCGCGCGGCCGAGGGCTATTCGGTCGACCCGAAGCTGTTTGCCGGGCTGTGGTTCCTGGAACACGGAGGCCGGGCGGCGGAGCCTCGCTAAAGATTTCCCCGCCATGGCCGATTCCGTCGGTGTCGCCTCCTATCGACATCCCTACCGCCACGGAATCCGCCTTATGAAGACCCTGCTTGCCTCCGCCCTGTTCCTGTTCGCGCCGCTGGCGGCGCACGCCGCCTGTTCACCGAGCGACTTCGCCGTGCAGGACTTCCAGATCAGCGCCAGCTCCGGCCGCCTGAGCCTGAAGGGCCAGCTGGTCAACCACTGCGCCGAGGCTGCGGCCGCGCAGATTTCCATCCAGGCCAAGGACTCCAGCGGCAGGGTGCTGGTCAGCAAGAAGGGCTGGCCGGCGGGCACGGCCAACATCGCGCCGGGCCAGGCGGTCGATTTCGATCTGGGCCGCCTGTTCCGCTACAGCTCGGAAATGCAGAGCTTCACCGCCGGCGTGGCCAACGTCCGCACCTGGTAAGCACCTGACTGGATGCACCAGCAAAAAGGCCCCGGCAGGGGCCTTTTTGTTTCTTTCCGCCCAGGCATCCTGGCGGGCCTCGGCCTCACCCCAGCCCTCTCCCGGCGGGGAGAGGGCGCGGGGCGTCGCTTACCAGATGTGCACGCGGTCCTTCGGGTCCAGGTAGAGCTTCTGGCCCGGCTTCGGGTCGAACGCCTGGTACCAGGCATCGATGTTGCGCACGGTCTGCGCGCGGTAACGGCCCGGGGCGTGGCCGTCGGTGACGATCTGCTGGCGCAGCGCCGCCTCGCGGGTCTTGCTGCGCCAGGACTGCGCATAGGCCAGGAAGAAACGCTGTGCGCCGGTCATGCCATGCAACACCGGCGCCGGCTTGCCTCCCAGCGACTTCTGGTAGGCGATCCACGCGGCGGTCAGGCCGGACACGTCGGCGATGTTCTCGCCCAGCGTCTGCTGGCCGTCGATGTGCAGCCCGGGCAGCGGCTCGTAGGCGTTGTACTGCGCGACCAGCTTCTGGCCGGCGGCCTTGAAGTGGGCCAGGTCCTCAGGGGTCCACCAGTTGGCCAGGCGGCCCTGGGCATCGAATTCGGCACCCATGTTGTCGAAGCTGTGGCTGATCTCGTGGCCGATCACCGCGCCGATCGAGCCGTAGTTCGCGGCCGCGTCGGCCTTCGGATCGAAGAACGGGGCCTCGAGGATCGCCGCCGGGAAGTTCAGCGCGTTCTGCAGCGGCAGGTTGACCGCGTTGACCGTCTGCGGGGTCATCCACCACTCGCCGCGGTCCACGCTCTTGCCCAGCTTGGCCTTCTGGTGGCGGTACTCCTGCTCGACCGCACGCAGGTGGTTGCCCAGCGCATCGTCCGGCTTGATCACCAGCGCGCTGTAGTCGCGCCAGGTCTCCGGATAGCCCACGCCCACCTTGAGCGACTCGATCTTCGCCTTGGCCTTCTGCTTGGTGGCGCCGGTCATCCAGTCCAGCTGGTCCACGCGCTCGTCGAACGCGGCCAGGATATTCCTGACCATGTCCTGCACCTGGCGCTTGGACGCCGGCGGGAAGTACTTCTTCACATAAATCTGCCCGACCGCGTCGCCCAGGTCGGTGTTCACCGCGCTGATCGCCCGCTTCCAGCGGTCGCGCTGCTGCGGCGTACCGGTCAGGGTGTGGCCATAGAACTCGAAGCTGGCGTCGGCATAGGCCTTGGGCAGCAGGCTGGCGCTTTCGTTGATGGTGTGGAAGGTCAGGTAGTCCTTCCAGGTCTGCAGCGGTTCGCTCGCCACCAGCGCGGACAGCCCGCGGATCGCCTCCGGCTGCCACGGATCGATCACCGGCTGGCCGGCCAGCCCGGCTGCGCCGAAATAGGCGTTCCAGTCCATGCCCGGGGCCTTCTGCGCATAGGCGCTGACCGGCCAGGGGTTGTTGGCCTTGTGCACGTCCTCGGTCTGGACCAGGCTCGCCTGCGCCCTGGCGATCTTCATTTCCAGGCCGAAGATGGCGTCGGCCTTGGCCTTGGCGTCGGCCACGCCGGCGCGCTCGAGCGTGGCCGCGACGTAGGCCTTGTACTTGTCGCGGAAGCCGGCCATCTCCGCGTCGTCCTTGAGGTAATAGTCGCGGTTGGGCATGCCCAGGCCGCCCTGCAGCAGGTAGGCGATGTTGTGCGAGGGATCTTCCAGGCCCTGCGCCACGAACAGGCCGAACAGGTGTTCCGTGTGGTAGTTGGTGGCATTGATCGGGTCGACGTCGGCGCGCAGCTGGCCGCCCAGCACGCGCGAGAGATCGGTGCGCGTGCGGATCGCGTCGATCCTGTCGAGCTCCGGCCTGATCGGCGACAGGCCGGCCTTCTCGATCGCCGCCTCGTCCATGAAGGCCGCGTAGTAGTCGGCGATCCGGCGCTGGTCGCTGCCCGCGGCCGGATGGCTGGCGCCGGCGTCGCGGATGATCTGCGCGTTGCGCTTCTCGGCCTTCTGGAAGACCTGCAGGAAGATGCCGGTGCTGGCACGGTCGGCCGGGATCACCGCGTTCTTGCGCCAAGTGCCGTTGGCGTAGTTGTCGAAGTCGTCGCCCGGCTTCACCGAGCGGTCCATGCCCGCCAGGTCCACGCCGGCCGAGTGCCCGACCGGGATCCCCGCCGGCGCCTTGCCCGGCCGGGCCGCCGCCGCGAACGCGCCCGCGCTCACCGCCGAACCGCACAGCAGCGCGGTCGCCACCATCCATCGCTTCGCTTGCATTTGCCTTGCTCTCCACCGGAAACAGACGCCCACGATAGCCCCGACGGGGCAAGGAGGCGTGCATGACCTGTGGGCTAGTCGCCTCGGTGGCGCGGGCGGGACGGCCGAAGCCTCGGCCGCAACGGCCCGCAACGGGTGCGCCCGGAGAGCGACGAGGCGGGCGCGGAGATCGTCGCGACCCCGGCCCCCTCCCTGGAGGCGAGAGGGCGCAGCTCCGGCTCAGGCTGGCTGGCCGTGCTCCAGCCACCAGCCCCGGGACACGCGGGTGAGCCCCAGGCAGACCGCCAGGGTCCAGGCCCAGGGCTGCGTCAGCAACTCGCCCACCGGGCCCTGGTCGAGCGCCGGCAACCACCCTGCCCCGTAGACGACGAGGGCGCCGAGCGCAGCCACGGCCATCGCCGCGGCGAGCAACGCGAGCAGGCCGCGTTCCAGGCCGGTGTCGGACCCGCGCGCCACCGGCTGCACCTGCCTCGCCACGCCGCGAGCGAAGTCAGGCGGCAACTGTGCGTCGAGCGGCTGCGCCAGCACGTGGGCGATCAGCCGGTAGCTTCGCAGGGGCGCATCATCCGCCGGGGCGAGCCCGGCACGCTCCTCGGCAAGCGCGCGTTCCTGGGCGGCCCATTCGCCGGCGTCGTCGTCGGGCAGGGGAAAACGGGGATCATGGTTCATACGGCAACTCCCAGCCGGCCTTCGAGTACGGCGCGAAGGCGCAGGCGTGCGCGGAACAGATGGCTCTTGATGGTGCCGGAAGCCAGGCCGGTGATCGCCGCGATCTCCGGGATGCTGGCCTCCTCCAGATGGTAGAGCGTGAGCACCGTACGCTGCACCGGCGGCAGGGCATCCACCGCGGCATGCAGGCGGTGCGCAGCCTGCGCATCGCCGAAGGCCCGCTCGAGGTCGAACCCGTCGCCCAGGTTTTCCAGCGGCGAGGGGGCGTCGTCCCCGGCATCGGGTTCGACCAGCGGGATCCGCTTGCGCTGCAGATGACGCAGCGCGATCGAGTAGGCGACCTGCCCGATCCAGGACTTCAGTGCGCTCTCGTAGCGGTACTGGTGCAGGCACTGGTGCACGCGCAGGAAGGTCTCCTGGCACAGCTCCCGCGCGTCCTCCGGGTGGCGGACCATGCGGTAGACGATGTGCCAGCACAGGCCCTGGTAGGTGCGCACCAGGCGCTCGAACGCGCCGGGCACGCCGCGCAGTACGGCTTCGACCAGCTCGCGGTCCGGGTTGGTGGGGCGCTCATCCATCACTGCTGGGATACGCGCGGTGGCCGAACGGTTGCAAGTGCCGCGGTTGCAACCGTCCGCGCGACCGGTGTCTCTCTTGGCCCGACACCCTCACCATAGGAGCAGGACCCATGAATCTCGGCGATCTCATCCCCATCACGCTGTTCATCTGCATCACCTACGCCATCAAGGTCGTCGTCGACGCGCGGGTGCGCCGGCAGATGGTCACGGTGGGCGGATCGGAAGAGCTGGTGCGCTCGGTACTGCAAAGCGAGGAGTTGCGCCGGCGGCATTCCTCGCTGCACTGGGGCGTCGTGCTGGTGGCGCTGGGGATCGGCTTCGCGCTGATCCAGGCGTTCGGCTGGCAGGACCTGACCCCCGGGCTGGTGGCGGTGCTGGCCGTCGCGACCGGGCTCGGCAACCTGGTGTTCTACGCGATCGCGCGGAAGCTGACCTGAGCCCACTTTGCTCCCTCTCCCCGGCGGGGAGAGGGAGCAGGTGCGGTCAGTGCAGCACGAACAGCTTGTCGAAGCCGGCCACGCGCAGCGTGCCGCGCAGTTCGTCGCGGGCGTTGACGATGCGGATCTCGGCGCGGTCGGCGCCGGCGTGTTCGCGCAGCAGCAGCAGCATGCCCAGCGCGGAGCTGTCCATGCTGGTGACCTCGCCCAGGTCGATCACGTAGCTGCGTGCCTTGACCCCGGCACCGAGGCAGGCGTCGTGGAAGTCGCGGTGCATGCTGAAGTCGAAGTGCTCGCCCAGGTGCAGGGTCAGGCAGTCGGTGTCGCTGTCGTGGTGGACGTTGATGCTCATCGCGCGGGTTCCTTAGAAGAGTTCGATCTCGCCGGCATCCATCGAGCTCTGCAGCGCGGGGCCGCGCGAGCGCAGGCGCGCCTTTTCGCGCTGGATGGCGAGCCGGGCGCGCACGCGCTGGGCGCGGGCCTCCAGTGCCTCGGCGTCGATCCGGCTGCAGGCCAGCTCTTCGATGTCGCGGGTGCAGTCGGCGGTGATCTCCTGCAGCTCGACCAGGCGCGAGCGGGTCTGCTGCAGCAACTGGCTCAGGATGTCCTCGAACTGCAGCGAGCGGATCGTGGTCGACACGTCCGAGCCCAGGCCGCGGTTGATTTCGACCACTTGGTCGGCGACCGCGTTGGTGCGCGCGTCGGACTCGGTGACGTGCGCCATCATGGCGTCGATGCCGCCCTTGGCCGACAGCGCCACGTTGAGGTCCTGCGAGGCCATCGTGCCGACCAGCCCGCGCAGCTGCTCCATCGCGGCGCGGGCGCGCTCGACGTGGCTGCCGATCTGCTCGTTGAACTGGTTGGAGTTGCTCGCCAGGTTGCGGATCTCGCCGGCCACCACCGCGAAACCGCGGCCGGACTCGCCCGCGCGCGCCGCCTCGATCGAGGCGTTGAGCGCCAGCAGGTTGGTCTCCTCGGCGATGGTGTTGACGTTCTTCAGCAGGCCGAACACCGCGTCCATCTCCTTGGCCATGCCGTCGATGCGGTAGACGATGCGCAGGCTCTCGCGCGACATCTGCACGACCATGCCGACGAAGTGCTCGAGCAGGTCGCCGGTGCGCGCGGCGAAATCCTGTACCGAGACGCCGCCGTTCTGCGCGTCGATGATCTGCTTGAGCAGCGACTGCTGCAGGCCGGTCTTGTGCGAAAGGCCGTCGAAGCCGCCGCCCAGTTCCAGCACCGCGTCGCGCAGCAGGTCCAGCGCCTGGTGCAGCTCGCGGGTGGCGTGACCGAGCTCGTCGACCAGCGCACTGCGTACGTCCTCGAGAGCCTCGCGTACCGGCGTGGCGTCGACCGCTTCCGGCTCGACCGCGTCGGCGGCCGCCGCGCTGCGGCGGGCCTCGACGATCCAGGCGGCGGCGAGCGCGATCACCAGCACCGGCGCCAGCCAGGCCGGATGCCAGAGCAGGCTGACCAGGAGTGCCACCGCGCTGGCCGAGAAGCCGACCAGGTGGCGGGTGTGGAAGAAGGAGAGGATGGCATGCATGGAATTTCTTCCGTGATCAGAGGGCAGCGACGCGCGAGGCGCTGTCGAGGGGAAGGCGCGCCAGCCTGAGCAGGCGCGCGGCAATCTGGTCGAGGGGCAGCGCTTCGCGGGCGGCGCCAAGCTTCCAGGCGGCACCGGGCATGCCCCACACCACCGAGCTGTCCTCGTCCTGCACCAGCGTGGCGGCGCCGGCCTGGGACAGTTCCAGCAGGCCACGCGCGCCGTCGTCGCCCATGCCGGTGAGCAGCGCGGCGACGGCCGCCTTGCCCACGCTCGCCGCCATCGAGCGGAACAGTACGTCCACGCTCGGCTTGTGGCGGTTCACCGGCGGCCCGTCGTGCAGCCGGCAGACGTAGCGGGCGCCGTCCCACATCACCAGCAGGTGTTGTGCGCCGGGCGCGATGTAGGCATGGCCCTGCTGGATCGGCTGGCCGTCGCGGGCCTCGCACACGCGCATCGCCGAGCAGTTGTCCATGCGCGCGGCGAACGGACCGCTGAAGGCCGCCGGGATGTGCTGGGTGATGACGATCGGCGGAGCGTCGGGCGGCATCGCCTCCAGCACCACGCGGATCGCCTCGGTGCCGCCGGTCGAGGCGCCGATCGCGATGATCGGGTTGCCGCCGCGCGTGCCGGCCGACTGCGACAGCGGCAGCACCGCGTCCGCCGACAGCCGCGGCGCGACGTCGAGCTTGCGCACCGCGGTGCGCGCGCGGGGCTTGGAGCGGGCGGCCGCCTTGACCTTGGCGCAGATGTGCTGCGCGCTGTCGGCGAAGGTGCTGGCCAGGTCGCTGGATGGTTTGGTGAAGAAGTCGACCGCGCCCAGCTCCAGCGCACGCAGGGTGACGTCGGCGCCCTGCTCGGTCAGCGAGGACACCATCACCACCGGCATCGGCCGCAGGCGCATCAGGTTTTCCAGGAAGGTCAGCCCGTCCATGCGCGGCATCTCGACGTCGAGCGTGAGCACGTCGGGATTCAGCTGCTTGATCTTGTCGCGCGCGATCAGCGGATCGGCAGCGGTGCCGACCACCTCGATCTGTGGATCGGAGGCAAGCATGGTCGACAGGAGCTTGCGCACCAGGGCGGAATCGTCGACTACCAGGACACGCACGCTAGTCATTGCCTGCTTTCTCTATTCTTCTGGATGGGTGGCCGGGACAGGGTCGGGTCATGGGGGCGCAAGCTCGCAAGTCCGGGAAGGTCGTCGGTCGTCACGCGCCCGCTGCCATCCCCAATCCCCGCTCCTAGAACAGCTCCACCTCTCCCTTTATCGGATCGTTTGCCAAACGCTTGAGGTAATGCCGCTCGCCGTCGACCAGCTGCGCGTCGCGCGTGCCCAGCAACTGGCGCACGCGCACCCGGCCGCTGACCGGGAAGTACTGCACTTGGCGCGGGTACACGTCCCCCAGGTCCGAGGCGGCCACCTCGAACTTTTCCGTTGCGAGGTAGCGCTGGATGAACTCGATGTTGCGCCGGCCCACGTCGGTCATCTGCGCCAGCACGCGGCCGCCGCCGAACACTTTCACTTCCAGGTCCTCGCGGTGCCCGCCGGCCTTGAGGATGGCGTTGATCAGCTGTTCCATCGCATCGGAGCCGTAGCGCGCGGCGCGCCCGATGGCCGCCGACCATGCGTCGCGCTCGCCGATCGGCTCGGGCAGCATGAAGTGGTTCATGCCGCCGACGCCCCGGCGCTTGTCGCGGATGCAGGCGGCGATGCAGGAACCGAGCACGGTGGAGATCATCTCCGCCTGCGTACTCACGTAGAACTCGCCCGGCAGGACCTTGGCGGTCACGCACTGATGGGTCGGATCCCAGAACCGCCGCAGGTGCTCGAAGCCGGGTAAGGCGGGTGCGATGGGCTGGCCGGGCGGCAGCCTCGCGACGACCTGGGTCATGCGGTCTTCTTCCGGTAGAGGGTGCGGCCGATCAGTTCGAACTCGTCGGAAAGACCATGCATGGATTCGGAATGGCCGAGGAACAGCGGGCCACCGGCGGGCAGCAGCCGGGCGAAGCGGGTGAACAGCTTCTGTTTGGTCGGCTGGTCGAAATAGATCACCACGTTGCGGCAGAAGATCGCGTCGAACGGTCCCTGCATCGGCCATTCGTGCAGCAGGTTGAGCGGTGCGATGGTGACCAGCTCGCGCAGCCTCGGATGCACGCAGGCCAGCCCTTCGTAGTCGCCTTCGCCGCGCAGGAACCAGCGCCGGCGACGCTCGTCGCTGACGCCTTCCAGCCGTTCGACCGGATACACGCCCTTCTGCGCCGCGGCCAGCGCGGCAGGGGAAAGGTCGGTGGCCAGGATCTTTGCGTCGACGTGGCGGCCGCAGCGCTCCAGCGCCTCGGCCAGAACCATCGCCAGCGAATACGGCTCCTCGCCGGTGGAGCAGCCGGCTGACCAGATGCGCAGGCGGTCGCCCTCGCGTCGCTTGTGCTCGAGCCAGCGTAGCAGCATGTCGTTGGCCAGCGCCTCGAAGTGGTGCACTTCGCGGAAGAAGGCCGTCACGTTGGTGCTGATCGCGCTCGCCAGTTCACCCAGCTCGCTGTCCGGATCGGTGCGTAGCAGCTCGCAGTAGGCGTCGAAGCCTTTCATTCTCAACGCGCGCAGGCGGCGCACCAGGCGTCCCTGCACCAGTTGGCGCTTCTGCTCGCTCAGCGCGATGCCGCAGTGCCGGTAGACGAAGGCGCGCAGGAACTGGAACTCGCCGTCGCCAAGCGCGGGGCCGGCGACGCCGGCCACCGCATTGTCGTGGCTGACGACCGCGTTCATCGCCTCAGAACTCCTTCCACACGCCCGCATCGGCGGTCGCGGCAGCCCGCTCGGTGGTGCGCGTACCGCGCGCCGGCGGCGTGTTGCGGACAGCGGCGAACACCGCCTCGGCCTCGACCACCGCGGACGACGCCTGCGGCTTCATCGGCGCGGGAGCCGGCGCGGCATCGCCATCCAGGCGGAAGAACGCTACCTGGCGGGCCAGCTCGTTGGCCTGCTCCTGCATGGCGCGGGCGGCCGCGGCGGCCTCCTCGACCAGGGCGGCGTTCTGCTGGGTCATCTCGTCCATCTGCAGCACCGCGTGGTTGACCTGGTCGATGCCGGCGGACTGCTCCTGGCTCGCGGCGGCGATCTCGGCCACGATGTCGGTGACTTTCTTGACGCTGTCGACGATCTCGGCAAGCGCCTTGCCGGACTGGTCGACCAGCTCGGATCCGGCCTTGACCTTCTCCGCGCTGTCGTTGATCAGCGCCTTGATCTCCTTGGCCGCGCCGGCCGAGCGCTGCGCCAGGTTGCGCACCTCGGTGGCGACCACCGCGAAGCCGCGGCCCTGCTCGCCGGCCCGCGCCGCTTCCACGGCCGCGTTGAGCGAGAGCAGGTTGGTCTGGAAGGCGATCTCGTCGATCAGGCTGACGATGTCGGAAATCTTGCGGCTGGAGGCGTTGATTTCCTTCATCGCCACCACCGCCTGCGAGGCGACTTCGCCGCCGCGCTCGGCCTGCTCGCGGGCGCCGCGGGCCAGCTGGTTGGCGTGGCTGGCGTTCTCCGCGTTCTGCTTGACGGTGGAGGTCATCTCCTCCATCGAGGAGGCGGTTTCCTCCAGGCTGGAAGCCTGTTCCTGCGTGCGCTGGGAAAGGTCGTCGTTGCCGCGGGCGATCTGCTGCGCGGCGGTACTCACCGCTCCGGAGCCATGGCGGACCTCGCCGACGATCGCCGAGAGGCGCTCGTCCATGCTGCGGAACGCCTCCAGCAGCTGGCCCAGCTCGTCGTGTCGCTTGACCTCCACTGCATGGCCAAGCTTGCCCTGGGCGATCTCGCGGGCGATCCGGCCGGCGTAGGCGAGCGTCCCAATGATCGAGCGGCTGAGCGAGAGCGCCATCCAGATGGCCAGCAACAGGCCGGCGGCAAGGGCGCCGATGCTGACGGCGCGGATCACCTTGAAGCGGGTGACCTGGGCCGTGTACGCGGCGAGCGCTTCCTCCTGCTGCATGGTCACGAGCTTGTCCAGCACCTGCAGGCGGATCATCATCAGCGGCCGCACTTCCATGTCGAGCACATCACCGGCCGCCTCGTCCTGTTGGGCAAGCGCATCGGTCATGTCCTTCAGGCCGCTGACGTAGTCGCCTTCGTCGGCCATGTACTTCTTGTACTGGGCAGCCACCGCCTCGCTCTTGGGCGCGGCGTCGAACTGCTTCTTCAGGTCGAGGAAGCTCTTCTCGAGCGTCTTGTACTCCTCGATCTTCTGCTTCAGCTGCGGCGCCTGCTTGACCAGCTTGGCCGCCTCGCCCAGCACGATGTACTGCATCAGCGAATCGGCGCGCATGCGGGCGGCGGTCTGCGCCGGCACGAGTTCCTCCTCGTACATCGAGCGCATGCCCTCGTTCTGCAGCTGCATGCCACCGATGCCGATCACGGCTCCGGAGACGAGCATCAGCATCAGCATGCCCATGACCATGCGCAGGCGGCCGCGCACGGTGAGGGCGGGAATCTTGAACTTGAATTTCGGCAGTTTCATCGGTGGTTCCTGTCAGGCCACGGCTTTAACGTCATTGGCCGCGGGCAAGGCGGCTTCCAGCATCTGGGCGTCCTGCGGCTGCAGCAGCTTGTCGACGTCCAGGAGCAGCACCATGCGCTCCTCGACGGCGGTCAGTCCCTTCAGGTATTCGGTATCGACGGTGGTGCCCATGTCCGGCACCGGGCGCAGCTGGTCCGGCTGCACGTCCAGCACGTCCGACACGGCATCGACGACCACGCCGAACAGCCGGCCGGCGACGGTCACGATCACGGTGACCGTGGTCGCCGTGTACTCCTCCCGTTCCAGCCCGAAGCGCAGCCGCAGGTCGAGCACCGGCACGATGGCGCCGCGCAGGTTGAGTACGCCGAGCACGTAGTGCGGCGCCTGCGGAATGCGCGTGACCGGCGTCCAGCCGCGGATCTCGCGCACGGCCAGGATGTCGATGGCGTACTCCTCGTGCGCCAGGTTCACGGTGAGGTACTGCGCCGCCGTGGCCGTGTCCGCGGCGGAGTCGACGGGGTTCGCTGGGTGGTTCATTTCGTTTCCGCGGGTGGGATGCCGTGACATGAGGCGTATCGGCCGCCAGGGGCGGTTCTTGAGTCTGTGTCGCCGATGCGCGCGTCTGCATGCATGCCTGCAGATGCGCACCCGTGCGAGACCGCATGGCCCTGACGAGCCGTGGCGGTCGCGCACGGTTGCGCGTTGGATGAGATCAGGCGGCCTTGCGGCGGCCGTGCAGCCGGACCAGGCCGGCGATGTCGGCGATCAGCGCCACCGAGCCGTCGGCCAGGATGGTCGCGCCGGAGACGCCCTGCACGCGGCGGTAGTTGGCTTCGAGCGACTTCACCACCGCCTGCTGCTGGCCCACCAGGCCGTCGACGAACAGGCCCACGCGGGAGCCGTCGCCCTCGACCACGATGACCAGGCCGTCCTCGATCGCACGCGTGGCGCCGTGGCAGCCGAACAGTTCGTGCAGACGCAATACGGGCAGGTATTCGCCCCGGAATCGGAACAGTTCGCCGCCGCCGGCCACGGTCTTGAGCGCCTCGGGCTTGAGCTGCACCGATTCGATGATCGATACCAGCGGCACGATGTAGCGCTCCTCGCCCACCGCGGCGGTGAGGCCGTCGATGATCGCGAGCGTGAGCGGCAGGGTGATGGTGAAGGTGCTGCCCTGCCCCGCCTTGCTGCGGATGGTGACCGTGCCGCCCAGGTCCTCGACGTTGCGGCGGACCACGTCCATGCCGACGCCGCGGCCGGAGAGGTCGGTGGTGACCGCGGCCGTCGAGAACCCCGGCTGGAAGATCAGGTCGGCGACGGCCTCGTCGCTCAGCCCGTCGCCGCTCTTGATCAGCCCGCGCTCGACCGCCTTGCGCACGATCGCATCGCGATTGAGGCCGGCGCCGTCGTCGGATACCTGCACGACGATGTTGCCGCCGCGGTGGAAGGCGTCGAGCTTGAGCGTGCCGGTCTCGCCCTTGCCGGCGGCGCGGCGCTTGTCCGGCGTTTCCAGGCCGTGGTCGATCGCGTTGCGCACCAGGTGCACCATCGGATCGCCGATCTTTTCCAGCACCGTCTTGTCCAGTTCGGTCTGCTCGCCGTGGAGCTCCAGCTTCACCTGCTTGCCGAGCTTGGGCGCCAGGTCGCGCACCAACCGGGGGAAGCGGTTGAACACCGAGGCGATGGGCAGCATGCGGATGCCCATCACGCTTTCCTGCAGCTCGCGCGCGTGGCGGGCGAGCTGGGTCAGCCCCTGCTGCAGCAACGGCAGCCGCGACGGGTCGAAGTCCTCGCGGAAGGTGTCGAGCATGGCCTGGGTGATCACCAGCTCGCCGACCAGGTTGATCATGCTGTCGATCTTGTCGATCGCCACGCGGACCGAGCTGGACTCGGCGCTCGCTTCGCGCGTGCCGCGCGCGGCGGCCGCCTCGGCGATGTTCGCCGGCGCCGGGGCCGGGGCCGCGGCGGGCGCCACCACGGCACTGGGCCTGGGCTCGATGACCAGATCGCACTCGTCCTCGACCCAGTCGAACACCGCAGCGATGTCCTCGCGCTTGACCGGCGCCTTGAGCTCGATGGTCCAGCCAAGGTGACACTCGGACGGGTCCAGCTTGCCCAGCTCGGGCAGGCGCGACAGATCGGCCTCGACCGCCAGCTCGCCCAGTCCGGCCAGTTCGCGGATCAGGCGCAGCGGATCGTTGCCGCCGGCGAGCATGCCCACATGCGGCCTGAACTGGATCATCCAGGCCCCGGCCTGGTCGCCGGCGCGGCGGGCGGGGCCCGCCGGCGCCGGGGCCTCGCGCCCCATCATCGCCGCCAGCTCGCCGCGCACGCCATCGGAGGTGGCGTCGTTCAGGGGCGCGCCGGCCCGCGCGCGGTCGAACATCGCCCGCAGGCAGTCGACCGAGCGCAGCAGCACCTCGATGATCGGCTTGTCGATCGCCCGCTTGCCACCGCGCACCTCGTCCAGCAGCGACTCCGCCTCATGGGTGAAGGAGGCCATCTCCGGAAAACCGAAGGTGGCCGCGCCGCCCTTGATCGAGTGCGCCGCGCGGAAGATCGTATGCACCAGTTCGCCGTCGCCGCCCTCGTCCAGCGCAAGCAGCGAAGACTCCATCGTGTCGAGCCCTTCCAGGCTCTCCTCGATGAACACCTGTTGAAACTGGGCCAGGCCGGCGTTGCTCATCGGTGTTCTCCGTGCTCAGCCGAGCACGCGCTTGACCGTGGCCAGCAGCTGGTCCGGGTCGAACGGCTTGACCAGCCAGCCGGTGGCGCCGGCGGCCTTGCCTTCCATCTTCTTGTCCGTGTGCGACTCGGTGGTCAGCATCAGGATCGGCACGCCCTTGTAGGCCGGGCGCGTGCGCAGCTCGCGCACCATGCTGATGCCGTCCATCACCGGCATGTTGACGTCGGCCAGCACCAGGTCGAAGCCACCGGCGGCCGCCGCGTCCAGCGCCAGCTGCCCGTTCTCCGCCTCGGTCACCTCGTGGCCCGCGCCGCGCAGGGTGTAGGCCACCATGCCGCGCATCGACGCCGAATCGTCCACCGCAAGAATCTTCGCCATTTCAATCAACCTCTTGTTTTACGCCGACACCGCTGCCGGCAGATCCAGTGCCTTGACGAGGCCGAGCGTGTCCGCCGCCTCGCACAAGATGTTGCTCGCGCCCCGCCAGCTCACCTCGCAGCCGCGAGAGAGGGCCTCGCGACGGAACAGCGTCAGCAGCTGCAGCGCGGCCGTGTCCACGCGCTCGACCGCACTGCCGTCGATCTGCGTCGCCGGCGCGTCCAGCGCGCCCAGCAGATCGGCCAGCAACGCCGTCTGCGCCGCCATGCGGCAGTCGGCCGGCAAGCCGATTTCCACCGCCTTGGGCTGTTTCAGCTCACGTTTGCTGCCCATGCTTACCTCCGCGTCGTACCGGGCCCCTGCCCGAGGCTTATCGGCGCGAGCGGGTCGGGCTTTAGCGGTTTCGCCCCACACCGTTCGTCCTGAGCGCGGGGCCGCAGGGCCGACGTCGAAGGACACCCCCCGGCACGCGAGGCCCTTCGACTCCGCTGCGCTACGCTCAGGGCGAACGGTGGGGTTGCACGCCGTGCCGGCTCAGGTGCGCCGGGGCCACCCGGCGACACACTCAAGTTATCGTCCGGCCGGCCGATTCCTGTACCGACTTGCACGGAACCGGCCCTGACGCCCGGCCGGCAGGCAGGAGAGCCGCTTGATCATCCAACCCACCAGCCTCGCCGCGATGACCTGGGCGGGTGCCGCTTCCGGTGCCGCGTCGGAAAGCTGGCGCGTGGGCGCGGTGCTGCCCGCGCGTCCGCTGGGCATGGGCGAGCAGGGCCGGATGGTGCTGCAGATCGGCGCGCTCACGGTGGAGACCGATCCGCTGGGCATCCCGCTCCCCTCGCAGTTCCAGGTGCGCGTGCTGGCGATGGGCAACCCGCCGCTGCTGGAGATCCTCGCCGGCACCGCCACCGATCCGCGCGTGCAGCAGGCGCTGCGCGAGCGCCTGCCCCAGCAGAACGGCTACGCGCCGCTGCTGGCCACGCTCGACGCGCTGGCGCAGCGGCCGGTCGTGCGGCAGCTGCCACCGGAAGTGCGCGCCGCGCTGGCGCTGCTCGACCAGGGCGTGCGCACGCCGCAGGACATCAGCCGCCCGGAGGGCCTGCGCGAGGCGATCGCCCGCAGCGGCCTGTTCCTGGAATCGCAGCTGGCGCAGCCGCGCGCCAACCCGCTGCCGCTGGCGGACGAGGATTTCAAGGGCGTGCTGCTGCGCCTGGCCGCGCTGCTCGACCGGCAACCGCGCCTGCCCGCGCATGCCCCGGCCAGCGGCGCCGACACGCCGCCCCCCCTGCGCCAGCGCGGCCTGCAGCCGCAGCCGCGCATGCCCCCGGCCCTGCCGTTCGCCGAAGCGCCGGCCGGCGAGGACGTCAACCAGTTGCTCGGCCGGCTGCGCGGTGACGTGCATGCCGCCCTGGCGCGACTGGAGATCGCGCAACTGGACGCCGCCGCGGCGCAGGCCTGGATGATCGAGATTCCGCTGCAGGGCCCCCACGGGCGCGACGTGCTGCAGATCCACCTCGAACACGGCCAGGACGCCGAGACCGGCGCCGGCAGCTGGACCCTGGGCTTTGCCCTCGACCTGCCCGCGCTGGGCCCACTGCAAGGCGAGCTGCAACTACGCGACCTGCGCCTGAACGTGCGCCTGTGGGCCGAGCGCAGCGCCACCACCGAGCGGCTGGAACGCCAGTTCACGCCGCTGCGCCAGCGCCTGGCCGCCAGCGGCCTGCAACTGGAGCAGCTGACTTGCCAGACCGGCTTGCCGCAGGGCCACGGCCACGCCAGCGCGCTGCTCCTGAAGGCCACCGCATGAGCGCCGCACTGCCGCCCCCGCAGCGTCGCGTCACGCTGCGCCTGGCCGGTCCGGAGACCAAGGCCGCGCCAGTGCCGCCGGAGGCGCTGGACCTGCTGCTGGCCCGCGCGCGCGCGCTGGGCCTGCCGCTGCACCACGACCCGCAGATTGCCGCGGTGCTGGCCGCCCTGCGCCTGCGCGAGGACGTGCCGGTGCTGCTCTACGCCGCTGCCGCCGCGGTCCTGGCCAGCGTGTACGAGGCCGGCGACGACGCCGCCGGATGACGCCACCAGGCCAACGGTCCCGGCACGCCGTTCGCATCCGGCTCACATCCTTCGGGCCCGCCCCGGCCGGCCGCTGCAACGGCGTCAGCGGCTCGACGAACGCAGCGCCCAGGCGCCTTTGACGAACCGGCGAACCGCGCTTACCGTCCGGGCCGCTGACGTTTCCTGCACGCTCCGTTCGCTATTTCTTCGGCTCGGGGGCCGCAGGGAATACCGCCTGCCTGCGGGGACGGACCGGATATCGGGGGTGTGAGTGTGGGCTTGGGGTTGATCGGGCGCGTACTGGGGGGCGCGCTGTTCGCGGGAGCATGGCCGTTGCTGGCGCATGCCACGTCGGCCCAGGCGCTGGTGAGCCAGGGCAACGGCCGGGGCGCGCCACCCTGCCAGTCCTGCCATGGCGCCGACGGCGCCGGCCAGGCAGCGGCGGGCTTTCCGCGCCTGGCCGGGCTGGATGCGGCCTATCTCGCCCGGCAACTGGCCGACTACGCCGGCGGGACCCGCGCCGATGCCGTGATGCAGCCCATCGCGCGGGCGTTGTCCGGGGACGAGCGGCAGGCCGTGGCGGCTTACTACGGCCGCCTGCCGATGCCGACCATCCGGCAGGCGCCACGACCGGCGGCGAACGGCCCGGGCGCAACGCTCGCCACGCGCGGCCGCTGGTCGCGGCGGCTGCCTGCCTGCGAGCAGTGCCACGGTCCCGGCGGCGTCGGCGTGGGCCCGCACTTCCCGCCGCTGGCCGGGCAGCCGGCGGCCTACATCCAAGCGCAACTGAAGGCGTGGCGACGGGGCACGCGTCGCAACGATCCGCTCCAGCTGATGCAGCACGTGAGCCGCGCCCTGAGCGACGGCGACATGGCCGCCGTGGCGCAATGGTTCGCGGCGCAACCCCTGCCCGCCCGGAGCGGCGGACGATGACCCTGCGCCTGCCCCTCCTGCTGGTGGCCACGCTGGCGCTCGGCGCCTGCACGGGCGACGGTCCGCTCGACGCGCACGCGGCCGACACCACGGCGCCCACGTCCGCGTCGCCCGCCTTCGCGCCGCCGCCCGAATCGGCCATTCCGCAAGGTCCCTACGGCGACATGGTGCGACTGGGCCGCGAGATCTTCCTGCACACGCGCGCGAACGCGCCGGGCTACGTCGGCAACGGGCTCGCCTGCGTCAACTGCCACCTCGATGCGGGGCGCCTGGCCGACTCGGCGCCGCTGTGGGGCGCGTATGGGATGTACCCGCAGTACCGCAAGAAGAACCGCCACGTGAACAGCTACGGCGAGCGCCTGCAGGGCTGCTTCAGGTACAGCATGAACGGCAAGGCGCCGCCGCTGGACGACAAGGTGATCGTGGCCCTGGAAACCTATTCCTTCTGGATGGCGCAAGGCGCGCCCCTGGGCAGAAAGCTCCAAGGGGCCGGCTACCCGGACGTTCCCGCACCGGCGCGGCCGGCCGACTATGCCCGCGGGCAGGCGGTGTTCCAGCGCGACTGCGCGCTCTGCCACGGCGCGGACGGCCAGGGGCAGAAGGTCGCCGGCGCTTACGTGTTCCCGCCGCTGTGGGGATCGGACTCGTTCAACTGGGGCGCCGGCATGCACGAGCTGGACAAGGCGGCGGCCTTCATCAAGGCGAACATGCCGCTCGGCCGCGGTGGCCTGCTGAGCGACCAGGAAGCCTGGGACGTGGCGATGTTCATGGACGCTCACGAGCGTCCGCAGGACCCGCGCTTCAACGGCGACCTGGCAGCCACCCGCAAGGCCTTCCACGACACGCCGATGTCGCTGTACGGCCGGCGTGTGAACGGGCACCTGCTCGGCGCGCAACCGGCGCACTGAGCACCGGCCGCGCACTGTGCGCGGCGTCACAACCCAAGGTGGCGGGCCCGGCTCTTTGCCCGCCATTTCACGCGCCGTTGCCAACACTGGCCGGCGCATTCGATGCGCCGGGGCGACCCGGCCGGAGGAGACCATCCAGGGATGTCCTACAGCAAAGCAACCACCATGTCCGACGACGACCTCGCCCCCTCGCCGATCCGCCGCATGCTGGCCTGGAGCGGACTCGCCCTGCTGCTGGTCGCCTGCGCGGCCACCCTCGCCTTCACCGTCTCGCGCCCGCACCCCGACCCTCGGCTCGCCTACCCGCGCATCCATGGCGCCGGCGGCGTGCTGCCGGTGGGCCCGAATGCGCTGATGCCCTCGACCACCGCCGAGCATCGCCTGTACATCGACGTGGACAGCGACCGACCCACGCACGGCGGGGTCAACCGGCGCCTGCACACCGCGGCGAAGCTGCTCAACCTGTATGCGCTGGCCGGCGTGCCCGAGGACAAGGTGCACCTGGTGGTGCTGTTCTACGGACGCGGCGTGGACCTGGCGCTGTCCGACGCCGCGTATCGCAGGAAGTTCGGCCATCCCAATCCCAACGCCAACCTGATCAGCCAGCTGCACCGGGCACATGTGGACATGGTGGTCTGTGGGCAGGCGCTGGGACACCAGAACTTCATGGCGGCCAACATCCGCCCCGGCATGACCCTGGCCTTGTCGGCGCTGACCGCCCGCGAGGAGCTGCAGGCGGCCGGATACGGCGAGGTGCCGAAGGAACCGGAGTAGCGCGGCAGCTTGCCGGCAAGGCGCTCAGGCCGCCTCGTTCTCCGGCAGCCGGCACAGCCGGCGCACGTCCAGCAGCGCGGCGAAGCCCCCTTTCCAGGGCAGCACGCCGATGACCGGATCGTCCTCGCGCACGGCCCGCCCGGGCGGCGGCGGCGCCATGGCGTCGGCCCCCGGCAGCAGCAGCTCGCCCACCGCGTCCACGCGCAGGCCGACCGCGTGGCTGGCGTGGCTGAGCATCACCACGCGCACGCTGTCCGCATCGCCATCGCGCGGCGGCAGGCCGAGCCGGCGGCGCCCGTCGAGCACCGGCACCACGCGCCCGCGCAGGTGGCGGATGCCGAGCAGGTCGGCGGCGGCGCCGGGCACCGGCGTCAGCTCGCCCACGCGGATCACCTCGCTCACCTGCGCCAGCGGCGCGGCATAGGCCTGGCCGTCCAGCTGGAAGGTGAGCCAGTGCTGGGTGTTCGGGTTTACAAGGACGGGCGAGGCGTTCATGGCTTCGGCTTCTTGGTGGTGGCGCGGCTCATTTGCCGTGCGCGGGCTTGACGACCAGGGGCGGCTCGACCAGGAGCGATTCGACCGGGGGCGCCGCGGCCCTGCCCGGGTTGCCCGGCGCGGCGTCGCCGGCCAGGCCCGCCAGGGGCGACATGGACCCGGCCGGTGGCGACGGCGGTGCGTGGCCGGCGAGCTGGCCGATGCGGTCGGCGTCATCCGAATAGCGCGTGGGCGTGGCGTGGTCGCTCAGCACGACCACCAGCACGCGGCGGTTGCGGTTGCGGCCCTCGGACGTGGCGTTGTCAGCGGCCGGGCGGAACTGGCCCCAGCCGATGATGCCCAGCCGCGTGGGACTGACCCCGTGTTCGGTGAACAGCCGCGCCACGCTGGCGGCGCGGGCCGCGGACAGCTCCCAGTTGGACGGAAAGACGGCCGTGTTGATCGGCTTGTCGTCGGTGTAGCCCTCGATGCGCAGGGGGTTGCCGAAGGGCGCCAGGATGCCGCCCAGGCTGCTCAGCACCGCATCGGCCTGGTGCGAGAGCTGCGCCACGCCGCTGGGAAACAGGATGTCGGTGCGGATCTCGATCTCCAGCCAGTTGCGGGTGCGGCGCACGACGACCTGCTGCTTGTCGATCAGCGGCTGCAGCGCCTTTTCCACCTCGCCCTGGATGCGCGTGAGGTTGGCCTGGCGCTGCGCCTCCTCGGCGGCCTGCACGTCGCGCAGGGTCTCGTGCGGGGCGCGCCGGGCGACCATCCGCCGCGGCGCCGGGCGCAGCGGGAGCGGCACCGCCACCGGCGCGACGGCCGCCCCGGGCTGGCCCTGCGGCGCGGCGATCGCCGGGTCGACGTTGTGCGGCCTGGCTTTCTGCGCCGGCATCGGCGCGATCACATGGCTGGAGCCGTTGAACGCCTCGATGATCGACTCGGACATCACGCGGTACTTGCCCTCGTTGACCACCGACACCGCGTACATCACCACGAAGAAGGCGAGCAGCAGCGTCATCAGGTCGGCGTAGGGGATCGCCCAGGCCTCGTGGTTGACGTGGTCCTCGTGGTGCTTGCGCTTCACGACAGGTAGCCCTGCAGCTTCGCCTCGATCTGCCGCGGGTTGTCGCCTTCGGCGATCGAGACCAGTCCCTCGACCAGGATCTCGCGCATCTGCGTCTGCTTGCGCACCAGGCCTTTGAGCCGGGCCGACATCGGCAACATCAGCAGGTTGGCCAGCGCGACGCCATAGATGGTGGCGACGAACGCCGCGGCGATGCCGTGGCCGAGCTTGCTCGGGTCGGCCAGGTTCTGCATCACCGCCATCAGGCCCATCACGGCACCGATGATGCCCATCGTGGGCGAATAGATGCCGGCGTTCTCGAACACCTTGGCGGCGACCAGCTCGTTGTGCTCGCGCGCCTCCAGCTCCACCTCGAGCACGCCGCGGATCGCCTCCGGCTCGCCGCCGTCGACCAGCATCTGCAGGCCCTTGCGCACGAAGCCGTCGGATTCTTGCTCGATCTGCGGTTCCAGGCCGAGCAGGCCCTGGCGGCGCGAGATCTCGCTCCAGTTGACGATGCGCCCGATCAGGTCGGACGGGTGGAACAACGGCGGCCGGTAGACCATCGGCAACATGCCCAGCGCGCGGCGCAGCACGCTGCCTGGGGTCTGCACCATCAGTGCGGCGACGGTGCCGCAGAACACGATCACGAACGCGGCCGGGTTGATCAGCGCGCCGACCGTGGAGCCCTTGAGGATGGTGCCCACGATGATGACCAGGAAGGCCAGGATCGTGCCGATGAGGCTCACCACGTCCATGTCAGCCCGCCGCCTTCAGGGAGGGAAGCAACTGCCCGCCTTCGCCGGCCAGGCCCGCGAGGTCGAGCACCAGCGCCAGGCGGCCGTCGCCGGTGACGGTGGCGCCGGCGATGCCGGGCACGCCCTCGAACAGCGGGCCCAGCGGCTTGGCCATGATGTCCT
>NZ_DASSES010000018.1:0-4093 GCF_035695185.1 Frateuria sp.
GGATCGGGGTTCCCGAGAACAGCGTCGTGGCGAGGTTCCTGTAGCATGGCCGACCATGAGCGAGCAGCCCCAGACCACCCATTTCGGTTTCCGCGACGTGCCGGTGACCGAGACACAGAAGCTCGTCGGCCAGGTGTTCACTTCGGTCGCGCGCAACTACGACCTGATGAACGACCTGATGTCGTTCGGCGTGCACCGCCTGTGGAAACGGCACTTCGTGGCGATCAGCGGCGTGCGCCGCGGCGACCGCGTGCTGGACCTGGCCGGCGGCACCGGGGACATCGCGGCACTGCTCAAGCCGGTGGTCGGCGACGAGGGCGAGGTGGTGGTGGGCGACATCAATGCCGCCATGCTCGGCGTCGGCCGCGACCGGCTGACCGACCGCGGCCTGGTCGGCGGCCTACGCTGGGCGCAGCTCAATGCCGAGTGCCTGCCCTTCCCCGACAACAGCTTCGACGCGGTGACCATGGCCTTCGGCCTGCGCAACGTCACCGACAAGGACAAGGCGCTGGCCGACATCTGCCGCGTGCTCAAGCCCGGCGGCCGCGCACTGGTGCTGGAATTCTCGCGGGTGCAGAGCGAGCTGTTCGGCAAGCTGTACGACTTCCATTCCTTCAAGGTGCTGCCCAAGCTCGGCCGGTTGTTCGCCGGCGACGCGGACAGCTACCAGTACCTGGCCGAGTCGATCCGCAAGCACCCCGACCAGCAGACCCTCAAGGGCATGATGGAGGCCGCCGGCTTCGGCCGCGTGGAAGTGCGCAACCTCACCAACGGGATCGTGGCGATCCACAAGGCCTGGAAGCTCTGAGCCGCCGCCGGCGGCGAGGGCCGGCGGCTGATCCAGGTCATGGGCGGGGCGTGGGCGCGGCCGTAGGGTGGCCCTCCCATTCCACGAGCGCCCGCCATGCACGCCGACTCGAGCCCCGCAGCGAACACCCACCTCTTCGATGCCCGCGGGATCGCCCGCCGCTTCCGCCATTCGGCGATCTTCGGCGCACTGTCCGCCCTGCGTTCGGGCGAGACCATGCGCTTCATCAACGACCATGACCCGCAGCCGCTGCTGGCCCAGCTGCGCGAGCGCTTCGGCGAGTACCTGACGATCGATTACCGCGAACGCGGCGCGGGCGCGGTGGTGATCGACTTCGGCATCGTCGGCCTGCCGGGCGCGTGAGCATGGCGTTTCCCGCGTCCTTCGACCTCGCGCCGCGGATCACACTGCGCGACCCGCTGGCTGCCCTGCTGGGCGCCTGCGACGACGGCCTGCCGCTCTACGGCTATGCCGACGCGGTACGGCTGGCCGGGCACTCCTGCCCCACCGTGGCCGGCGCCTTCCCGATGGCGTGCGCTGTCCCCGGACGGGCCCGCCGAGCGCGGCGGGGTGTCGGTGCGCATGGGCGCGCCGGAACAGCCAGGCACCACCGGCGTGGTCGCCCAGGTGTTCACGCGGGTCACCGGCACGGCGGCGGGCTGACGCTCAGGCCGGCGCGCGCAGGTCCTGGCGCACCGTCCCGACGCGGCGCGCGGTCGCCTCGCTGTCCTGCAGCCGCACGGTCTCGGCGAGCGCCGCGGCGTACCAGCGCTGCATGCCCGGCAGTTCGCGCAGGCGCTGGGCATAGGCGAGCGAAACCTCGTCCAGCGGCAGCCGGTAGCTCAGGATGCGCCAGGCCACCGGGGCGAAGAACGCGTCCACCGCGCCAAAGGCGCTGCCCGCGAGGAACGGGCCGCCGAAGCGTGCGAGGCCTTCGTTCCACAGTTCGGCCAGGCGCTCAAGGTCGCGCTGCAGCGGCGCATCGATGGCATGCAGCTCGACGCGGACCGCGCAATTCATCGGGCAGGTGCCGCGCAAGGCGGTGAATCCCGCATGCATCTCGGCGCTGGCGCAGCGCGCCCAGGCGCGCGCCCGCGCGTCGGCCGGCCACACGCCCGGGTGGCGTTCGGCCAGGTATTCGACGATCGCCAGCGAATCCCACACCACCGTGTCGCCCTCGCGCAGGCACGGCACCTTGCCGTTGGGCGCGAAGGCGCGGAAGGCATCCCAGCTCGAACCATCCTGCAGGGCGACCAGGTGCTCCTCGAACGGAATCCCCAGCGCGGCCATCAGCAGCCAGGGCCGCAGCGACCAGGAGGAGTAGTTCTTGTTGGCGATGTAGAGCTCGTACACGGGGGCTCCCCTCAGACGTCGATGATCAACAGGGTGCCCGCGCTGCCCGGCTCCACCGCGTGGGCGACGCCGGGCGGGACCAGGCAGAGCTCGCCGGCGCGCACGATGCGGGCCTCGCCGGCGACGCGCAGGCGCAGTTCGCCGTCGAGCACCAGCAACGCTTCGGCGTCAGCATGCGCCTCCTCCGCGTAGGGGGCCTGGTCCATGCGGACGAGCTTGAGGCGGGCCGGACCCACGCGTCCGAGCAGCAGCGACTGCCACGCCCGGGGCAGCCGCCCGGCCAGCGCCCCCAGGTCGACGACGTCAGCGGCCACAGGGGCGTGGCTCCAGTGCCGCGGGGGCAGCCAGCGGCCGCCGGCGCATGTTCGCCAGGACCACGCCGCCGACGGTCACCGCGCCGCCGACCAGGGTCAGCAGGCCGGGCCGTTCGCCGAGCCAGAACCAGCCGATCAGCACGGCGATCGGCGGCGAGAAGTAGATGAAGCTGGACACCTGCGAGGCGGAGCTGCGGTGGATCGCGACATTCCACGCGATGTAGCCGACGAAGGTCGGCGCGAAACCGAGCCACAGCAACGCGCCGATGCGCGGCCAGGGCGCGGCGGCCAGCGCCTGCGGCAGGTGCGTGGCGAACGGCAGCGCGCCCAGCGTGCCGGCAAAGAAGGTGAACGCGGTGACGCCGAACACGCTCGATCGCGCGAATAGCGGCTTCTGCCCCACGAAGTAGATGGCCGACGCGGCGACGCTGAGCAGCACCAGCGCGGCCATCGGCTCGAACTTCACCTGCTTGCCGCTGGCCAGTACCACCATCACCACGCCGACCAGCGCCACCCCCAGCCCCGCCAGGGTGCGCGCCGGCAGGCGCTCGCGCAGCCACAGCGCCGACAGGGCCGCGGTGGCCGCCGGCACCAGCGAGATCAGGATCGCCGCGGTGCCGCTGGCAATCCGCGTCTCGGCGTAGTTGAGCGCCATGTGGTAGACGGTCAGGCCGGTCACGCCAAGCACCGCCAGTTGCGGCCAGTCGCGCCGGGCCGGCAGCGGCGGGCGCCGGGCAAGCAGCCACAGCGCGAAACAGAGCGAGCCGATGCCCAGCCGCGCGAATGCCACCTCGCCCGGCGTGAAGGCCGGCAGTGCGTAGGCGATCGCCGCGTAGGCGGATGACCAGGTGACCAGGGCGACGCCGATCAGGGCCAGCGTCCGCCCGTCCAGACGGGGGGTGTCCATGGGGAATTCCGGTGCGGGGAAGTGCGCATCCTAGTGACGGCCGGGATGCGCAGGAAGCATGCAACCAAGCCACAATGGCATGCTTCGCCGACGAACGAATCGTAGAGTCCCTGCCATGGCCTTCGTATCGAAACCCGACCTGGACGCCCGCGACTGGCAACTGCTCGAAGCACTGCAGCAGGACGCGCGCCAGGGCTACGCCGAACTGGGCCGGCAGGTCGGCCTGTCCGCCCCGGCGGTGGCCGAGCGGGTCCGGCGGCTGGAGGAAGCCGGGGTCATCGCCGGCTACCGCGCCGTCGTCGACCCGAAGCGGCTGGGCTACAGCATTGACGCGATGATCCGCCTGCGTTGCGACGGCGGCATCTGCGCACGCATCGGCGCGCTGGTGGCGGATGTTCCGGAGGTGCTGGAGTGCCGCCGGCTGGCCGGCGAGGATTCGGCGCTGCTGCACGTGGTCGCGCTGTCGGTGGCCCACCTGGAGGCGGTGCTCGACCGCCTGCTGAAGATCCATCCGAGCGTGAGCACGACCACGCTGGTGGTGCTGCAGACACCGCACGCCAACCGTCCGCTGACGCGCGCCATGTGGCAGGCGGCGCACGCAATGGAGGGCTGAGGCAGCGCTTCCCCCATCCGCCCTCCGGGCACCTTCCCGCAGGCGGGGGAAGCACGTCGTTGCCCGTTCGGGCGTGTGCGGGGAACCCGTTCCCGAGC